>JBLINP010000232.1:0-7994 GCA_047639415.1 Planctomycetota bacterium | reverse complement strand
CGCCAGTATCTGCAAAGTGCCAGCAGGAACCAATAGACCGGCAGTGCCGGTCGTTCGTGGTGTTTGGTCCGCGTGTTCATGAATAATTCGGGCTAGAGAAGGGTTAGCGTACGACGGCACCGCCGTCGCGCTTCTCCGCACCCGAGCCGAACAGCCCTTCCAACGCCCAGCCTGCCAGGTGCAACGCCGTCCCGCGTTTGTGTCGAGCTTGGATGACCTTCCAGTCTTGCTTCCATGTTCGGGCTTCGGGATCGTAGCCTCGCAGGAAATGAGCGAAGTCCGCGCGACTTAGAAACGGAACGCCACGTTTCTCTCGACGGATCGCAGAGCGCAGCAATCGCCGCAAGTTCTTACGGCGATCGGCGTCGGTCAAGTTCTCGACGAACACCGAGCCATCGAGGTCCAGAACCCACGGTTCGGGAGCGGCCTTCTCGAGTGACTCCCGACGAACCAACAGATTCCGAGGCGTCAAATCTGCGTGCAAAAATCCCACGCTGTGCATCGATCGAACGATGGCACCCGCTGCTCTCATCAATCGCATGCGCGCGCTCGGATCAACGCGTCCTTCGCGCATGGCTTCGAGCACTTCGCCGTAGTCAATAGCACCGGAGATTCGTCGACTGACCAACTCCAAACGCCAACCAGGGCTAAAGGCCCCTATCGAACCCGCGCTGCCCCAGCGTACGGCGCGGGCGCCGACGACATCAGGAGTTTGAATTCCGCTGCGCGCCAGGGAGTCGGCCAGGATTAACTCGCGGAAGGGACGCGACGGATCGAGCGAAGTGCGCGGAAAGAACCAGCGAAATAAGCCTCCGCGGTTGTACCGGCGAACGACGAAACATTCGCCGTTGAGCTCCATTTGAAAGAGCGGTCGACGGCCGGACAGATCCGACTGTTCGAGCGGGCCATCTTGGTCTGGGCCGAAACCTGCCTCATGCGCGGTGCGAGCAATCGTGACCGACAAAGCCAGAATGCCACGCGGCGATTCGTCTATGAAGTAGCCGTTTGGTAGCCCTTCTAGAATGGACAGCGAAGCCATGCGTCAGCCTATTCGCAAACGGGCAGCGTTCGCTCACCCGTTTGCATGGAAGGTTCGAGAGGGTTAGGCATGCAATTCATGACCAGCCTCCCCTCTCAAAAACTATAGGCCTGCGCCGAAAGACGACGGCGGCTCCGCCGGGCTTGACTCAGCAGGCTTAGCTGGCCTGGACTCTTTGGGAGCAGCGGCGCGCTTCGGCTTCGCAGCCGCTTTTTTAGGCTTGGCTGCCTTCTTCTCTTCGAAGATTCCAAGACCGAATCCGGTCGACGGCTTCGCGGGAGCTTTCTCCGCTGCAGGCTTCGAATCAACTTTCGGTGCAGCGGAAATCGTATCGGACGTTCGCTTGGGAACTTCCTCCCTCGGAGCGCGCTCACGCGGAGCGCGACTCGGGCGACGCTCGCGCGACTTACCGCCATCTCCGCCGCCGTCCCGATTCGTGCGACCACGATCTGTGGAGTTTGAACGGCCGCGACTTTCACCGCGATCGGCGGCAACGGCAACTTCTTCGCGAACCGGACGTTCTTCCCGAGCAGGACGTTCATCCCGAACCGGCCGTTCTTCGCGAACCGGCCGCTCTTCGCGAGCCGGTCGCTCTTCGCGAGCCGGTCGTTCTTCGCGCGGTGCAGAACTACGTCCGCCGCGTCCACGGTCACGGGATTCACCGCCGCGGCCACGACCTCCGTCGCGTCCGCCACCCTGATTTCCTCCGCGTCCACCACGACCGCGGCTATCGCGCTCGGCCGGATCTCTACCGTCGGTGTGAACCGGTCCAACTTCGAGCAAGTTGATCGGAATTTCTTCGGCCAGGAAAAGCGACTTGCGGTCGTAGAAATTAATTCCGTCTTCCCAACCGTCGAGAGCGTAAATAGTGAGAACGTTGTACTCGACTGCCGAACGGCGACCGGTTTCCATCGCATCATCTGCCGTTAAAGCGAGATGGAGGAAACGACGACGTCCGCTGCGCAATCCGTGCTCTGCAGCTCGTTCGGCTTCGCGGGACGGCAACCCGACATACAGCAATTCCGGCGGTTGTGCGGGTTCTCCGGGTTCGACCGCGATCGAGTGACCGTAAAGAGCGCGAATGCGGTCCTTCACGATTTCGTAGCGGGGGCGGCTGCCCTCTTCGATGGCTTGCTCAAGATCCTCGACTTCAAGGTCATCGTCAACACGCTCGGAAAGCGCGTCGAGGACGTCCTCTATATCGGCGAAGCCAAAGGCATCTACTTCCAGGTCGAATTGCTCCGGTTGATGGCGGAGCATAAAAGCTAATAGGCGCGTGACGCGCTCGGTAAGACTGTGATTCATCGAGCTGAGATTCTAGGGCGCAAAGGCAGGCGCGGCGAGGGTTAGCCCACAGCTTCGGACATCCAAGTTCCCCAAGCCCGCGATAAAAGCGGCTCAACGAAGAATCCCAGCACCAAAAGTGCGGCGCCGGCCACCATTAAATTGCGCCGGACATCCGTGATTTCGCTCAGCGGCAGCAGTTGGCGCCGATCGCTGAGTACCGCGACCAGCAGCAGTAGCCCCGCCAGAGAAAAGGCGTGATGCGGCGGTATCCCCAAAATGCAAGCCGTGGCGGGCTCCATAGATAGGGTCTCAGTGGCAAACCACCCCACGCTGGCGCCGATCGCGGAGGCGCACAGTGCCAATCCGGCCAAGCTCACCAATCCGATGGAGTGGCGGGCGACGAGCAGCAGGCCAACTCCGACGTAGAAATTGCGCAGAAAGGTCCCACTCGCCGGTCCAGACCGGTCGCCTTCAAGCCAGGGCAAAATTTCTGCCTCGCGCAATCCAATCGAGCCGGGACACGAGCGGGCAATGGCCGAAAAGCCTTCGTCGAGGACCGCCCCGGCAGCCGCCGCTCCCACCGCGGCCAGCCAGCCGATTGAGATCAAGGCCGCCAAACCCGTTCGGTTTCGGTGAATCAACCCCAAATACAGCGGCGCGAACAGGATCATCGCAGCCAGTGGCCCGACGCCGGGCAAGCCGCTCGCCACCCCCAAACTCGAGCCAGCAAATCCGGCGAACAGTGCGATGGGCCAAGCCAGTTCGGCTTGATGCCAGCGCGGTCCGAGGGGCTCGAGGGGCGGCAGCGATTCGGTGTTTTTTGGCGACCACGAATCGAGCTGCTCCGCTTCAGGCTCGGGCAGCGGCGGCAGCGCCACATCCCAATCCAGCTCGACGGGTTCAGCTTGCGACTCCGGAACGGCTGCCTGATCTAGACCGTCTTCGCGCTCCTTTGAATCGCCGTCCAACTAGACCACTCCCCCAGCGAGCAATGGACCTTCCTCGCCTTCCGTACGCGCGATCACGGCCGCTGCGCAACTGTCCGACCAGACATTGACAACCGTTCGCAACATGTCGAGCGGGCGATCAACGGCAAGCAACAAGGCTGCTCCCTCGAGGGGCAAGCCCAATGCCGCGAGGATGGTCAGCATCATGACAAGTCCAGCCGAGGGAATTCCCGCAGCCCCGATGCTCGCCAGTAAGGCCATCAGAACGATCAACCCCTGCATCGCAAAGGTCAGTTCGAAGCTCGAGCTACTGGCGTAATACTGCGCCAAAAAGATGACTCCAATGCACTCGTAGAGTGCGGTGCCATCCATATTGATCGTCGCTCCCAGCGGCAATGTAAATGAGGTGACCTTATTGCTGACTTTGCCGCGCTTTTCCACCGTTTCCATCGTGACCGGTAAGGTCATCGAGGAAGAGCTTGTACTGAAAGCTGTCATCAAAGCCGGGGAAACGGCCTTGAACCAACGAATCGGGGAGATTCCTCCGACGAACTTCAGGATCAACGGCAGAACGATGCAGGCATGAATCAGGAGCGCAAGTGTGACGACTCCCATGTAAAACAGGAGCGGTTCGAAGGCCACGAATCCGGTCTTAGCTACGACGCGAATCATCAAGGCGAAGACGCCATAGGGCAACAAGGCCAGGACGCCTTGGGCCAACTTGAGCATGACTTCGAAAGCGCTTTCGAAGAATTGCGTCATCCGCTCGCGATGCGGCGAAGCGGTTTGCGTTATGAAGAACCCGAACAGGAGGGCGAAGAAAATCACTTGCAGCATCGCGGCGTTGCTTCCAAGCGAGGCGAAGATGTTCTGAGGGATCATCCGCTTGAGTACGTCGATGAAGCTGGCTTCCGGTGCAAGCGATGACTCGTCTAGAAAGGCAAGCCCCAATGAGGCGCCCGTGCCTGGCTGAAAGACGTTGACGAGCACCTGCCCGAGAATGATCGCGAGCAAGCTCGTTCCTACGTAATAGCTCGCCGTCTTGATCCCCATACGACGCAGGTCTTTCATCTCACCAACGCTCGTCACACCCGTGATGATCGAGGTCAGAATGATCGGTACGATCAACATCTTGAGCAGCGCCATAAAGATGTCGGCAATGAAGTCGAAGGGCGCCAACCAAAGCGCGCGAGGCGATGTTGGATCCATGGCGAGCGCCACCGGCTTCAATTCGCCAGTCACGGTCTCGAGCCACAGGACCTCGCCGTTCTCCGCCTTCGAAAGCACGAACTCGATGTCCTCGTCCGTTTTCAGAGCCTTGCGCTCCTCTTCCGGGGATCCCCTTCCGGAGATCGCGGCAACGACCTCAGTTCCCGACGCAATTTTTTTGGTGGGGCCGCCCGTACTCGTGAGAACGATTCCGTTCTCACCCGGAGCCCAACTCGCACCAGTCCAGGCAGGTGCGGCCAAGGAGAACTGCATCACACCGCCAGCGATCACACCGGCCAGCATCCACAAGAGCACTTTCCAATGAAACTTCATGAGCCAACCCTAGCAACCCGGCGCTCAATCTCTGGCGATATTCATCCGAGAAAATCTGCGCCGGCGCTCATCCAACCTTGAATCCCAATCCTTCACGGGCACGCAAGCAAAACCCGTCGTCGTAGATGCTCACTACTGCCCGTCGACAAACGTATGCTGCCAAGTCCTCCCAGCCTGTCATCCAACCCCCTATTGCCCCCCCTGTTCTAATTTTGCGCGAAGCACTTCGACTTCTGCTTGCCATTGCGATGATCGCGCACGGTCTATTGGCTTGCGGCGGGTCACCCGATTTAGGGTTATCAGCAAGAAAAGTGGAGTGGCTGTCCCAATCGGAAGCCGCAGAGGGAGTCGCACTCGAACCACGTTCGGTTCTCGATGACCGTGGTCGCGTTTGGTCGGTTTGGATTGAGTACGCAGCGGATTCGTTCACTCTCGAGCTTGTTTGTGCTGAGTTCCAAACACCCCTCGCGCGAATTTCGATTCCGATTGCCGACGATTGGATCGCATCACCTGACATTTCGGCTTGGGAAGCGGGCGTCATGTGCGTTTGGGAAGCGGGCTCCGCTTCTGGAGAGGATCGCCGCTTGCAAGTTCGTTCGGCGAAACTCGTCGAATCGCAGATTGAACTGGGCGGGATCGAAACACCGCTTTCGAGCAGCGCGCTCAATCCTCGCCTGTGTAGAACCCTCGCGGATCGAATGGAACTGGTTTGCGTTTCCACGCAATCCGATCAGCTCGAACTCCTTCACATCGTTCGAGACGGACAGGGCTGGCAGAATCCCACTTCCATTCTAAAATCGGACAGGGATGCGTGGGCTCCGACACTTGCAAGCCTTGGCGACGGACGCCTGCACGTTGGTTGGGATGCTTATGGAGCTGACGGCTTTCGCGTGTTCTATGCCCTGCTTGAAAACGGCGTCGAGCTGGAACGGCACGCAGTCAATAGCGGTGCAGGCTATCAAGCTCACGCGGCACTCGCTCTCGAACCCAATGGTGCCGCCTGGATGGCTTGGGAAGAAGCCGAGCAGTTCGGCCAGTTTGGCGGCCTTCGTAGTGAGCGCACCTTAGGACTTGCGCGCATCGCTGAAGGAACGGTACGTGTTGCGACAAGCGCTTCACTTCCCGACGCTGCCCTTCGGTGCGACTATCCAAACCTACTTTGGGATGACGACGGCTTGATCGTTTCGATGCGCGGCTTGGGACCTTCCTTTGCAGCAAGTGCTCGCAAGCAAGCCGCATCCAGACAAGAGTCGTTGAGACAGACAGACGATCTGCACGTCGCAGAAGCGAGATCGCGCGTCTACATCAACGCCAGCGCGCGCTTCTTTACGACATGGTGGACCCGCATTCTGACCTTTGATGAGCAAGGCACTCCCACCATCGTTGAGTTGCCTCAAACCGAGGGCGATAACGAAGCCACGGAGTCCTTGCTAAGTACCTCAAATGGCCCAATAGCTGTCTTTTCCGCCGATTTGAGAAGTACCTTGCGTCCGCGCCCAACGCCGTTCGAGTCGCCGATCGAAGGGCGCTGGCGAGTGGGTTCCCTGCAACTTCCGCGTAGTCTCGGGACACCGCAACTTGAAACGCCACCAAGTAGCCAGAATGAATCGGAAAAGGACTCCGTTCGTAAAATTCGAACTGAACTGAGTGCGCGCAAGGACGAAGCAAAAGTCTACTTCGGCGACCTGCACAGGCACACGCACCTCTCAAGATGCGCTGGTGCGAACGACGGCACAAGCGATGATGCTTATCGTTACGCGCGCGGTCCGGGCGCACTCGACTTCATCGCCATCACCGATCACTTTCAACACCTGCAACCCTGGTCTTTTTGGCGCAATCAACGCGACGTGAATCGTTATCACGCACCGGGCCGATTGGTGGTTTTTTCGGGAGTCGAACGAGCGAGTAAAAAACGTGGACATCGCAACGACATCTACCTCGACGGAACGGGAATAGCGTTCGATTCGAAAGACTGGAACAACTTCCCTGAGGTTGGAGCCGACTGGAAGTCGCCAAATACGGACAACACCATTTCGATTCCGCACATGATGGGTCGTAGTGAAAGTCCCTGGCGGTGGCGTTGGATGCAACCGGAATTGCATCGCCTATTCGAGGTCTATCAAGGCGCACGCGGATCCTACGAAGGCGCCGGGCAACCGTTGGTTGCTTCCGACTTGGACGTGCCCCGCTCTGGAGTTGGAGAAGGTTTGGCGGACGGACATATGTTTGGTTTGATCGCCGCATCGGATCACGGCGCCAGCGGCAACGGACTCGCCGGCGTTGAAGCCGACGAGCTCACGCGCGAGTCGATCTTTAGAGCGCTCAAAGACCGCCGTACTTTCGCTGCCACCGACTTCGCACGAGTGCAAACCTCGCTCGGTAGCTTGCGATCTGGACAAGTCGGCGGCGCGAATGCCGGAAGCGCCTTTATCGTCGCAGCCCGGTCTGGAAGGCCTGAATCGGCAAGTATCGCCCAAATCGACGTTTTCAAGAATGGTGCGGCCTGGCGCGAACACGGCGGACCGACAGGCGCTCCCGAGTTGATTTTATTGACCTCTCGTCGTTGGGGCCCCTATTCAAACAACCCCATGCGAGTCGGCGTATCGAATGCAAAGCTTGAATCCACGAAGCACAGACGCGATCGTCAACTGGACGTCGTGATTACATCACTCGGCGATAACCGTTTTTCGTTAGTGAAAGGCCGCGAGCCCCTCGACTTGGGCCTGTTGATATCCGGAACGAATAGCCAGACGAGTGTTTCACTGGAGATCGGCGGACAACAACTCAGTCAAGCGCTCCCCAATCTCCCCCGTGGAAAAACCACCGCTCTGCCTGCCCCTTTCGATCACGAACAAATCTACGTCGTCGGTCCGTCATTGAACGCAACCAGCGTTCAGCAGGCTTTTGAAGATCCCGAGCGGAAACCCGGCGACTGTTATTACGCCCGAGTGATCTTCGAGGATGGAAACATGCTTTGGTCCAGTCCAATTCGAGTCGCGACTCTCGGTTCCGATCCCACCAACCAATGATGCGACGATCAACCGTACTGAATACCTGTGGTTTGCTCGGCTTATTGGCGACGGGGTTGATTGTAAATTGCGGAACCGATGCGCCGCCGCAAGAGGTTGTTCGCACACCGAGCATCTTCAATGGCGAAGTTCAACTTGAGCTCACGGCAA
>JBLINP010000231.1:0-8014 GCA_047639415.1 Planctomycetota bacterium | reverse complement strand
AAGTCGAGCCCATTGTTTGGAGATTTGGAAGCGATGGCTGACAATGCCGCTGATGCGCGGCTACCGAGTTCGGTGTAGCCATACTCGATCGCCCAAAGGTCGTAGGGACCCGGTGCTGATGCAAAGAACTCGCCCTGCAGCTTGCCGGGTGCCGCCAAATTGACCGGGTTGTAATCCATGACGGATCCAACCAATCCGTGCTTGGAAGTTTCGAGCACATCGCTGAGTTCGCTCACCGGACGCCAAGTCGAAGACTTGAAGTTGTGGCGCAAGCCCAAGGTATGGCCAACCTCGTGAGCGATGACTTCAACCACCATGGCTTGCAGAAACTCCTCGCGATCGAATTCGGGTTGCAGAGCATCGGCTAAGGCCATTGCGCGTGCCGCTTGAATCTGCCTTTCCGGACCGGCCAACCGGCAGGTCTTCAGGTCAAGCTCCGAGGCGAGTTGCGTTTTGCTTTCGCGATAATCGGCAAGCAGTTCGGCTTTGCTGCGACTGTTGAGGTCATCCACAAGACTGTCGAATTGAGCGCCGTAGCCGCGAACGAAGGACTCCTGCATGGTGATGTCGGCGTCAAAGATCTCGCCGGTGCGCGGGTCGACACGCGACGGACCGATTGCGAATCCAGCATTCTCGTCGGCGGACCAACGTACGACGGAATAGCGTACATCGCCGGGCTCCCAAGCTGCGTCGGCCGGCATTTGTTTGGCAATGATGCCGTTACTAAAGCCCGCTTTTCGAAAGGCCGGTTCCCAGGCTTCGATACCTGCTCTCACAGCTTTTCGCCAACGCTTGGGTGTCGAGTTCTCAATCCAAAAGACGATCGGTTCAACGGGATCGCTGACCTCTGCAGAGGGGTCTTTCTTGGCGAGCCGCCAACGATTGATAAAGCGCGTTACGGAGTCGGTGGAGTCGACGTCGAACAGGTCTTTGCGTTCGGTGTAGAAGTAACCGACGCGTTGATCGAATTCGCGCGGCTTGTAACCGTCGCTGGGCAAGGCGCACAGCGAGTGACGAACTTTGAGCAACAGGCTGCCCGGGTCGGCTTGCGTTAGATTGCCGAGCTTGCCATCGGTTAAAGCCAGTTCGTGATCGATTTCAATGTTGCGCGGGAAGGCGCTGATGTTCGTGAAGAGCGATAAATCGCTATCCACAGAGTATCCGCTTCCGGGTGCCGCTTTTGCCAATTCAAGGTTGTCACTATTGAACCAATCGCCCAAGTCGATCAGGTAGCGATCTTCATCCTTGAGCTCGGCCGCAAAGTCGAAGCTGCGCAGAATGCCTTCGCTTGTAACGTCCGCGAGCATCGCCTCTTCTCGCGCATCACCGGCCGCTTGATAACGCGCGTTCTTGGCGAGGAGCACGATCTTTTCATCACCACGCTTCTCAAAACGAAGAATGAACTCCGTTTCCCACAGCATCGCACCTCGGTAGATATTGCCGGTGCCTGCACCGCTGCCTAGGGATCCGTAGTAAAGGAATTCACGCCCCAGTGACTTCTCGTCGAGTTCTAGCAGCAACGTCGAATCATCGTGGTGCAGCTTGAACAGGCCCGAAACCTCTTCCAAGTCTTCGAGCGCTTCGTCCCAACCTTCCTGACCGTTGTCCTCCTCTTCTTCTTCTTCCTCCGAGGATTCGCCTTCCGTCTCCTCCTCAGCTTCCGCATCAGCATCTTGTTCTGCAGCCGCAGGCTCGTCGTCTGACGCCGCACTTTGCGGAGATTGGCAGCCAGCTATAAATAGAAGCAGCGCGACGAGCGCTAATGAGAAATTTGCAATTGAGCGCATGGGATCTCTTGAATGGAAACTGGGTTTGCGGACTTCGTTGTGGCTAGTGACCAAATACCTCAGAAACCGCGTTGTGGTGGCGCTAGCGCTGAACTCGCTCGCCTCGGTCTCGTTGGAGAAGGTCGGTTGAATACCGATTGCGAGCGCCATCCTAGTCGTGCAATTGGTCCATTCGCATCGAATTGCACATAAATTAGGAAGAAGGTGTTCGTCTCGATTCTGTCTGACGTTCTATCCTTTAGAGCCGTTATCTCACACCGATTCTGAGTCGAGCGTGTGGAACGGCTGGACCAGAAACATCACAAATCGCTACTCGGGCTTTAGGAGAGACCTAGTAATGGAAACTGCAATTTTCGCATTGGCTGAAATCAAATCAGAAGGACGGCAGCTCACATGAAGCAGGCGAGCACATTGATGCGTCGGATCGGAAAGACCGCGTTAGCCGCAATACTAATGACTCCGTTTTCGGCCTGCGCGGCACCGGAATACACAGAGTTGCGTCGGCTCGTATTGGCCGACGAGAATGATGCAACACTAGTGGGGTCCTTGCGGTACGCGACTGCAAACGCGAGTCACGAAAGTGCTTCAGTTCGCGGGCTTTCCGCTGCTGTTCGCGCTCAATCCGCATTGGCCTATTTACAGCTTGCGGAAAGCGCTTCTTTTGAAGGCGCGACTTCAAAAGCGATCAGCTTCGCCGAAAAAGCCCGCGAGGCCCATCGAGGATGCGAGTCAACTCAAGAGTTTCTGGCTGATATTTATACGGTCTCTGCACAGGAACTGTTCGGCACGGCCAAGTACTCAGCGTCGATAGCACAGCTAAATCGCGCCTTGTCGACGCTGAAGAATCACGCTGAAGCCAACGCCAATTTGCCCATCGCGAAATGGAACCTTTCTTGCCAGGAGTATGACGCGGGGATTGAAGAGGCTGTATCTGGAACAAAGCTCGCTCTATTGGCTTCAGCAAAGAGGTTTGACTCCGCGGATAAATCTGTCCGGGGCTTTCTCGATGCAGAAGCGATGGCTGACGAGTGTCGTCGTCGCGCAGCTGAAAGGATGTACGCGGAAGCTGTCTCGGCCATGGTTGCTCCCGGTGATTTCAATCCCGCGCTGGCTTTGGAGTTGTGCCGAAAAGCGAGCCAGGTATTTTCTGAGCACGATGACGATGGTTTGATTGAACTTTGTGCTCGGATTGCCGAGGTGGTGCCCCATGCAAATATGGAATTGAGCTACGGAAGCGAGCATGAGTTTGACCAGAGATTGCGAGACTCGTTCGATATCTCCGATCGCCTGGGTGGACTCGAACCGCATACGTACTTCGAGCCGATCGAGAGCTACAACGCCTTCATTTTAGAAGAGTGGGAATCGATTCGCTCGGATGTGATCGCGCTCGGCCGAGATGAGTTCGAAATCCCTGAGCCCGTGAACTTCGAGGTGTTGATCAAGGTCGATAGGACCTTGGCGAAGATTTCGACAGGGAAGTCCAAGTCGAAGAAGTCCAAGTTTCTTCATAGCCGAAAGTGGGTTGCGAATCCGAAGAAGGCTGAGTTGAAAGCGAAAATTTCCGATGCTGAAGATCTGCTTGTTATCCACATCGCTACCAAGGACCTAAAGCAAGCGCTCGTAGATGAAATCGACAACGTATTTATGCAAGCGGTTGCTAAGGGTGCGCTAAGCGCCGCAGTGGGAACGGTACAAAGTACTCAGGCCAAGTTGGATCGGTTGAACACTAAGTTTAGCGAGGCGCCTGAACAAATCCTTGTTGACGATATCCGAGACTACAAATACCAAGAACGGGAGATCACCAAGACCGGCAAGGTAACGGCGTCGATAACCGTTGAAAAAAACGGGATCGAAGTCGCGAAGTTCAAGGTTTCTGACGAGGCCAAGGTCTCCGATACTCGTCGGACCGGCGTGAAGGATAGCGACCACAATAAGCTTGCTAACATCACAGAGTCGCTTCCGGATGACGAGGAAGTCATCAACTCGGCCTTCTATTCCTTCGAGGAAAAGCTGCGGGATGAGATCGTAAAAGTCCGGGTAGCTCACACTTGGACGCCTCTATCGACGGATGAGGCTGAAGTCGCCTGCATGAAGAAGGTATTGTCCGCCAAGGGTTTGGAGAATATCGAACGACCTGGTTCGAGCATGATCTCGTCCTTGTTGATGGAGCCGATGCTGCCTTCCGATTCGTATCCTTTAGCTGAAGCTCTACAGGCTCCTTCGGACCTGGTTATGAAGTCATGGGGAGGCGCTGCCAATTGAAAGTGCTCGACGAATTCGATTCCTTCCAAGTCAGATTTAAACAACACAGGTGCGTGCTATGAATCGCTCAATCTTCAATCTCATCCTCATCGCCTGCGCTCCGATGCTTTTTTCGTGTGCGGGAACGAAACCCTATCTTGTGCTTAGCGATCCCTCTGGTGCCGTCTTCGTTTGCCGTGAAGGTCTGCTAACAGATGAGACCATCGAGGCTAATCAGCTGGAAAGCATGGGGTGGGATGAACTCGACGAAACGGCGAGCTTTGTCTTCATCAATGGAGTGGCGGGCCTGAATCAGACCGAGTCTAAGCCGGCGAATGAACCCAGCGTCTCTGCTGAGTTCTCGAACTAAGCTAGGTTCAGTCACTCACTCAAGGCTATTTCGCTTCGCCGCGCATCGCAGCCAATCCGGTTGCAAGCGCGGCAACGGGTAGCACGATAAGACTCGAAAGCTTTTGCCAATAGCTTTCGAGTTCCGTTGCTGCAAGCTCAGCTGGGGGCCAAACGAAGCCACGGTGAAGCGCTAGAAAGGCACAGGCCGAGACGAGTAGAACAAAGATCAATTCTCTCGAGGGCTGCGAAGCGATGTTGTCCGTCGGGCGTGGCGTACGAGAGCGGTACGAAGCGAGGCCTTTGACGGTCAAAAGCGTGACAAGCACGAAGAGGAGTGCAAAGTTCTCCGTGCTGAACCAAGTTTGGATACGAGGCCAATAATCGGCGGTGACCCAATCTGGTTCGATGGTTCCGATTTGATGTGTGTTGCGCCCGGCTATTGGCCACGCCGCGAAAAGCCATAGTCCTCCGGCGACTAGAGCGAGTGGGCGTCGCGAGACCTTATGCGTCAGTAAGATCAACGGCGCGATTGCGCAAGCGGCGAGCAACCATCCGTTCCACGAAGAGAGAATTAGACTCAGCGTCGAGATCACTGCGATTGAACGTGAGCGTCGGTCGGCGTGTCGCAGCCAGCCTATGCCGAAGGAGGCACCGCCGACGAATAAAAGCGTGGTGACAAGTTCTTCCCGTGCTAATGAAATGCACTCGGCAGCGAAGGGAGTGAATAGCAACGCAATGCCGAGTAACCAGCGCGTGACCGGAGCGCGGCGCGCTGATTTCAAACCGTAAATAACCAGCAACGCCGTTGCCGTCCAGCTGGCCCAAGCGAACCCGGGCGAGATCATGGCCGCGTGATCAAAGAAGGCGGAGACGGCGCTGCCCAAGTATGTGTTGGAGAGATCGACGGAGGTTGTCACCGATGCGCTCGTTACGGCACGCAGTAGATAAATTGCGGATAGGGCGAACACGGTCGGAAGCATTCGCGCCCAGCCCACGAGATGTTCGCGCGTGTGCTGATGTTGCGGCGCAATGGCTCCGGGTGAACTGATCAGTCGAACGCCGAGCAATACGATCCAGGGCGAGAGCAGTGCGAGCGGATGTCCAACTAGTCGCACCCATGATTCGCCGACGTCAGTGGTGAGCAATGCGTTCGTGAATCCGAGTGCTCCGATTCCAAGCAAGTGTGAGGTTGCCCAGGTCGTGGCCAATTCTCGTGGACGAAAACTCCCCACATGCCCGGCGGGTAAAAAGGAGAGCAGAACGCGGCCAGCGAAGGCAAAGGCCAGCAGTCCGCTCAGCAGATCCAAGCCGAGGGATATCGTTTCGGTGCCGTCCGGCGCCCCGATGGCAGCGGTGGTGAAAACCACTCCCGCGAGGATGGCCACGGCCAGCGTCCCCATCATCCATTTGTCGCCAGCGCTTTTCACGAAAGGATGATTCCGAATTGAACGGTTCGAATCTACGTCTGGTTGCGCAGAATAACGAGATGCTTGTAGGTGCTTACTCATTTGACGTCCGACGCGGCGATGTTGATCGGAATTTGGCCCAGGTAGAGGCGGGATTGCGGGAGGCCGCGTCCCTTGGCTGCCAGCTCGTTGTCCTGCCCGAAATGTGGACGACTTCCTTTTTGGACTGGGGCAGCGGCGAAATCCCGGATGCTGCGGCAGCTAGCGAGCGAGCGCTGGCGCGAGTGGAGTTGTTATCGCGCGAACTCGATCTGGTCGTCGCCGGCACGGCGCCGGCAACAAGCGCAGCGGGCTTGCCCTTCAATCGCTTGACGATTTTCTCCCGCGGCGCGCGCGTTCTCGAATACGACAAAGTGCATCTCTTTTCGCCCACGGCTGAAGAGTTGAACTTCAGCGCCGGAGCTGAAGCGCCCGCCGTGGTTGATTCGGCGGCCACAGGTTTGCCGCCCATGTCAGGCGCCGTCTGTTACGACCTGCGCTTTGCCGAAACGCTTGTGCCCGCTGTTCGCGCGGGCGCAGAGCTACTCGTCATTCCGGCGCAGTGGCCGATCACGCGCGCTTCGCATTGGCGAGCCTTGCTACAAGGACGCGCCGTCGAATATCAATCCTTCATCGTGGCAAGCAATCGCACCGGCATCGAACTGTTGGGGCGTAGCCAGCGCGAACTCGTGTTCCCGGGGAATTCGATGATCGTGGATCCGCACGGAAAGATTCTGGCGGAAGGCACGGGCGAATCGGGATTGATTACCGCAGAGATCGACTTCGAAGTCCTGCGCCAGCTTCGCATTCGCGTTCCGATCTCAAAAGACCGCCGCGAAACGCTCTACAAAGAGTGGAACTAGCGGTCCCTCTCGAAAATCAACGGCGACCTACGAGTCGTTGGTGAACATCCGCGTCAAAAGCCCCGGCTTCTTCTTCGGCGCTTCAAAGTCCGCGCAATCGCCGCGCAAATTGATTATCTCGTGATTGCCGGGAATCTGCTGTTCGTTGAGGTATGCGTCCTTTTGGCGGCCGGGCATATTGGACTCCAAGAAGCATCCTGCAATCCGCGCTTGATAGGGCGCAGAGCGGAAGTGGATGCAGTCGGTGCAATGGACCTGGTTCTTGTTCGACATAACGATAGAAGAAATTCTGGAAGGGGACGCGAGGCGTCGGGTGCGGGTCTTGCTCGTCCGCCGATCGTGGGGGGGAGATTCTGAACTTTGGCGCGCGGCTCCGAAACCCCCGAACCCATTCAATCGCTTCTCAAATACAAATCAGGGACCAACGGCGGCCGAAGCATCCGTCAATCCCCGATTTTCAGGAGGGAGATCTTGTTAAATCGCTGGTAGCGGGTCGTCGTCGAGTACCGGGGGCTTTTGCGGTCCCGGATTGTCGAGCCCTGTGACCGAGGGCACGTGAAAGATCACTTGCTCGGAGGTGGCACTGCTCGTGGACGAGTAGCTGGGTGTACTGCGCGTGGCGGCGTCTGACCGAGACGCCGAAGCGTTGATGGGCCTGGCCGACTTCGACGCTGGGGTCTGTTTCCAGGCTGTGAGACCGTGATTGTTCGCGCTCATCATTATCGGAGCGCCTCCAGTCAAAGCCTTAATGTCGATGGATACGGGCGTTGAAGTCGTCCAACCCTCCACACTTGGCGTAAGGATCTCGAGAGTAACACCCTCGGTTCCGCGCAAAGGCAGGGGCCAGGAGATCGACTCTCCCTGTGGAAGCGCGCGAATGAACTGCGCTGATCCATACCCGAAGACAAGCAAGTGATCCTTCGTCGTCGTGTTTACAGCGTTGAAGCTGTAGACATCGATTCGAAGATCGATTGCTTGATTGATAGTTGTGGCTTGTGGTTCGACGGTCGCATCTGGGGAGATGACGGTACCGACGACCAGTGCCAAAGAAAGAGCTGCAGAGATCATGTGAAACTTCTCCTCTGCGAGGGGATTGTGGGGTCTAACCACAGTCATCGGAAGGTTCGCTGATTCTCTTTAGCGCGGGCTATTCGGAGCGCTCAATCTTGGGAACGTGCCCGCTCACGTAAGCTAGGAGCCCGCTAGCCCGAATTATTCATGAACACGCGGACCAAACACCACGAACGACCGGCACTGCCGGTCTATTGGTTCCTGCTGGCACTTTGCAGATACTGGCGTCCTCAACGACCTTACAAGGTCGTCTGCG
>JBLINP010000230.1:0-8026 GCA_047639415.1 Planctomycetota bacterium | reverse complement strand
GAGCCATTTGGCTCGCCCCCCCTTGCCTTGCCCCGGTGGATTTTGTCCTGGCTCCGTATCGACGGGCTTCAGCCGTATCGACGGGCTCCGTATACGTATGCCTCAGCGTTCGACAAACTGAAACGATGCCCGCCCCCCCTGTTGAGCTTGAGACTCTTCCCCGTTCGGAGAAGCACCGACCGCGCGGGGAACCTACAAAGTCCAAGCGCACCCGATGGCGCGTGCTCACCTGGGTGTTGGTTCACTTGGCCGTGCTGGTTCACATCGCTCACTGGCAGATCACGGGGAGCTCGCTCACTCCGCTCGAACCCTCCGAAGCTGGAGAAATTGTCACACTCGGCTACGTCAATGCGGGCTTCATTCTGTTCGCCATCTCGATCTTGGCGACGCTCATCTTCGGTCGCTTCTTTTGCGGTTGGGCCTGTCACGTCGTCGCCTACCAAGATGCCTGCGCATTCTTACTCAAGAAGCTCGGCATCCACCCGCGACCAATTCGATCGCGCCTCTTGGTATTCGTTCCGTTCATCGCCGCGGCCGATATGTTCATCGCCCCCGCGCTTGCGCGATTCCTCGCCGACACCGGCTTTCCAGAACTCGCGCTGCACCTCACGACTGATGATTTGTGGGCACGCTTCCCCGGTCCGTTCATCGCGATACTCACCTTCGTCGTCGACGGCTTCCTAATCGTTTACCTGTTCGGCGCGAAAAGCTTCTGCACCTACGGCTGCCCCTACGGAGCAATCTTCGGCATCGCTGATCGAGTTGCGCCTGGTCGCATTCGTGTCACGGATGCGTGCGAAGGCTGTGGACATTGCACAGCTACATGCACCAGCAACGTGCGCGTCCACGAAGAAGTCGCGCGCTTCAAAATGGTCGTCGACGCGGGCTGTATGAAGTGCCTCGATTGCGTGAGCGTGTGTCCAAAAAATGCACTCTATTTCGGCTTTGGTGCGGCTCCAAACGTAAAGCCGAAACGCGGCCGTTCGAAACGGCAGTATGACTTTTCGTGGCCGGAGGAAATCGCCGCCGCTGCCGTCTTCGCCGCTTCGCTTTGGTCTTGGCGCGGACTCTACGGTCACATTCCATTCCTACTCGCAATCGGTTTGGCGGTATTTGCCGGCATCGCGACGATTGTGCTTTGGCGAATGGCGACGAATGGAAGCTTTCGATTTCAGAATTGGGCACTCCGATCAAACGGCCGTCTTTCCAAAGCGGGAGGTTCCGTTGTCTGCGGCTTCGGAAGTTTGCTTTTGCTGACTGCTCACTCGGGCCTGGTTCAATACCACGATCGTGAAGCTGAAGGCAACCTCACAATCGCCGAGACCATTCAAGAACCGATTGAACGAAGCGCCGTCATCACAGAAGCCGAAGCTCATCTCAATTGGCTTCGAACTTACGCTTTGGTCTCCACAGCCGATCTTCATAACAAGCTCGGATCGATTTACTGGAGTCGCGGCGAACGTGGACGCGCTGAAGAAGCCATGCGTGCAGCCGTAGAGCTCGATGCCGATTTCAGTTCGAGTTGGCTCGTCTTGGCCGACATCGCGATGCTGGAAGGCGATCAAACCGAAGCGCTCGACGCGCTAGAGTCCGTGCTCCTCGTTGAGCCCACGAGTTCCGATGTGGGGCGCCGCCTTGAAGGTTTACTCAAACAGAATGCCGCGCAATCGGCGCGTCCGGCATTGATGTTGACCAGCATCCTGATCAATCTCGAGAGGAGTCAGGATGCCGCTGGTCTCCTGGATTCGATTGAACAGCAATACGGGTCCAGTCAAGAGTTGCTCGATTATCGCGCTCGTCTAAACCCTTCCGAATAACGCCAAGGCATAAAAAAAGTGGCGGGACGATCAGCACATTGGCGACCGTCCCGCCACTTGTAGTTTTATCGGAGACTAGGGGCAGCTGGGAAGCTGATCACCAATGCGGACCCGGAGTCCGTTCGAGAGATCGAAGTCGGTGGAGAAGGGTCCGCCGAGCGGATCCAATTCCATCAGTTGGAAGTTTACATTCGCGCCTTCGAGAGCCATGTCGTTCGGGATCGGCAAGTTGAGGTTTGCACGACCCGTTCCGTCACTAATCCTCACGCGGAACAAAATGTTTTGCGTCCCCATGTAGAGGTTACAACCGCCACCGACGTCCACCGTTCCATTGAACGGCGTGAAGAGGAAGATCGTCGGCGTCGACGGAGCTACATCAAGCGCTTGAACCTTGAATCCCAAGTTACCGATCGTTGCTTGAGCTGTCGTACCTGCGGCAAACAAACGCGGCACAACTCCATTGCTGCAACCCGGACCCGTTTCGTAGTTGTGATTGGCCATCGGCACACGCGTTGAAATCGTGACCGAATCAGCACCAGCACCAGGGACGAACTGATCGAGACTGATGTTTACGCCGTCGACCGGAGCCGCGTCCGAATCAAACCAGAAGCTGTAAATCGAATTCCAATTGAGCGGGTTGCTGGTCGTACTCCAGGTCAACTCAGTTCCGTTCGTTGTCCCGATCCAGTCGGTGGCTGAAAAACGATCAACATCGGAGAAGCCGATGTTTGAAACCGTCGACTCAGAGCAAATCGGCAACGTGAAGTTCGCGATACCGCGCGAGTTGTCTCGGTTATGCACCGCGTACTCGTAGTGATAGAGACCGTCGGTCGGACCCGTCACCTTGACTGCAACAAATACGCGACCATCGTCACTACCATTTGTGTTGGAAGTTACGGAAGCGCCACTCCATCCGTCCAACACGCTGCCAAGCGCCATGGAAGTCACGTTGGCAAAGGACCAACTGCCGCCACTGAAATTCGGATTGACCTCTCGCCAGCCGGTGTTGTTGTCCCGGAGTGATTCAAGCTCCTGAGCAACCACATATTGAGCTTGGTAGTAAAAGCGTTCCGATCCCGTTTCGAGTAGCGATACGTCTTTGACTTCGACGCGATTCTTGTCGCCGGAGAACTGATTGACTTGGCTTTGATCAAGCGAACGAACTCCGTCGGAAGCCGCTCCCCCACCGACTGCGGGATCACCAGTATCGAAGTACGAACCCACCGGGTCCCAATCTCCCGTCCAGGGATTGACTTCATCCGCCGGGCCTAACCAAAAGCGATTGCCGTTCGTGTTTTGGGTATAGGTATCCGAGCAGCCCAATCCCAAGAAGTCACCTTGCGGGGTTCCACCCTGACAGGTATCGCACAAATTTTGTTGAAGCGCGAAGAAGCCATGCTTCAAGTAACTTCGGTTTGAAATCTGCTGGAATCGAACTCCATCATCACGCGCGACAATAAAGGCGATGCTGGGATGATCGGGATCCATCGCTTGTTCCCACGGAACGACAACGGAGCCCTTGTTGCAAGAAGTCGTGCGCATCGTGATGCCGTTTACGCCATTCGGGAAAGTACCCGTTCGACCCAATTGGGTCAGCGTAGACATGGCGCCAAGCTCGACATCAATGGCCGGGTTCGCATTGGCTTGCCCAAACGTTGGAGTTGCGGCCAAAACCACAAACGGAACTGCCCGAAGGCTGGCCCTGAAAGAAAACTTCATTGATGAATAGTGAGGTGAGGTGTGTTGTTCGTCGGAGGAATCTTCCTCTAAATGACGAACTGCGGGTGAGTCACGTTCCCATCATCAGGTGAAAGCCCTGAAGTCCGCAAGGGGTGCGGGCCGGTTGAACGCCACATATAGTCCCTGCAAGCGCTAGAATGCGCCCTCGCCAGCCCTCAGCCACAGATCGGCTCATTTCCCGACCTCAACCATCATCTCCAGCATGCGCAAAACGCAAAGCATTGCCGTACTCGTCGCTCTACTTCTTAGTTGCGCAACCCCGCCCGCGTCGAGCGCAAATGCGCAGCCTCAAGACGAGTCCAATGCTCTTCCGAAGGCCGACTGGGACGACCTGAATCCAATTCGTTTCGGCGACCCTGTAGAGACTTACACGCGCGAGTTTTTTCCGGGCACCAAGTACTCATCCGACGTCGCACTGCCTGCACAAGTCTTGGGACAACCGGTTGGTTCACGCCCCGCGCACCCCGCCGAAATCGTCGATGTGTTTCGCAACTGGGCCGAGCACTCGCCGCTCCTCCAATTGAAATCCTACGCGCACAGTTTCGAAGGTCGCCCATTGGTGCGGGCGGTGATTACTTCGGAAGCGAACCACGCGCGCTTGGACGAAATACTATCGAACCTCGCGCAACTCGCAGACCCGCGCGGACTCTCCGATTCGGCGGCTGACGAGCTTATTCGAAGTACTCCAGCCAGCGCGTGGTTGGGCTACAGCATTCACGGCGACGAAATTTCGGGCGCCGATGCTTCCATGGCCGTGGCTTACCACTTGATCGCAGCAGAGAGCGAAGAAGTGAAGTCGTTATTGAACGATCTGATCATCGTGATCGATCCGGTCATGAACCCCGACGGTCGCGAACGATTCATCTCCCAACTCGAACAAACGCGCGGCTACGTTCCCAACATGGACTACGCCTCGATGCAGCGTGGCCGTTGGCCAGAAGGGCGCGGCAACCATTACTTGTTCGACATGAACCGCGATTGGATTGCGGGTGTCGCTCCCGAAACGCGCGGGCGTTGGCATTCGATCAGGGAATTCAATCCACAGTTGTTTGTCGACGCGCACGAAATGTGGGCACTCGATACCTTTCTGTTCTATCCGCAATCACCCGCCCACAACCCTCACTTGCCGAGCGATCTCAACAAGTGGCAAAACGCATTTGCGAAGGATCAGGGCAGCGCCTTCGACAGCCAAGGTTGGGGCTTCTACACGCGCGAATGGGCCGACGCATGGGCACCGTTCTATTCCGACGCTTGGGGTTCACTCTCCGGCGCCATCGGCATCCTCTATGAAATGGCGAGTACCGACGGCCAGCCAGTCCGACGGGAATCCGGTGAAGTGGTTAGCTACCGGCAAGGCGTTCATCGACAAGCTGTGAGTTCCATCTCCAACCTACGTACGCTTCACCAGAATCGCGAAGCCGTGCTGTCGGATTTCGTCGCAAGCAAACGTGCAAACTTGGAAGCCGAAGATCGCTGGTTCGTTTGCAAGGTCGGGCGGAACCGCGATCGCGAAGATCAACTGCTCCGCATTCTCATCGGCCAAGGTTTAGAGGTTCGACGCGTTAGCGATTCCGGACTCAAAGGTCAGAGCGTCGTCAGCGCACTCGGCAAACAGTTCGACGAGATTGAAATCCCCGTCGGCAGCTTGTTGGTCGCCGCCCGACAACCGTTGGGACCACTGGTGAAGAGCTATCTCGACTTCGACATTCGCATGAGCGAAGCCGACCTCCGGTCTGAACGAGAAGAACTCGAGCAAAAAGGTCGTAGCAAGATCTATGACATTACCGCTTGGGGTCTCGGCCACGCGCTCGACCTGGATGCCTATTGGTGCGAGCTCTCGAGTAACGAGTTGCCCCCGCTTGTAACTGAAGTCCCTGTGCGCTCAGGCAGCGTGACTCCAGCCGAAAAAACCGATTATCCCGCCACCGCGTGGGTCGTCGATGGCGCCGACGATTCAGCAGTGCTATTTGCTGCACAAGCTCTCGAACTCGGTCTTTCCGTTCACATCTCCGACACTCCTTTTAGTACCGCCGGACGCAGTTTTTCGCGCGGCAGCTTGCTACTGCGTCGACACGAGAACGAAGCCGATGCGCTCGAAGAACGCATCGCCAAAGCCGCGAGCCTTTCGGGCGTTGAGGTCATCGCTACTTCTCACGCCCGCTCTCCCGACGACGGACCCGACCTGGGTGGCGGGCACTTCACACTACTCGCGAGACCGCGCATCGCCGTCTTGGCAAACTCGCCCGTCAGTCGCGACACCTTCGGGCACATTTGGTACCTGCTCGATCACGAGCTAAAAGTGCCCTACTCCCTACTCGACGCGACATCCTTCGGAGCCTACGACCTGCGTCGCTACAACGTGTTGGTGCTGCCGCCGGCTGGAGGCTCGCTGCGTTCGATCCTCGCGGACAACAAAGATGCTCTGCAAACCTGGGTGCGAGCTGGCGGAACGCTCATCGCCTGTGGAAGTTCCGCAGCCGCGTTGGCAAACGAGCAGTTGGGCATTTCAAATGTCAGGTTGCGACGAAACGTCATCGATGACCTGAATGAATACGCCGACGAAACTACGCGGGCTCGAGAAGCGAGAACGGTTACGATCGACGAGGCTCTGCTTTGGGATGGAGTTGCGAGTTCGGAGCCCGATCACGATGAATCCATCGACGACGATTCCGTTGAAGCACCAAAGCCCGTAGAAATCACCGATAAACTCGATTCCTGGATGCGACGATTTTCTCCCGCAGGTGTTTTCCTACGCGGCGAAGTCAACGCGCTCTCCTGGCTGAGTTCTGGAATCAACACCGACGAGATGCCGGTTTATGCCGCGGGATCGAGTGTATTCATGGCCAAAGCTCCCGCGCAGGTCGCCGTCCGTTTTGGAGCAGCCGAGACCTTACGGCTTTCAGGCCTTTTGTGGCCCGAAGCACGAGAGCGGGCGGCCGACTCCGCTTATGCCACGGTTGAATCAAAGGGCAATGGACAGGTGATTCTGTTCGCCACCGTGCCCGGCTACCGCGGTTATTTCAAAGGCACTGCGCGACTGCTAGTAAACGCATTGATCTTTGGACCGGGAGCAGGCGCCAACCCGCCAGTTAACTGGTAAGCCCCGTTCGTAATCATCGCGGAGAACGAGTGGGCGTTCCGTCTGCGTAACGCGGGCATTCTCAATAGCGTGCTCAACAGCCATATTGGCTCTTAGAAAGCGGCACGGCGCTTGGCCCGATGCTTGCATTGAAGAACGAACTCTGCCTGCCGAGTTTTCCAAAGGCAGCAGGGTGCGCTCGACGCACGCCACCAGGATCGAAACATGAACCCTCCCAAACGCCCTGTTCGCCAAATCATCGGAGCCTCGCTGCTCGTTCTTTTCAGTTTTGCACTACGTGAGACTTCGACAGCTCACGGTGGTGCCTACCGAGGACCGGGTGACTCAGCGCCGGCGGGTGCTGGAGGTGGCGGCGGAGGGCCAACAGCAGGAAGCGGTTCGGGGTCATCTGGCAACGCTCCCACATCAGCCGGCGCGGGTCCGACCGCGCCCGGCCGCAAAGCGAGTCCCACAGGCCCAAGCACGGGTTCGACCGCGCCCTCCAATCCAGGAGGCATCAGCGTCGGCATCGATGAAACCGATTGGAGTCGTTGGTGGGAACTGAATAAAGACCCGTACCTCGAATTGAAATCACGCCTCTACGGATTCAACTCCGGGAGCGGGAACAACTCCATCCTCTTGGGCGGCTTGCCCGCAAACCTCACAAAAAACAGTCTGCGACCTTCTCAAGACCAAGTTCGCAAATTGATTGTCCCCGCATTGCTGAACGCGCTCAAAACCGAGTCGCATAACGAAATCATCACTGCATGTTTGATAGCCATCGCCAAGTCGGGAAGCAATGAATCGGTCCAAGCCGCGTTGAAAATTCAAGAGACGTGCATCCCCTTTCTCGCTGATTCCAATCAGGAAATTGCCGAGACAGCGGCGCTAGCTCTGGGAATCTTGGGACACGACGCCGGAGCTGAAATTCTCCAAGAACTGCTTTTGGATTCGCCGCGAGCAAGGCGCGATTTCGTGAAGAGCAATCGGGTGCACTATCGGACGCGCTCCTTCGCAGCGTACGCACTTTCGATCATTGGCGATCGAACGAATTCTCCGCGAGTACGCACCAACATCGTAGCCGCCTTATTCGAAGCCCTCGACGGTAATAGTTCCGGCACAAAGGACATTCGCGTAGCCTGCATGGTCGCGCTGGGGCGCACTCCGCTCGCCAACGCGATGCCAACGCAAACGACTGTTCCCCGTGAGCAATGGGCCCCCTCGAGCTGCCGCGTAGCCGAGATCGACACGCTGCAAGCCTTACTCAAGAGTGACCGTGAAGACTTCATGGTTCGGGCGCACGCGCCCACAACTCTCGTCGCGTTACTCAAAGACCTTCCCAAGTCTGTGCTCAAGCCACTTCGCGCCGAAGTCGCAAATACCCTACTTG
>JBLINP010000229.1:0-8090 GCA_047639415.1 Planctomycetota bacterium | reverse complement strand
GGTTGAGGGCTCTCTCTTTTGGACGATCGAGCCGGGCTAAATTGTAGGAGAGATCGAGCCTGACACAGTATGTCTACACGTAAAGCATAGCTACGTCGCAGCGCTCGTAAGCTGCACCATACTGGTCCATGATTTCCTTTGAATGCACGAAGCCGTTCCTCAAGTACAGGTGGATCGCAGCTTCGCACTTGGCATTGGTGAGTAAATAAAGTCGCTCGGCCTTGAGGCGCTTGGCTTCATAAATCATTCGACGTAGCAATGCTTCGCCGACTTGTTTACCCCGCGTAGAAGCCAACACGCCCATCTTGGTCAACTCGAACGCGGATTCCCCGGTTTTCATGAGAGCGCCCGCACCAACGATGCCGAGACCGCCAAGTTCTGCAAACCAAACCTGCCCACCCGGCTTCAAAATGTAGTGCTCGGGATTGGAGAGCACTTCCATGTCGATATCTTCGACCGTGAACATTTCGTCAATCCACTCGAGATTGATATCGAGAAAATAGTGCGCGAGTTCTTTGGTGTACGGACGCATTCGCAAACCGGATTCAAGTTTTGTTGCGACTCGTTCGTGCAGCGGCTGTTCCCCTAACGCTCGTTCTAAGTTGGCGAGCGCTGCGATCAAATCGATTCGCGATTCCATACACAGGTCAATCGCAGCGGAACGGACTGCATCCCACAAGTCCTCCATCGATTTCGCTCGTCGCTTGCCCGTCGAACTCAACGCGAATAATCGGCGTCGCCCATCCTTCGGGTCCGACGTCAATTTCAGCCAGTCCTCGGACTCCATCTGTTTGCAAATCTGACTCGCGGCAGGCTGCGAAATTCCGAGACGTTTGGCCGCGTCACTTACGCTGACTTCTCCCTCGCTCAGGAGAAGGGCCGTGAGCGGAAAGTACCTCGGTTCAAAGGCAATGCCATCAGCTTGAAAGACTTTGGTCGCCTGGGCGCCCAACCGATCGGCCAGACGCTTCAATCGACTGCCCAACGCCAACTCACCCAACTCGTCATAAAAATCCATGGTCTCGACCTCCCGAGAAGCAAAAGAATAAGTGCTTATGCTTTTTCGGGCAAGAGCGTTGCCGTTTCCTCTAAACGCCGCGTGCTGATCGAGCTCAATGCACCTAAGCTTTCATCTAATAGAGACTTACAGTCCCACCGTCCTGAGCCCTTGAGCGCCATCAGCCCTCCCTGCCATCACCTCACTGCGCTCGACAGCAGACACCTTCTTCAGAGATTTCGAAAATCGCAGCCCCGTGCATTCCAGAACTCCCGAGGCGTCTACCGATTTATAGGGAGCGTCACACGCACTCAAGCGAAACTCCTCGTTCGCCAATTTCCCACAGATCAACCCGGTCGACTTCTCCTCCCTGACCAGTGATCATCGACGGTTTCCTTTATCCAAATCGATAAAGGGATCGGCGCTGAAAATCCCATCCCCAACTCTCTCCATGTCTTCCGAACAACCAAAATCGCCGATCCACTTGGCTCTCCCCAAGGGTCGCATGATGGCGGGCGTCGTATCGCTACTCGCCGAGGCTGGCATTCAAGTCAACACCGACCGTCGTGGCTATCGCCCAGTTCTCTCGGTACCTGGCTTCGAAACCAAGTTGCTGAAGCCGCAAAACATTCTTGAGATGCTATCCCGTGGGTCGCGCGACCTCGGGTTTGCGGGAGCGGATTGGGTTGCAGAGCTCGGACTCGACTTGGTCGAGTTGATGGACACCAAACTCGATCCGGTTCGCATCGTCGCGGCCGCGCCGGCAAGCTTACTTGAGGATGGCGAATTGCCGAAACGGCCCTTGGTCGTCGCCACGGAGTACTTGGGCCTTGCGGCCGAATGGGTCAAAGCGCGCGGAATCGATGCACGACTGGTTCGAACCTACGGCGCCACCGAAGTCTTCCCACCAGAAGATGCCGACATCATCCTGGACAACTCCGCAACGGGTCAAACCCTGGTGGCTAACGGACTCGTCATCATCGACGACGTGATTCGCTCCTCTACTCGTTTGTATACCTGCGCCGCGGTTCTGGAGAACGAGGAAAAACGCGAGCGCATCGAACGCTTTGTACTTTTGATGCGTTCCGTTCTCGACGCCAGGCAACGAGTCATGATTGACGTCAACGTATCGGCCGAGTGCTTGGAGGACGTCATCCGAGTGTTGCCCTGTATGCGCGAGCCCACCATTTCAAACCTTCACGGTCAGTCTGGCTTTGCGGTCAAAGCCGCTGTGCAACGCGACGCATTGCCGGAATTGCTGCCTCTGCTCAAAGCAAACGGCGGAATGGATATCGCAGTCTCCGCACTCGTTCAAATCGTCCAGTGAAGCCAAGCGCCGTCCCCTCTCCCGAACTGCTCGCGAAAATCGAGTCCAAGCCAGGATATAGCGTTCCATCGCATCCGGCTCCGGTCGATCTGTATCTCGCGAGCAACGAGGGCCGCCCAGCAAGCGAACTCCCGCTTCCGCAAGATTGGCTTCCGTCCGCAGCGACTCTAGCTCGCTACCCGGACACTTCCACGCTACGCGCGCACTTGGCCACGGAACTCGGTGTCGCTGAGAGCGAAGTGCTCGTAACAGCCGGAGCCGACGACGCTCTCTTTCGTGCGTGTACAGCCACGCAAGGCCCCAATTGCGAAGCTGTCGTCCCGAGTCCGACCTTCGAGATGATCTCCCGCTACGTCGAACTTGCTCGCGGGTCGCTGCGCGTCGTCGATTGGCCAAGAGAAGATTTTCCACTCACGGAAACGCTCGCCGCAATCACGGCGCGAACGTCTCTCATCGTAATCGTCTCCCCCAACAACCCCACCGGGCAAGTCATCTCGCGAGCAGCCTTAGCACGGTTGAGCGAAGCCTCACCGCACGCCCTCCTCGTTTTGGATCTAGCCTACTCCGAGTTCGCCGACGAGGATTTGACTTCATTTGCGCTAAGACTGAACAATGTGGTCGTGTTGCGAACGTTTTCAAAAGCCTGGGGACTGGCCGGTTTGCGAGTCGGGTATGCAGTCGGCCCCCAAGCTCTCATCTCGACTCTCAACGGCTCCGGTAACCCCTACCCGGTTTCCGCTGCTTCGCTTGCGCTCGTCGAAGCACGCGCGATGAATCAACGCGCGGACATGCAGAACTATGTTCAGGTGACTCGCGATGAACGCGAATCACTTCACGCGTTGCTCGAGCGGATGGGCGCCCAACCGATCGCTTCCCAAGCCAATTTCGTTTTCGCGCGCTGCTCCAATCCCGTTTGGATCCGCGATGCTTTCGCTTCTCTCGGCATCGCCATTCGAATATTTCCCGGGCGCGAAGGCCTAGAAGATGCCTTACGGATTTCGTGTCCAGGAGAAGCGCAAGCCATGGAGCGGGTTACACATGCTCTTGAAACGGCCTGCGATCCGGAGGCCTTGATTTGGGATATGGATGGCGTTCTGGCCGAGGTCTCGCGCTCCTTCCGACGGGCGATTATCGAAACAGCTGCAGGCTATGACGTTGAGTTAACAGGCGATGACATCGATCGCATGAAAGCCAAAGGCGGCGCGAACGATGATTGGGAGTTGACGCAAAGACTGCTTTCGACCAAAGGCGTCGACGCAGAGTTGACCGAAGTGACCGAGCGATTTGAAGCTCTCTATCAAGGCACAGAATCGAAGCCAGGCCTGTTCAAACAGGAGACCCTGCTGCCTGGTTTGGACGTTCTTCGAAACTTGGCCGAGCGGATGCCGATGGCCATTGTCACCGGTCGTCCCCGCCGTGACGCCGAGCGCTTTCTTCGCGACTTCGACCTTGAAACTCTGTTTCGTGTCACTATTTGCCGTGAGGACGCCCCGCTCAAACCCGACCCTCGTCCCGTCGATCTAGCCTTAGAAAAACTTGGCGTAAAGCGTGCTTGGATGCTCGGCGATACACCCGACGATGTTCGTGCAGCGCGAGACGCAGGAGTCATTCCGCTGGGAGTTGTTGATTTTGAATCCGAAGTTCGATCGGATCGATTTGCAAGTATGCAAGAGGCATTGCTTCGGGCTGGCGCTGCCAGAGTTTTGACTCGCATGTCCGAATTAGAGGAACTGCTATGAGTTCGCAACGACAAGCAACGGTCAAGCGCGAGACGAAAGAGACCCGTATCGAGCTCACTCTCAACATCGATGGCGTCGGCGCGTCTGAAATTTCGACAGGCATCGGCTTCCTCGACCACATGTTGGGCAGCCTCGCCAAGCACGCTCACTTCGATCTAAAGCTCCAGTGCGATGGCGATCTCGAGATAGACGATCATCACACCGCCGAAGATTGCGCATTGTCACTCGGCCAAGCTTTTGATCAAGCGCTCGGTGAACGCAAAGGCATCACCCGCTTTGGCTCAGCCTTCGCGCCGCTCGACGAGGCGCTCGCTCGCGCCGTTGTCGACTTTTCCGGCCGCCCCTATTCCGATATAGCCCTCGGCTTTCGACGCGAGCAAATTGGAACGATCGCCACCGAAAACCTCACGCACGTCATGCAGTCTTTCGCAACCGCCGCTCGCATCACCTTGCACGTCGATGTTTTGAAAGGCGAAAACGACCATCACCGTGCCGAAGCGGCGTTCAAAGCAATGGCGCTCGCATTGCGCATAGCCTGTAGAACGGACGGAACGAACTCCGTTCCCAGCACGAAGGGCATACTGTAGTTGTGAATCGCCGTGCCTTAGTCGTGGAAACTGGCGCCGCCAATACGGCATCGGTCTTTGCCAGTCTTCGCCGATTGAATTTGGAGCCCCACTCCACGCAAAGCGCTTCCGAAATCGCAGCCGCAAGTCACGTCGTGCTGCCGGGAGTCGGCGCCTTTGCTAGCGCGATGAATCGCCTCTCTGCAGAGGGTGTGATCGATGCGCTGCGCAAGCGAATTGAAGATCAGAAACCCACACTGGCCATCTGTCTCGGTTTGCAACTCCTGTGCGAAACCAGCGAGGAAAGCGATGGCGCCCGCGGCTTGGGCGTTTTGCCTGTCAAAATTCGGCGCTTCACCCACGATCTACCCGTACCTCAACTCGGCTGGAACCAAGTTGAACCGTCCGTGGATTGCTCACTTCTATCCCCAGGCTGGGCGGTATTCGCGAATTCCTTTTACTTGGACAGCGTGCCCCAAGGTTGGAATGGAGCCTTCACCGAATACGGCGAGCGCTTCGTCAGTGCCGTCGAACGCGGCCCCGTATTGGCTTGCCAATTTCATCCGGAGCTTTCCGGTCAATGGGGTCAAGACCTACTCGGTCGATGGGCCCAACAAGCAAAGAGCGCCTAATCATGCTGGCCCGCAGAATCATTCCCTGCCTCGACATTCGCGACGGTCGCGTGGTCAAAGGCGTCAAGTTTCAAAACCTGCGCGACGCTGGCGATCCGGTCGAGTGCGCTGCGCGGTACGAAGCGGAGGGCGCCGACGAGTTGGTCCTGCTCGACGTTTCAGCGACGACCGAAGGGCGAGCTCACGCGCTCGATACCGTTCGCGCAGTGCGCGCCGTTCTTCGAATTCCACTGACTGTAGGTGGTGGCGTACGTTGTGCGGAAGACGTGGGTCGCTTGTTAAAGGCTGGTGCGGATCGTGTGGGCGTCAACAGTGCTGCAGTTGCTAACCCGTCGATCCTCGCCGACATGGCTGGACAATTCGGCAGGCAATGCACGGTCATCTCGATCGATGCCGCTCGACGCTTAGTCCCCGCTCCCGGCAAATCGGCCTGGGAGGTCGTCGTCTCGAGCGGCAAAGTCCGCACGGAACGCGACGCACTCGAATGGTCTCGCGAAGCGGTCGAACTGGGCGCAGGTGAAATCCTTTTGACCAGCCTCGATCGTGACGGAACTCGCGAAGGCTACGACCTCGAGTTACTGCGCGCCGTAACCCACACTGTTCGTGTTCCCGTGATCGCTTCCGGAGGTGCCGACCGCGCCGAGCATCTCATCGAAGCCCTTCAAGCAGGCGCTCACGCAGTATTGGCCGCCTCTATATTTCACAGCGGCGAGACTACAGTTCACGAAATCAAAGAGCGCTTGGCCCAAGCCGGCGTTGTAGTACGACCATGATCATTCCTTCCATCGATTTGCGCGCCGGACAAGCCGTGCAACTGATCGGCGGCGAAACACCCTGCCTCGAAGCGGGTGACCCCGTCGTCATCGCCGAGGAGTTTCGTCTGGCCGGTGAAATTGCCGTTGTCGATTTGGATGCGGCCTTGGGCGAGGGCGACAATCGCGAGGTCATCGTCAAACTTTGCAAAGTCGCGCGCTGCCGCGTGGGCGGCGGCATTCGCGATTACGACGCGGCACGCTTCTACCTGGATGCCGGCGCAACCGGGCTGGTATTGGGCACTGCTGCTGAACCAGAACTTCTCTCGCGCCTTCCGAAAGAGCGCGTTGTCGTCGCTCTAGACGCCAAGCACGGCGAAGTCGTCGTCGAAGGTTGGCGCAAGGGAACTGGCCGCGACGTGATCGGTCGCATCAAAGAACTCAAACCCTACTGCAACGGTTTCTTGGTCACCTTCGTTGAACGCGAAGGTCGCATGGGCGGAACCGATCTCGAACGAGCACGCGCGATCGTCGAAGCTGCAGCACCACTGCGGGTAACGATCGCGGGTGGAGTTACGACCGCCGAAGAAATCGCCGAACTCGATGCGATTGGCGCCGATGCACAGGTGGGCATGGCGCTTTACACCGGTCATATGAAGCTAGGCGATGCGATTGCAGCACCATTGGTCAGTGATCGTCCAGACGGGTTGTGGCCGACGGTGATTGCGGACGAGCATGGCGTTGCTCTGGGCTTGGCCTATTCGAACGCGGCCAGCTTGCTTGAGGCGGTTAGCTCTCGAACGGGCGTATACCACAGTCGCAAGCGCGGGCTTTGGCGCAAGGGAGAAACCTCCGGTGCGACGCAAGAGCTACTCGCTGTCGATCTCGATTGCGATCGCGACGCTTTGCGATTTACGGTTAGACAGAGCGGTGCTTTTTGCCATTTGTCGACCCGCAGTTGTTGGGGTGAGGACATTGGCATAGCCCGTTTGGCGCGACGCTTGAATGAGCGGATGATCGATGCACCGGAGGGCAGCTACACCGCTCGATTGATCAATGATCCAGAATTGCTCAGCTCAAAGATCCTGGAAGAAGCTCGCGAATTGGTGGATGCGCAATCTCCCGATGACATCGCCCACGAAACGGCGGACGTGATCTACTTCGCTTTGGTCAAAGCCGTTCGGGAGGGGGTTCGACTTGAAGACATCGAAAAGGTATTGGATCTGCGCGAACGGATAGTCACGCGACGACCTGGCGATGCGAAGGAGACGCTCAATGAGTAAGCCGATCCTAAGAGTCGTAAGTTCGCTCGAATCGGAACTGGTGTCCAAGAAGCCCAGCGATGCAGCGACCGACCGCGCCGCGATCGAAATTGTCGAGGACGTGCGCGAGCGTGGCGAAGTCGCGCTACGCGCACATGCCGAAAGACTGGGCGATCTTGAAGTTGGCGCTCCGCTAGTCCTTGATCGAGCAGCACTCGAAAGCGTGCGAGTCAGCCTACCCGCGCATCAGCGCGAATTGCTGGAACGCACGGCCGCACGAATCGCGACCTTCGCGCAAGCCCAACGCGATGCGTTGACCGACATGACGATCGAGATCCCCGGCGGCCGGGCTGGTCACAAAGCCACGCCGATCTCGGCCGCCGGCTGTTACGCGCCCGGTGGACGCTTCCCCCTACCTTCGTCGGTACTGATGACCGCCGTTACCGCTCGCACGGCCGGCGTTCCGGAAGTTTGGGTCGCTTCGCCGCGTCCCGCCCCGGCGACCTTCGCCGCAGCAGCCATTGCCGGAGTCGATGGGTTCTTAGCAGTCGGCGGCGCGCAGGCCATTGCCGCTCTGGCCTTCGGAACCGTGACTCCGCGCGTTGACTTGATCGCCGGTCCCGGCAATCGCTGGGTGACTGCTGCCAAGCGATACCTGTTTGGCGAAGTTGGCATCGACCTTTTGGCCGGACCGAGCGAACTCACGATCGTCGCCGACCATACCGGCGACCCAATTCGCATCGCGGCGGATCTAATTGCAGTCGCCGAGCACGACGTCGATGCCTTGCCGGTTTTGGTCTCCACCGAACGAAGCT
>JBLINP010000228.1:0-8117 GCA_047639415.1 Planctomycetota bacterium | reverse complement strand
TCGAAGGCATCCTGTCGAACGACGCGAGCATGTGGCGCATGTTCAGGCATGTCGAAACGATCGCGAAAGGTTCGCACCCGGTTTTGATCTGGGGAGAAACAGGAACCGGTAAAGAACTCATCGCGCGTGCACTTCACATGGCCAGTGGTGTCAGTGGACCTTTCGTCGCGGTCAACGTGGCCGGCCTCGACGACGCCATGTTTTCCGACACGCTCTTCGGTCATTGCGCGGGAGCGTTTACGAGCGCGATCGGCGAACGCAAAGGCATGATTGACGCCGCTGCAGGCGGCACTCTATTCCTAGACGAGATCGGCGACTTGAGTGAGTCGAGCCAGGTCAAGCTTTTGCGGCTACTCCAAGAGGGCGAGTACTATCGAGTGGGCGGGGACCAGCCGCGCAGTCTGAACGCTCGCATCGTCACCGCCACTCACAAGGATCCTTCAGCACTTCGCCAAGATCTCTATTATCGACTTCGCGCTTACCGCATCGATATTCCAGCACTGCGAGATCGCCTTGCGGACTTGCCGATTTTGATCGAGCACTTTTTGAAAAAGGCGGCGCGCGACCTGGGGCGTCGTAAACCGGCGGTTCCCTCAGAGCTCTTCGTCTATCTCTCGAACTACAACTACCCCGGCAACATTCGCGAGCTAGAAGCCTTGGTCTTCGACGCCATGTCGAAGCATGGGCAGGGTGTGATGAGCTTGAAAACGTTCAACGCTCACATTCGTCAGGTGCGGCGGGTGGAGCAGACAGACGGCTCCGATGTACGCTTGGGAACGGACGTCATCTTCCCCGAGAAGTTGCCCTCGATGCGTGAGATTGAAGGCCGAGCAGTTAAGGAAGCACTGGATCGAACGGGTGGCAATCAGACGGCGGCGGCGCATCTCTTGGGCGTGTCGCGTCCTACGATTAGCCGACACTTGCGACGCGCTTCACCCCACTAGCCCGGATTATTCATGAACACGCGGACCAAACACCACGAACGACCGGCACTGCCGGTCTGTTGGTTCCTGCTGGCACTTTGCAGATACTGGCGTCCTCGACGACCTTACAAGGTCGTCTGCGGGGGCAAGTATCTGCAAAGTGCCAGCAGGAACCAATTCGAGGCGTTTTGCCTCGCGGTTCATGAATAATCCGGGCTAGCAAAACGGCGCCTACTTCTTTTTGCGCTTCGATTTCTTTGCGGGCCGTTCGGGTTCTGCATCATCAGAGTAACCCAGGTCGCCGATTTCCTGGCTATGCGTGTCGTTGCGACTTTGCCTAAAACGAGAACCGAGTTCACGATGGCTGACCAAGGCCTTGCCCATCTTTTTAGAGAGCGAATTGGCCAATTCGTGGAGTTCCTCGCTGGTGAGTTCTTCGCTCCCTCCGCGAAGTTGCCAGTTCTCTTTACCAGCCAACAAATCTACTTGTTCGCCGAGGTCGCCACGACGGTCGTACAGGAAGCGTAGGTTCTTGCCGGCTTGTTTCTGAAAGCTCCAGTTCTGTGTTCGCATCGACCAGACGGGTTGAGTGCCTACGCTGCGGGATAAAACCGGCGGTGCGACATAGTCTTCCGTTGTGGCGCTTAAAAAGGATTCGCCTCCCCGAAAGGACAAATCAAACAGCTCGCACAGCGTGGGGGCCAAGTTGACGGTACTGACGATTTCTTCGACCACCGCTGGCTTCACCCTGGGCCAAGACAAGATCAAGGGTACGTGTGTCTCCTCTTCGAACACGGTCGAGCCGTGCAGCAGACGACCGTGCTCGGCGAACGCTTCGCCGTGATCGGAGAGAATGCAAAAAACAGTTTTAGAACCGCCGGGCGAATTCTTAATCGTCGTAATGAACTCGCCAGCGAACTCATCCGCGCGATGCAAGCCCGCGTCGTAGCGCGCGCGAATATCACGTGCGAGTGCGCTGCCCGCGACTACCGTGCCGGCCTTGTCCGCATCGACTAAATATTTGGTGAATCCAATTTCGCGATCGGTTTGATCGGCTCCGAACAAACTGGCGTGGGGCTCCGGTGCGTCGTACGGCTGGTGCGGGGGCAAAACGTGAACGTAAAGAAAACGCCGTTCGCCTGCGTGGGCGTTCCACCAAGCCAACGAATCCGCCTCGAGCTCTTCCGGAATGTTGTGGTAGTCGAGGCGTCCGCGCTTGTAATGACGGAACTCATCAAAGCCCTGATTGAATCCACCTTCGATCGTGATGTGCGGGTTGGAGCTAAACGCGCCGGTGGCGAAACCACGTGACTGAAAAGCTTCAGCTAAGGTCGAGTGCTGCTTGTCGAGGACGTTGCTGGACAAGCTCACGACGCGGTGAGTTGCTGGTGACAAACCTGTGAAGATCGAAGAGACGGCAGCCAGGGTGTAGGAAGCGCCTGCGTAGGCAGACTCGAATCGAATTCCGCTGGCGGCCAATAAATCAAGTTGCGGAGTGACATCGCGGGGATAGCCCCAAGCACCGACGCCATTGGCCGGAAGCGCGTCGAGCAGCAAGATGACCAGGTTCCAGTCAGCTTCCGCTTTGGGTAAGTTGCCTGAGGGCGCCGAATCTGATTCGCAACTCGCGAGAATAAAAAGGCAGAGCGCGAGGATGGAAGCTACTGGTCGCATGAGCAATGTATGGCTTCGTTCCGATTGAATTGTGCTTGTCATTGATCGGCCCCGCGTTCATCGATTCGAATGGGACTGGTCCATGCGAGGTTACCGTCCAGCCAAGCTACCCGCGCGTAGTAACTGTCGCCAGTTTGAACGTCGATGGCGAATTGAACGCTAGATTCGCTGAGTTTGAGCGGTGATCCCTGGCGCCAAGCTAGCGCGACTAAGCCAGCTTGGTTGATCGTAAAGGAGTTGCCGAGCTCGATCGATCGGCGAGGAACGATCACTTCTACATCGCCGGATTTGAATACTAATTGTTGGGTTGCTGCACCGGGCTCCCAGTTCATAGCGATTTGAACATCGATCTGAATGAAATCGGTTCGACGGAACTTCACGAGCTGATCTTCGACAGATTCGATGCGAAGACCGGGAGAGCCGGGACGCCGCGAATTGGCAGCATCGAATTTTCCACCTTCGATTTGCACCGCCAAGGCACCCATGCTGGTTTGGGGACCGCGCCTGAATGTGATGATCCAATTCTCGTTTTCGCCTTCGCCGGCGAGCCGTTTGTGAGTGACTCCGTTTTTGACCAATTCGATATAGGCCAATTCCTTGTGGCTTTCGCCAGGCAGTTCGACGGCGAAACGCGCGTTCGCTCCCGGATCTCCCGCTTGGCCCATGGCTAGCTTGCCCAGCGTTGATTCAATCGGCCGCGCGACTGTTGTCGCGTAACAACGGCGTTGCCTGAGTGCTTCGAAAACCGATGAGCGAGTGAGCGACTCGACGTGCAAGCCGGTGTAGGACGTGGAACTCGAGACGTGATCGGAAGCGGCGATCAATCCAAAATGTGCACCACGTTCAAATCCGCGTGCCAGTGCGATTTCATGCTCGACGCCATCGTCCGATTCATAGGGCAGACCGCGACCTTCAAACGAACCGCGCTTGCCTTGGTAGATTTCAAATAGGCGCGTGCGATCGGCTTCGAACTCATCCCAATTGAACCCGGTTCCATCGTCGATGCTCATCATGTGTGGAATTGCGATCACGTGTTCAGGCTTGGCGGGGGCAAAGCGCGCGGGCGCTTTCAACCAAGTCTCCGTGTCGAACGGAACCTCTTCGGGATCGAAATAAATGTCGTTGTAGTGGCCGCGCTTGGCTCGCACGCGCTCGACTCCTGAGAGCACGACCAAGGAACCCGGTGCGTTGTAACGAATCGCATCGCGTCGCGATCGAAACCACGACCAAGCGCGCATGTGTTGAAAGTGATCCGTGATGGCGACGAAACCGAGTCCGCCGGGACCGCGCGCGTAGCGATAGGCGTCGAGCAAGGTGCCGTCTTTCGCACCGGAACAACGCGATAGGTGTGTGTGACGATGCAGGTCACCAAACACGATGCCTGGCAGAGCTTTCGCAGTGGGGCGAGTCGCACTCGGTATCGGCTTTGAACTGTCGCGCGATGTTTCCGGGGGAGTTTCGCCTAGCGCCGGAAAACCGGCCTTGGCTTCGACGGGCGTTACTGCAAGACGTGGCCTGCGTTCGATGGCATCGCTCCAGGCGGTCACGCGAGCGAACTGTTCGCTGCGCCTGTCGGCGATAAAAACCAACCAGAGCTTTCCCTTTGCGTCGGAAACCAGAACCGATTCAGCATCGCTGTTGCCGTCGCTCAACGGAACGCTTTGTTCCGCAATGCCCTTTGAGCCAAATTCGACAACCGAGGTTTTCCAGGCCGTGAACAAATGATCGCGTTTGCGATTGGCGCGCACAGGTGAACTGTAGGTGAGGAATAATCCGCGATCGGTCAACGTCGGGCGCGGAAACTCGCGGCGCTTGATTTCGGACGACAAATCCTCCGTGCGGGCAAATTGAATCGCAGGTTTGGTTCCGGCCTGCGTTGCGGACAGCTTGGCCAACCGAAGCTCACGCTCGGCGCGCAATCCTCCGTATTCGCCGAATTGCGAGCTTGATTCCCAGGCAATCCAGAGCGAGTTGTCGTCACCGACGGCCATTTCAGGAAAGCCCTGATACTCGGCGCCACTTGCGATCAGTCGCTCGTTCGCGAGCTTGCCTTTTTCGATGCGTGCGTAGGCAACGTCGAAACTTTGGCCATCGAAGAAGTCCCAAACCAGATGCAATCCACCGCTCCGATCCGCGGCGAGCTTCGGGTTCCACTCATCGACATCTGTATCGCTGAGTAACGTGGGTGCGGACCAACCTTGTTCGCTGCGCTGGCCCAAAAACAAATCGTAATCCGATTCGTTTAGACCCTGATACACCAGGAACAAACTCTTATCGGTGGAAGCTAGTTGCGGAACTAGGGGAGTGCCTTTTCCCGTTGGAATTCGCTCAAGCAGGCCTAGTTCGACATTTGAATCGCCCGTCGAGAGTCGAAGTTCGCGCCCAAGCAAGTGTCGCTCGCCGTCGCCGCCAGCTTCCCACACCAAATACACATCCTGCTTCCACACCGCGAGATAGGGAGCGGCCGGGAATACGCCCGCGTCCTCGAGCGCGAATTCAGCAACGACTTTTCCATCGACCAAGCAAGCTCCATCGATTCGCGCGGTGGTTTGCTTGGTACGGTTGCACGAAACCCACGCGGTCCAAAGGCGATCGGATTTATCGATACAAGCCGTGGGCTCTGAAGCTGCGCGTTTGGCGTTACTGATCCAAACGGTTTTGGACTCTGGCCCGAGCATGGCCGCCGAGATCAAGAGCGCGACGGCTATGGCCGCGCGGCCAAGTGAACGTATGGGGGGAAACACAGGCCGTATGCTACTTGGTGAGACCGTTCACGCGAATGGGGCTCGTCCAAGCTAGGTTCCCATCTCGAAAAACGATTCTGGCGTAATAGCTATCGCCAGGGACGCGAGCGGGATCTTGAAAGCGAAAGCTAGACGGTTTGATACTGGCGTCCGGGGATTGCACTGGTTGACCGATACGCCAAATGGATTCGCGGACCAAGTTCTTGGGGTGTTTGATCGAGCGTCCGGGCTCGATGTCGTCGATTCGCACGTCATCGTTCAATTCGCCGAGCTTCATCTTCAGAATGGGGCTGCCGGTGAGGTTTGCATCGCGTTTGATTTCGAGGACGAAGTCAATCCAGGGAATGCGCTTGGTGAGCGAAACGCGATTGTCCACAAGCGTGAGCTGACCACCTGTGCGTCCCTGCATGCGTTCCGAACAAGCGACGATGGTTCCGCCATCTAGGCCGACTTCGAGAGCATCGGGCGGGTCGATGCCCAACTCCTGATAGCGCCGGCATGAAATGGCGATCAACTCCGTTTCGCCCTCGCCCGCTCGACGAGCGAACAGTTCGCCATTCTTAATGATCTCGATTGTCGCGATTGGCGCTGTACCGAGAGCGGTCACTACGAGTTCGTCCGTTGGTGCACAAGTTCCCTCGCTTCCCATCACGAGTGAACCCAATTTTGCGGTGACCGCGACTAGGTTGCTCGATCCAAATACGTCACGCGAACGAAGTGCAGTAAAGATCGATTCGCGTGTAATGTCCGTGGCCCAGACTCCCGCGAAGGCGCTCGAACTTGCGCGATGGTCAGATGCAGCGATGAGACCAAAGTGATTTCCGCGTCGCTGGCCTTCAGCGATTGAGGAGCTGTCGATCTCACGATTCATCGCCTCGAAGGGGAGCCCGGCGCCCTCATAGGAACCGCGCAGACCTTGATAGACTTCGAGCACGCGGTGTTGGTCGGCGCGAAAGTACTCCCACGGAAAGGGAGCGGTTGCGGTGCCCATCATGTGGGGAATCGCCAAACTACGATCAGCCGCAACGGAACTGGTCGCTGCGACATCGCGATGGTAAGCGCCAACTTCCCGCGGCGCTTCTTCGGTCGACAAGAAGACTTCGTTGATGTGAGCGCGTTCTCGCAGGGCACGTTCCATACCTGCAAAAGTGACTAAGCTTCCCGGTGCATTGAAGCGATCGACATCGCGAAAGCTACGCCACAAACTCCAGGGCACCAAATGTTGGTAGTGATCGGTGATTGAAATGAAGTCGAGGTGCCCCGGTCCGCGTGCGTAACGATAGGCATCCAAGCTTGTACCATCGAGTGTGCCCTGGCATCTGGAAAGTTGCGTGTGACGGTGCAAATCGCCAAATAGAACTCGTTTTTGATCGACTTCCAGTTTTGGAGAACTCGGAATATAAGCGGACTTTGGAGAGCGTTGCTCCGAGTTTGCGTTACGGCGAACGGTTTCCGGAAAGCCTGCGGGAGCAGGCAGGCTAATCACTCCGAGGCGCCAGTTGGATTCGACGGCGGCTTCGAACGCACCTGGTTTTGGGCGGCGCCGCGTTCGCAAGTCCGCGACGAAAACGCATTCGACTTGCGTGCGATCCGAAGAGGGCAGCAGCACTTCGGTGGCTTCTCCATCGCCGTCCGTTCCGCGTAACAATCCTGATGTGGCGCGCCCGTCAGCACCAAAGGTCATGACGCGCGTGAACCATGACGTGTAGAACTCGGCGTATTCCTTGGCGAAGGCCGGAACCCATGTTCCACCCGGAGTTCGGGAGGTAATCAGCAATCCATCGGGTCCGCAGGCAATGCGCGGGAAGTCTGCTCGCAAGCTGTTTCCATTCGATCCTTGAAGCAGCTCGCCCGGCACGTCGAAGATTTCGCCGTTCTCAATCGCGGCCACGCGCAGCTCGCGATTCGTTCGCAATCCACCAATCTCGCCGAACTGACCCGCTTGCTCCCATGCGATCCAAGTTCGACCAAAGTCATCGAGAGCGATCGACGGCATGCCTTGATAGCCGCGCGAATCAGCAACCCGCAATTGACTGAGCTGCTTGGAATTTTTGAGCGTGGCGTATTCGACGACGAAGCGGTCTTCATCGAAGGTGTCGTAAACCACATGCAGGATTCCGTCGCCACGCGAAGCCGCGCGCGGTTTCCAAGAATCCCCGCTGGCCGTGAACTGGTGGATTGGTTGCGACCAGCTGCCACTCTCGTCGCGACGGCTCGAATGAATCTCGTACCGATTCCCGACCAAGACCTGGAAGACGCAATCGAGCGCACCTTCACTGGTTTCGACCACTGTCGGGAAGAGCGTGTGCCCTGCGCCGATTTGCTCTTTTTCGCCCGTTTGGAGCCCGTTTGAGCCATGGCTGAGATTGCGACCGAAGATTCCTCGCTCCCCATCACGGCCTGCCTCGTAGATCAAGTAAACGCCATCTTCGAACGCGCACAAGCTGGGGTTGGCCAGAGCGACGGTATCCGTTTCGGTCCGAAAACCGAAATCGACTTTCCCGTCCGGTTGCCGAACGCCAGCGACGAGCGAAACCCGCGGACCGCTCTTTGAATCGACATACTCCAAGCCGGCAAACCAGTGTCTGCCAGCGACGTCGATTGCGCTCGCAGGCTCAAGTAAGACCTCTGACTCGTTCGAAAGCCATTTTGCCGTGAGCTCAAGTTGAACTTCGCCATTGAAGATGCTCGGTGTGCGAACAACCTCTTGCGGCGGCGCATCGGTTCCGCAATTTACAATCAACCCCGTCGCCAATAAGCCGAGCAAACCACAGGT
>JBLINP010000227.1:0-8120 GCA_047639415.1 Planctomycetota bacterium | reverse complement strand
AGCGTGCGACCGAGGCGCTGACAATTGGCTGCACCGTGAGCTTGGCTGATGATCGGATCCATTCCGGAAACGATGCCGATGCCAATCAGCATCGTGCCGCCGATCCAACTGTTTCCGAGGACGCAGGCGCTGAGTGATTCGGTATCGAGGCGACCTACGATCAAAAGGTCCACCACTCCGAAAAGCATGTAACCGATTTGCGTGATTGCCACCGGGAACGCCAACGCAAAGAGTCGGCCGAACTCTGCGCGCATATTCGTCGTGCGAATGACTTCTTTGCGTTTTAGGACTCGGGGTGCTCTGGCCATGGTGACTTGGCCGAGCCTAACAGAGTTGCGAAGCCGTAATGTACAACCGCGTCGGCGAACCCGAGCTAAAGCTCAGTCTCACTTTTGCGAAGCGATGCCCGTGCGGATCTCTTCGATGAGCTCGGGCACCCAGGGAGCCTCGGGAATCAGTTTGACCAAGCGCTCGGCGTAGGGCAAAGCGAGTATCCAGGTCTTTTCCTCGACGTAAAAGGCTGCCAGCGCGTGGACGACTTCGGGTACATCCGGTTGCAACCGCTCAGCATCGAGCAATTCGCGTTCCGCTTCTTCCATGCGACCCGCGCGTTGGAGGGCCAATCCCGCGTTGTAGTGAATGCGCGGCCGCCAGGGCATGAGCTTCGCGGCGGTTACGAGCGAGTTGGCGGCGTCGCTCAAGCGATCGATCTCGGCTAACAACAAGCCCAAGGAATAATGCAGCTCGCCTTCATTGGGCGCGATTTTGATGGCGTCGCGCAGGACGCGTTCCGCTTCAAGATTGCGGCCCGCCTTGTTGAACAGAGTGGCGAGATTGAAACTGGAGGGCAGAAAGTGCGGATCGATTTCGATGGCGCGTTGATATTGCTCACGCGCCTCACTCACATTGCCCAAGTCTTGCTCGAGCGAGCCAAGGTTGTGATGCGCCCAAGGCATTTCAGCCGAAAGGTTTTGTGACTCACGCCAGTCGCCGATGGCTTTGTCGTAGTTATCGCTAATCGCTTCGAGAACTTGCTGGGGTGCGCCGGCCAACATGCGCGCCGCTTCGATGCGAACCGCGCGTGAAGGGTCTTCGAGGAAGGGCATCAGCGGATCGAGTCGCTCGACAGGCTTGAGCGCGTCGAGCCCACGCACGGCAGTCGCACGAACCAACGGATTGGGATCCATCAGCAGCGAGCGCGCGAGTTTTGTGCCCGTTTCGCCCGCTCCACTCATCAATTCAAGAGCGGTTGCACGGATGATCGCAGGCGCCGTTTGATCTCGTGAGATGCCGATCAAGTGTTCTTGTGCGACGGGGTCGCCGACGCGTGCAGCCGTGAACACGGGACCGAAATGGTAATCCCGCTCTGGCCCGAACCATTCGTTAACGCGGTCGGCCGCCCAAGTGGCGTCTTCATCCTGATGGCACTTGTTGCACGCGTTCGGAGTTCCAATCGCGAGCGATAGATCCGGTCGCGGAACGCGCAGTGAGTGATCGCGACGCGGATCGATGCCCATGTAGGTCGTTTCGGGCATGTGGCACTCCACGCACGAAGCGCCCGGCGAACCGACTTCGTGTTGGTGATGCTCGGGCGTGTCGTAGTCGATCTTGGCGAGATTAGGGAAGCGCTCGACGGGCGCGTTGGTGGAGTGACACTGCGCGCACAAGGCATTGTCCGGAAAGTGCAACTCGAGTGTGTGCGGGTTATGACAGTCAGTGCAGGTCACGCCGCTCGCGTGCATCTTGCTCTGTGCGAAAGAGCCGTAAGCGTAAACCTCGCCCTTGATCTGACCGTCGTCGTGATACGAGTCGGGGCGCAGCAGTTCGGGCAAGTAGTTGTCGAGAAAGCTATCGCTCGGTTGGAGGTTGGCCGCGAGCGGTGTGCGTCGCGAGTGACAAGGAGCGCAGGTGTTGATCTGTGCAAACTGTTGGTCGCGTTGCAGATGATGCGTTAGACCGTTGCTTTCCGAACCATCGTCAGCTTGTCCGCCCGCACGCGCCCAGTCGACGTGATCGGCTCCCGCGCCGTGACAAGCTTCGCATGCCACGTCAATCTCCTGATAGTGCGTTTCGAAACGATCGTTGGCTTCGTCGTAGCCTTTGACAAGCCCGGTCGAATGACAATCGGCACACATGCTATTCCAGTTTTGATAGATGCCGGTCCAGTGCAAAGCGTCGCCAGGCTCATACGCCTCGTCGGGGTACAAGCTGTACCACTCTTGGCGCTCGACATCCCAAGCGACGGTGTGTGATTGCAGTCGACCGTCTTCAGTTTCGAGCAAGTACTGTTGCAGCGGTTCGACGCCAAAGGTGTAGGCGACTTTGAAATCCTTAAGAGCTCCATCGGCGCCTTCCGCGTTGACGATGAAGTCCGTGCCCTGGCGCGAAAAGCGAGTGGTTTTGCCAAGGTGTTCGAAAGCTGCGTCGTCGAAATCACCGAGGACCGTTTCGTCCGTCGCATGTTGCATCGCCAAGTCGTGATGCGAGCCACGCCAGGCTTCGGTCGCGGCCGCATGACACTCTGCACAGACGTTGGTTCCGACGAAATTTGTCGCGACAAAGGCGCGACCAGTAGCTTTGGCCGATCCACCATCGCCGCCATCTTTCGAGCAACCGAAGGAAAGGAGCGCTAAGGCGGCGAAGGCGAAGATCTCGGAGCGGATGGCAGTCACGGGGGAAAGGAAGGGTCGAGTTTGGAGGTGGGGAATGCCAGCGACGGAGATCGGCAGACGGAAGAGCGCGGGTTATAGCACTCGATTGGGCTCGGACCTGCCATTGTGAAGGAGGCGCTAAGCGAGAGGCGGCGAATGTGATCTAAGTCGTTGTTACGTAGTCTTCTAGACGTGTTCGATCAGGGCTCGTGACAGGGCTCCGGGTCCGATATATATGTCGACAAGGCTTGACTGTACATCTCTGATCGCCTCAATGGGCGCCCGAGACCCTTCCGGTTCGAACTTCAAAATGGCAACGAAAAAGCAAAGCGGCAAGCCCCTAGTAATCGTCGAGTCCCCTGCAAAGGCGCGGACGATTGCTAAGTTCCTAGGCAATGATTACGTGATTGAGGCCAGTATTGGCCACATCCGAGATCTACCGGCAAACGCCGCCGAAGTGCCTCCCAAGTACAAGTCGGAGAAATGGTCCCGGCTGGGTATCGACGTGGAGAACGACTTCGCGCCGCTCTACGTGGTTCCGCCGGCCAAGCGCGAGCACATGCGCAACCTCAAGCGACTTTGCGCCGAGGCGAGCGTCGTCTATCTCGCGACCGATGAGGACCGCGAGGGGGAATCCATCTCGTGGCACCTCGTGGACGAATTGAAGCCGAAGGGCGAGATCAAGCGACTGGTCTTTCACGAGATTACGAAGGCGGCCATTCAACACGCGCTCGATAACCCGCGTGAGATCGATCAGAACTTGGTGGAAGCGCAAGAGACGCGTCGATTGGTCGACCGTTTGTTCGGTTATTCCGTCTCGCCGCTCTTGTGGAAGAAGATTCGCCCGAAGTTGAGCGCAGGGCGCGTTCAAAGTGTGGCGGTGCGTTTGGTCGTGGAGCGCGAGCAGGATCGTTTGCGCTTCATCTCGAGCGACTATTGGGATGTGACGGGCAAGTTCGAAGTGAACGGGCAAGCGCCGTTCGACGCGACCTTGGCGCGAGTTGGTACACAGCGCTTGGCGCGTGGTAAGGACTTCGATCCGGATACAGGCAAGCTGCGAGCCGATCCGAAAAGCGTTCTGCACCTGACCGGTGACGGCGCAAAGGATTTGGTCGCGCGTCTGACTGGACAGCAGGCGATAGTCGAGAGCTTGATTCAAAAGCCCTTCACCGAATCACCGCGTCCGCCGTTCACGACCAGTACCCTTCAGCAAGAGGCGGGTCGCAAGCTCGGCTTTACGGCGCGACGCGCGATGAGTGCGGCGCAACGCCTCTACGAAAACGGTTACATCACCTACATGAGAACGGACTCGACCACGTTGTCGGGTGAAGCGCTAAAAGCAGCGCGCTCTCTGATCACGTCCAAGTACGGCGCGGAGAATTTGCCCGCTGAGCCGCGCACTTACGCGACCAAGGTCAAAAACGCACAAGAGGCGCACGAGGCGATTCGACCCGCAGGATCGGACTTTTGCGAACCTGAGAATTTGGGCTCGGACATGGGTGCCGATGAGCGCCGGCTCTACGAGTTGATCTTCCGTCGCGCAGTTTCGAGTCAAATGAAGGACGCCAAAGGTCAACGCACGACCTTGACGATCGCCATCGACGACGCGCGCTTCACAACTTCTGGTCGCACGATTCAGTTCCCCGGTTTCCGCTTGGCTTATATCGAGCAAACCGGCGATGGCACTGGCGAAAATGAGCAGGAGCGAATTCTGCCCGACGTCAAAGAAGGTCAAGACGTCGATACCAAGGAGCTCTTGCCGCTCGGTCACACGACCAAGCCGCCGGCGAGACTGACTGAGGCCAGTTTGATCAAGGAGCTCGAGGCGCGAGGCATCGGCCGACCGAGTACGTACGCCTCGATCATCGAGACGATCCTGAAACGCAATTACTGTTTCAAGAAGGGTACCGCGCTGGTTCCGACGTTCACGGCTTTTGCCGTCATCCAGCTCTTGCATCAGCACTTGACCTATCTCGTCGACTACGAGTTCACGGCCAAGATGGAAGACGATCTCGACGAGATCAGTAACGGACGTAAAAACCGACTCGAGTACCTGAGCGGATTCTTCCTCGGCAATGGTCAGCCCGGCCTACAAGACCGACTCAACACCGTTGGCGCAGAGATCGACCCGCGCAAAGTCTGCACGGTCAAGGATTACGACTTCGGCAAGATCAATGACGACGTCGTCGAAGTGCGCGTTGGCCGGTACGGACCATTCCTGTCTTCGGGCGATGTGAGTGCGACGCTTCCCGACGATTTGCCTCCCGATGAACTGACGCGCGAAAAGGCGTTGGACATTCTCGCGAAGGCCGCTGCGGGTCCGAAGTCGCTCGGTGTAGACCCCGAATCCGATCTCAAGATCTACGTCAAAGAAGGTCGTTTCGGCCCTTACTTCCAACGTGGTGATGCGGAGTCACTTGGAGATGAGAAGCCCAAGATGGCGTCGTTGGTTGATGACATGCAGCCCGAGACAGTGACGTTGGAAGACGCGCTTGCTTGCCTGTCACTGCCGCGCCTGGTTGGAGCGTTGACCCTGCCTGAAGCTGAAGAAGGAGCGGGGCAAACCCACGACGTTTACGCACACAACGGCAAATTTGGTCCTTACCTGGTCTGCGGCAAGTCGACGCGCAGTCTGCCGCCCGGCGAAAGCTTGCTCAAGGTTTCACTGCCGCGAGCCATCGAACTCTTCAACGAGCCGAAGAAGCGCGGGCGTCGCCAAGCGGCTGCGCCCAAGGTTCTCAAGGTGTTGGGCAAGCACCCGACGTCCGAAGAAGAGATCAAGATTCTCGACGGTCGTTACGGACCATACGTCACCGACGGCAACGTGAACGCAACCGTTCCGCGCGATGAAAAGCCCGACGAGATGGGCTTGGCGCGTGGCGTCGAGTTGATCGATGCGAAGGCCGCTTCAGCGCCGAAGAAGAAAAAGGCGAAGAAGAAGGCAACTAAGAAAAAGGCGACCAAGAAAGCCGCCAAGAAAGTCACGAAGAAGGCCGCTACGAAAACCACCAAGAAGGTGACGAAGAAGAAGGCTTCCTCGAAGGAGTAGCTTGGTAACAACAAACGGAGCCTTTTGAGGGTTCGTCGAAAACAGGATGCCGCGATGGAGCAAGAAGCTCGGTCGCGGCATTTTTTATGTTGGTGCAACTGTTTTGATTTGAGCGCGTGGCGAGAAGCAACGCGCTCAATGCATTCGCCGCATGAGTGTAGTTCGAGAGTATGGGATTAGCAGGGGAGGGCATATTCTCGGGCCGCGGAGGTGACGAAAGGGATCGCGGCGTAAGAAGTTGATGCATGGGAGGGAGATACTTGGTGCGGGGGCGATTCGTTTTCTAAGAGGAGAGTGAATAATTACTTAAACGGGGGGAGTGGGGAGTTGGCGGAGGATTGTGAAGCTTGGGAGAAGGGCGCGGGATTGCGGGGTTGCGCAGAGAGGAGTTTGCGTTTGGGAGGGCTTGCGAGTTTGGGAGGGAGTTCAGCGAGTGATGGAAATTGGTAGATGTTGGCCAGCGATTGGTTTTGGGGATAGACGCGGAGCTTTGGAGTTGCAGCTTTGCTTTGAAAACAAACGCGAAATTGCGGCTTTGCGGCCAGGCGCGGAGTTACGGAGGTTGGAACCGATTAACCGATGACGATCGACGATTAGTGCCGGAATTGGGCTGCAGTATAAGATGCTCGATTGGCTTGGAACGAGCCATGAATGCAACTCTACCGAATTTCGTTATGGAGCACGATACCGGCACTTATTGGCATATTTAGACCATTTTGATTGCCATGTTTTCGGCACTAATCCGTACATGGATTCATGAACACAAGACTCGCAACAATGGAATCCGCATCGCTCGTTCCCGAACTTTCTCTCGGCCAGTTTCGCACGGTCACTCGGCAGGTTGGTCGCTCGAAGAATGGCACTAATCGAAATGTGCGAAAGCAGTCGAAGGTGAACGCGACCACGAACGCGACCACGAACGCAAAGTCGAAGTCGAAGTCGAAGTCGAAGTCGAAGTCGAAAACGAAAACTAACGGCCGTAAAACTGCAGGGCTTGGTGCGGGGCAGAACTCGAGTTCAGACCTCGGGTATGCTTCGAACGGAAAACCAACCTATGTGAACCCTGATGAGCCCAAGCTCGCAACAAAGTCCGGCAAAGTCCTCCACTCGGCCAGGCCCTCTGTCACCGGTTCTCACGGCGTGCATGTAACAGTCAAACTTCGCAGTGGCATCCCCAACCTGCGACAAGCGCATGTCATCGAAGCTCTCGAACGCTGCTTTTGCAAAGCCAAGGACCGCTTCGAATTCGAACTGAACGCCTACACGGTGATGAGCAATCACTTTCACTTCCTATCTACGTTCGCAGCAACGAAGCTCTCTGCCGCGGCATGCAGGGCCTAAACATCCGCATAGCCCGAACCATCAACCGACTCTTCAATCGCACAGGCAAAGTCTTCGCCGACCGCTTCCACGCCCGGATCGTTCGCGGCTGGAACGCGATCGAAAATGCCTTGCGCTACGTCGTGCAAAACGCGCGCAAGCATCAAGTTTCGATTCCTGCCGGTCAATGGGATCGCTACTCCTCCGGCCACTATCGACACGCAAGCTCCACAAAAGCAAAGCCACTCCCCATCTTCCATGCCAGTGGCTCCTTCCTAATCATGTGCGCCACCATGCAACTTCTGCCCAGCGAATTTCCCAGCCCTCACAACCGATCCGACCCCATTCACTAGCAAGCCCAACATCTCCTCCCCAGCTCCGCTCCGCCTCACCCCCGAGAACCCCGCAACCGCTCCTCTCCCTCCCAGCCCCATCTCTCCCCGGCAACTCCAACCCCTGCCGCTTAAGTAATTCTCCGATCGCTGCACCAACCCTGCACTTCCATCCATCTCGAATTCAGTAAAAATGCACAGGGCCGCAAACGCTCATCGATGAAAAGATGGCCGATGTTTCAAAAGCTCGGCCGCGGCACTCTTCATTTTGGTCCAACTCTCCGGAATAGGGCGCGTATCGAGAAGCATCGCGTTCAATGTATTTGCGGCATGAGTTAGGTTCGAGAGTATGGGTTTCCCTGACGAGAAGCAGAGTCTCCTGCCTCGGATCTCTCGAAGATCAACCACAGTTCGATGTCTACGCTTCTATGCGGCAGGACTCGTCTTGGCCCTCGTGTCTGGAACGTTTTCGTTTGATTGGTTCGATCTCTTGCCGGATGCGAGTTTCGGAAAGACGCCGGAATGGGCCAGGAAGCTTAGGGCGATCTCAGCCTTTATCCTCTGGGTAACGGTGTTGATCGTTCTTCTAGTTCGCGTCGTTATGGGGCGACGAATCAAGGCCGGCTCCTACCTTCTTGGGGCCGCGACTCCGATTTTTTACTTGTTCGCGAAGTTGCTCGCTAATCGAATTCTCTACCCCGAACGATGGGATCATTAGCCACGGTCAGTTCGACCGAATTGCTAAACTCGATGTTCATGGATGAGCCG
>JBLINP010000226.1:0-8139 GCA_047639415.1 Planctomycetota bacterium | reverse complement strand
CCTTCGAATGTTCATCCGTGGTGTTGCCCGTGGCCTCGCCCGACAAGAGAACCATCGCTCCGCGCAATTGCTTGCCTCGAAAACGAGCGGCGTGGTCGAGCATATCGCTAACCGCGGCCGAAGGATCTTGAAGCTCCGCTTCAAGAATACTATGCATGCTCCCCAGTCCGTCCGCGACCGACCCGACAATCTCCGCCAATAGTTCCTTCGACCGACTCACGATCGCTCCCCCGCCGAGTCACTCGGCTTTTCCTTGTTCATGACTCGAGCGTAATCCGCTTGAGTGTTCAAATTTTGAGCTAGGTCGTTCTGACCCCTGAATTCAGACTCGTGCAGGGTGCCTACTTTCAAATCGCCTGCGTGAAAAGCCGTCATCCGTCGCTCTCCATTCGCTATCGATTCGCGAACCGCCACAGCGCAACGTCGGTTGTAAACGCCGCAGAGAGGCTCAAGCCCAACCGACGATTCCAACAAGCAAACATCGAGCTCGTGCTCACGCGCATGCTCGAGTAAGCGCGAAATGAGTTCCGATTCGACCCTCGGCATGTCGCAGGCCAATACGCACAGCCAAGTCGATTCACAAGCTTCGAGCGCCGCGGCCAATCCCGCCAAGGGGCCCACGTCTGTTTGAACATCGAGGACGCACTCTCTGCCAAGTTCCGCGTAACGCGCCGTTTCACCGGACGCCAGAAAAACGCGCGGCGCGACTTGATCGAGAACTTCGATCGCGTTCTCAAGCAAGGTTCGTTTCGTCTCGGAAGTGCGCGCCGAGACAGGCGCCAGCAATTCGGCTTTATCGGTGCCCATCCGTCGACTTAGACCACCGCAAAACACAACTCCCTCAACCGATTGCCCATTCATGTCAAAAGTCTGACGCAGCGCTGCCTTCGAATGACTTGAGAATCCAATCCTGGATTCATCGTCAGCCGGATGACCTTCACCCTCCAAGTCGCGCGCGATCACTTCAGTCCTTAGCCGGTCCGTCGGCATCCTCTGAATCGCTTGATTTTGAATCGCCCAATTTGGGCTGCTCATCTTTTAGACCCCGCTTGAACTGAGTCACGCTCGAACCCATTGACCGGGCGAGTTCGGGCAGTTTTCTTGCGCCAAACAGCACGACCAATATGCCGAGTACGATCCAGACCTCTGGGCCACCTATGAATGCGAGTTGAAACATGACAATGATTGAGTTTCGAGTTCCCTAATTTGTGGGAAGCCATTCTAAGCGAAGGACCGCTCCGAAGCTCGCTCAACACGTGTTTCGCGGTCGATCGGTGAGCCTCTAACCCAAATTATTCGTCTCGATTAGCTTCAATGCAGCCGCTTTCACGAGCTCTTCGATGCGCGAGTCCAGAGCGGGCAAGGGCTCGCCGCGCCTCGCAATCGTCCCCGCGGCCTTTTTACCGACCAAAGGGCCCAACCCGACGGCCAAACCAGCGGCGACCAGACTCGCTCTCAACGGGATGGCAGCGCTGTGAGTCGAGATCCATCCCCCTTCCGCCAACCGACCGGCAACGACTAGCAAAAAGCTCGGTTGCCAGAGGTCCGGATCTTTGCGCGCGGGGAATGGATCCAAAAAAATGGCGTCGAAATCGCGCTCGCCTGGCAGCAAGGGAAGCAGCTCTCGCGCGTCGCCGAGTCGCAATCGCAAGCTGCCCAGCGCCGCGTCCTCTCCGAAGTTCGCTGTGTCTTGATCGCTCGTCAGAGCAGTCCGGATCGCGGCGAGGACCAGACGATGATTTTCGACACTCGACTCCGATCCCGACAACGCCGAAGTACTCGGTTCCGAGGAGCCGATCTCAATCGCGCGCTCCAAAACCTCGAGCGAATTTTCGAAGGTCACGACTTCCAGCGGAACGCCCGCCGCGCGGGTCACTTCGAGCGCCGCGGCGATGTTCAAGCCCAGCCCTGTCCCGATATCGAGCAGTCGTACGGAAGAGCGAACCTTCGCCAACTCGGCCAGCCGTGCGGGCGCAGCGAAACGCTCCCGCGCTTCCAACCAACCGCCATGTCGCGCATGGCACCCCGTGCCGTGCACGGGATGCTCGAGCGTCCACGACCCATCGGCCGTGAACACTTGTTTCCACGCGCCGTTCCCGGCTTGCGTCATCGAATCAGGCGGTGCCGGCCAAAAGGCCCGCGTCGCGCAATCGACCTTCGATCAACTCGCCCAAGTTGGCGGGCGTGTTGGTCACGGTTGCGCCCGCTTTTTGAAGCGCTGCGATCTTGTCCGCGGCCGTGCCTTTGCCACCCGAAATGATCGCACCGGCATGGCCCATGCGACGACCGGGAGGAGCCGTGACTCCGGCGATGAAGGACACCACCGGCTTCTTGACTTCGGATTGAATGAACTCGGCAGCTTGCTCTTCAGCAGTGCCGCCAATTTCACCAATCATCACGATTCCGTCGGTGTCGGGATCGTCATTGAAAGCTTTGAGACAATCGATGAAGTCCGTGCCGTTGACCGGATCGCCACCGATGCCGATGCAGGTCGACTGGCCGAGACCACAGCTCGTGACTTGCCAGACAGCTTCATACGTCAAGGTACCGGAACGCGAGACGATGCCCACGCGGCCGGGGTTGTGAATGTAACCGGGCATGATGCCGATCTTGCACTGGCCGGGCGTAATGATGCCCGGGCAGTTCGGACCGATCAGTCGCGAACCGGAAGCTTTGACCGCATCCATCACGCGAACCATGTCGAGCACGGGAATGCCCTCGGTAATCGTGATGATGAGTTCGATGCCCGCTTCAACGGCTTCGATGATTGCAGCACCTGCGAACGGCGGCGGAACGTAGATCACGCTCGCGTTCGCGCTCGTGGCTTTACGTGCTTCTGCAACCGTATTGAAGACGGGCAGTCCGAGATGCTCGGTGCCGCCCTTCTTCGGTGTGACTCCGCCAACCATGTTCGTCCCGTAGGCGATGGCTTGCTCGGAGTGAAACGTACCGGTCTTCCCAGTAAATCCCTGGGTAATGACCTTTGTATCTGAATTGACCCAAACACTCATAATTCCGTCTCCTTAGCTTTTCAGCGACTTGCAGATTTTTGCGGCGGCGTCGTCGAGGTTCGAGGCGCTTTCTAGCGGAAGTCCGGACTTATTCAGGATTTCACGGCCTTTTTCGACGTTCGTGCCTTCGAGTCGCACGACCAACGGAATGTTCAAATCGATCTCTTCGACCGCAGCGCAAACGCCTTCAGCGATCACGTCGCAGCGCATGATGCCACCGAAGATGTTGACCAAAACGCCTTTGACGTTCGGGTCGGACAAGAGAATCTTGAAAGCGGCTTTCACGTTCTCTTTGGTGGCTCCACCACCGACGTCCAAGAAGTTAGCGGGCTCGCCGCCATGCAACTGAATCACGTCCATGGTCGCCATCGCCAAACCGGCGCCGTTGACCATGCAACCAATGTTGCCGTCGAGTGCGATGTAAGATAGGTCGAACTTCGCAGCTTCGATTTCCTTCGGGTCCTCTTCGTCGAGATCGCGCAGCGCAAGAATTTCCTTGTGACGGAAGAGCGCGTTGTCGTCGAAGCCGATCTTGGCGTCGAGCGCCAAAACGTCGCCGCCTTTGGTGGTGACGAGCGGGTTGATCTCGGCGATCGAGCAGTCGAGCTCCGTGAAAGCTTTGGACAACTTGATCATGAGCTCGGCGGCCTTCGCAACCAAGTCACCATTGAGGCCAATGCCTTCTGCCAGACGAACAGCGTCGGCCATTGCCAAACCCGCTGCAGGCGAGAAGGGAGCTTTCAAAATCTTCTCGGGTGAGTGTTCGGCGACCTCTTCGATCTCCATGCCACCTTCCGAAGAAGCCATCATCACCGGCTTCTGCTCTTCGCGATCGATGGCGATGCCGATGTAGTACTCGGATGCGATGTCGCTGCCCTCTTCGACCCACAGACGGCGAACGAGTTGTCCGCCGGGTCCGGTTTGCGGAGTGATGAGCGTCTTGCCCAAAATCTCCTCCGCTGCCGCTTTGGCCTCGGCTGCGCTCTTGACGACTTTGACGCCGCCCGCTTTGCCGCGGCCGCCCGCGTGGATCTGCGCCTTGACAACCGTCACCGGTGTGCCGAGCGCTGTATGTGCTGCTTCCGCTTCTGCCGCAGACGAGCACTCGCGCCCTTGGGGCACAGCAACTCCGAACTTGGCAAGGACCTGTTTGGCCTGAAACTCGTGAATTTTCATGGGGGTACCGATGCGCCATCGATGAATCACAGACCTCGCAACCACGTTGCGACCTCTCTGCGTTTCGATTTTGAGCGGAAGAGTATAGCCAGCAAAACATTGGGGTGCCCGGTGGGCGGGGCGGAACCAGCGATAAAACCGTGGACTTCGCAGGAAAACGCTGCGGCCCAGCAATGACGCTTTGACCAAATGCCTCGTCGTAAACCAGCATCCCCTGGCCCTGTGCTGATCCACCGACAGAGAACCTGCTACCGTTGCGCCCACAGCTATGAGTACTTCAATCACCGACGCGATTCTCGTGGATCGCGAAATCCGAGCTTGGTTCGGAACCGTCATTCGCCCGAGCACCGGTTCAGCCGAACTCCTGCCCGCCCAGGTCCAACCCGCAAGTCTCGATTTGCGCTTGGGAGCGGTCTTACACGAGATTCGAGCCGGTTTCCTGCCGGAGCGCGAGACCGTCGAAGAGCGCTTGGAAGAGCTTTCGATCCGCAAAATCGACTTGAATACTGAAGGCGTTGTGCTCCAGCCCGGCTGCGTCTATCTGGCCTCGCTCAAAGAGCAATTCGATCTGCCGGACGACGTCTTCGCCCGTTTCAATCCGCGCAGTAGCACCGGTCGCTGTGATTTGTTCACACGCGTCGTTGTCCCCGGCTTCCCGCGCTTCGACGAAACGCCCCGCGGCTGGAGCGGCAGCCCCTGGCTCGAGATCGCCCCGCTCTCCTTCCCCATCCACGTCCGTCACGGCGACCGCCTGTGCCAAGCTCGCTTCGCCGCCGGCTCGCCCGCCCTCACCCACGACGAACTACTCGAACGCTACCGCGTCGATCCGCTCTGCCACGACGCGAACGGCCCGCTCAGCGAAGACGAGGTTCGTTTCGACGGCAAGGGCGGTCTCGAACTGCGCGTCGGTCTCGAAGGGCGCAATCCCTGCGCATGGATGGCCAAGCGCTCAGAGATTCCCGTGCTCTTTTCGGAACGCGAAGCCCACGACCCGCACGAGTACTGGGAAGCGGTGCACGCCATCCCTTCGCGCAGCGGTTCCACTCACGCTCTTCTCGAACCCGGCCACTTCTACTTGTTCGCCAGTCGCGAACGCATCCGCATCCCACCGGACCTCGCCGCCGAAATGTTGCCGGTCGACGTCGGCATCGGAGAACTGCGCAACAACTACGCGGGCTTCTTCGACTCGGGCTTCGGGTATCACGACCACACGCCAGGCGGAACGCCCGCCGTTTTGGAAGTGCGAGCGCACGACGTCCCCTTCTTAGTCGACGACGGCCAAGTGCTCTTCCGTTTGCAGTTCTTCAGAACCAGCGCGCAACCCGACGCACTCTACGGCGAAGGCCGAGCGTCGTATCGCGATCAAGATCTGACGCTAGCGCGAACTTTCCGGAGCGTTTGATTCGTTGTCGACACCCTTAGCCTCGTCCCGGTTGCATACCGACTTCATGTTGCGTGCACTCCATCTCCAGAGCAGGCCGAAGGTCACCACCGCTATCGAAGTCGCCCAAATCGTCAGGTCGATATCGCCGGATTGGTCGTAGAGATAGCCCGCCAACCCTCCGCTTAGTGAGAAAGCGAGCGTCATACCGAGAAACTCCAGAGCGAACACTCTTCCGCGATACTCGTTGGCGACGCGCATCTGTAAGAAGGTCGTCGATGAAACCCAGATCGAACTTCCACCGATGTGTGCGATCGTGATGCACAAGCAGACGAGTAATAGGTTGGGCATGAACGGAACGAAACTGTAGCCAATCGCAGCAATGAAGAAGCCTGCGGAGGTTTGGCGCATAAGGCTACGTGGAGAGCTTCCGAAGAAATGCCTACCGAGTACTGGTCCAATTCCGGTGCCCAAGCCCCGCGCGGTGTAAAGCATTGCGATGGCGAATCCCGCCGCACCCGTGTCACTTGAGCCGGGCTCCGCAAAACGAGTAGAACCAAGAACTGAGATCAAAACCAAGTAGCCGCCGGCTGCTCCCCAAAAGGTTTTTGCAGCGAGCACCGGAACGAGCCCTAGCTCTTTCACGTGATTCAATCCGCGACGCAAATCCGTAAACAGAATCACATCGAGAATGTGAAAGGGCTGTGCGTGACTGACCACCGGAGGCAGTTTCAAACCAATCAGTAGTGCGGCGCTGATGAGGTAGGTCACCGCATCAAACACAAAGATCATCTGGACGTCGAAATACAGTAGTAGCAGTCCGCCCAAGCTTGTGCCCAAAGCCAACATCACGCTCCAAGTCGCCGCTGAGAGCGCATTGGCAGCATGCAAGTCTTCGGGAGGCACGGTGCTCGGCAATGCCCCTGAACGCGCAGTGTTGGAGAAGATCGCAAGGCTCATCTGCGTCAGCACAAGCGTGTACAAAAGCCAAAGGTCGTCTTTGCCATCGACTAATAGCAATCCGAGCACAACGCCGGCTCGCAATAGATCTGCAGTGATCATAATTGCGCGACGAGGCAGACGATCTGCGACGGGACCCGCCAAAGGACCAAAGAACGCGCTCGGCATCAATCGTAGAGCGAGTTCGATGCTGAACAGTCCGCCAGCCTTGAGAGCCTCTTCTGTACCTGCGACGCGCGCGATCAACGCCAGCACCGCCAAGCGACTCAACCAATCGCCAGCCTGGCTGATGAGTTGAGAAAACCAGAGCTTGCGAAACTGCGGATTGCGTTTGAGGACGTCGAACACGGCGTTACCTACAGCGCTGTGCGGCTATGCGATTGACCAATCGCAGTTCGAATTTAGATGTATCTTTCAACACCCTAAAGTTTAATCCCGAGCGCTTCGAACTGCGGCTCGATTTGCTTTACCCAACCGCGGTTGGCCATGGGGCTGGCCGGGCTTGGGTGCAAAATCGTTCCGATCGGAACGTCTAGACTTTTGAGAGCGCGCGTCGCTTGCTTTTCTGCGAACTTGCCGATGCCGATGACTTGTGCGGGCTTCAAAAACTCGACCGTTTTGAGCAAGGCTGCGTCACACACATCGAACAACGGCTTGCGTTCCTCCAGCGGCAACTTGTCGGGTGTTCGATTGCGTCCGCTCTCTTCCATGAAGGACAGTGGACAGAAGTTCCAGACGAAGAAGTGATCGAAGAATTCATCGGCCGTGCCATAACGGTCGCGAGCCCAGTTCCACAAGCGTTGGCCGCTGACTTCCGAACGTGTGCAATCGAAGCCTTCAATTAAGCGCTTGGGATGTTCGTTCTCGGGCTTATCGACCTTGCCGGTGATCTCCAACCAATCGCGCGCGATCGAGACCTCGCCGAAGGGAACGCCGGTTTGCGCCATGCCCCAAGGACCGGGATTCATGCCCAGCAACAAGACCCGTCCACCCGGTCGAGCGTAACGTTTGAGATAAGCCTCCCCTGTTCGTCTCGCGTACTCGAGCGGGTTGTAGACGTGAGTCACCGGATGACCAAAGGTGAGCGGAGACAAACTGCGGGACAACGCTCGAACAATCCGAATCATCGACATGCGGAGATCATAGGGCCTCGGCATGGTTTCGGCTCCTTACGCTTTGCCGCGGAGGTCGCAGTTGTATGGAATCTACTGACAGCTTCTAATGCAGGTCCGCACAGGCGGTGACCAACCATGGACAACCGAGCTGAATCCGAAGTCACGATGGAGCAAGCGCTTGACGGCACCAAGCTGGCGGCGTGCCACTGCTGTGGCATGGTGCACTCGCTGCCGCAATTGCGCGCCCGGCAGGTCGCGCGTTGCATGCGCTGCTCCTCGGTGATTCACTCTCCCGATCCCAGCGGACGCTCGAACCTACGCGCGCGTGCGTTGGCGTTGGCCGCGCTGCTTTTATTCCCTGTAGCCGTCACGCTTCCCATCATGCGCATCGAGCACTTTGGCGATCTCCAAGACGCCAGCATTTGGAGCGGCACGCTCAGCTTGGTCGAAGAAGGCGCCTGGTTCGTTGGCGGCGTCGTATTCCTCTGCTCGCTCA
>JBLINP010000225.1:0-8142 GCA_047639415.1 Planctomycetota bacterium | reverse complement strand
TCTTCGTCAACGTCTTCGTCAACGTCGTCGTCAACGTCGTCGTCAACCTCAACATCCTCTTCGGCATCCACCTCTTCAGTTGCCGATCCCTCTTGCCCCGCTCCCCAATCAAACTCCGGCTCGCTCGTTACAACAAAAGCGTCAGGCGCGATCGTCGGTTGCGCCGCAACTTCGACTTCTTCGGCCAACTCACGAACTTCCTCTTCCTCGACACCCGCAACCTCAACAAAACTTTCGGCCACTTCGATTACAGCAGCGTTGGGCTCTTCCTCATCAACCATCACGCCCGCTTCCCAACTCGGCCGGTCGAGTTCGTAGCGTGATACGAGACTTACCGCCTCGGCAAGGGATGGGGATTGAGCGCTGTCTTCGTGAGCTGACTCGAGCTCGAACTCTGCGCCTGAATGGATGTCTGCACTTTCGGCTTGAGCCAAATGTCCATCAGGGAGCTCTGACTGCACGGCTTCCAAGCCGGCATTGATTCCGCTGATCGCAACGTCAGTCTGACTTGTGTCTGGTTCATGGATGGGTTCGTTCGGCACTGTGGATTGAATCGCAAGAGTCCCCTCGGGCACGCCGCCTTCCAATCGCACGTCAATGGGATGAGCCGGTACGATCGGCTCTTCGTTGTCGTCCAAGGGGAGCAACGCCGCCGCTTCTGCGGAGGTCACGCCACCTTCGTCTCCTTCTCTTAGTGCTGCTGATACCGGGCTCGACTCGCCGAGTTTCGAAGAAAATTGGCTGCGGCGTGGGACCCAAACGCCCCAAACCGTTGCACAGACGAGGAATAGCGCAATTAGCCCGGTTGTAACCAGGGCCAGCGTTGAGGCGCCTAGAACGGCTACGGGCGCACCTCCGATGGAACCAGCGCCACCCGATGAGAAGGCTCCGTACGCGAATAGGAAGCCGAGCAAGACCCCGGTCGCTCCCCCGCCGTGACGCAAAAGCGAGACGCGCCTGGTGGCGAAGAAAAGTACACCGCCCAGCAGAGCACAAGTCAGCCCGACGACGAAGCCCATCACGGCTCCCGTGAGTTCGATCGCGGCGAGAACGATCCGCGTGGTCAAGTTTGGGTTCTCACTCGCTCCATCACCCAACCAAAACATTGCAATCGAGAACGCCAAGAAGGCCCCGACTACAAACAACAGGCCACCCAGGAGGTCCTGGACGAAGGTCTTCTTAGTGTCAGTCATCGCTGGTAATGCATCCCATCGGTGCGCCGTTCATCTCTTCCCAATCTTCGAGGGTCATCAAGACTTCACGCGCCTTGCTGCCCTTGTGCTCACCCACGATGCCGGCTTGCGTCATCATGTCGATCAGTCGCGAAGCGCGCGTGTAGCCAACGCCAAGAGCGCGTTGCAACAAGCTCGCCGATCCGCGCCTTGATTTTAGGATCACGCGAACCGCGTCATCCCACATTTCGTCTTGATCCGCGCCGTCCATCGTTCCGGGCGGACGCGAACCTGTCGCGGTCTGCACCATCTCTTGGCTGAAGGCCGGTGCAGAATCTAACGTGACGAAATCGACCAGCGCTTGCAGCTCGTGATCTTCCACCAACGCACCTTGAACGCGCTTCAGCTGTGAAGCTTGAGGCGGCGTGTACAACATGTCGCCTTGCCCGAGCAGGTTCTCCGCTCCACTTGCATCCAAGATCACTCGGCTGTCAATCTTACTCGCCACTTGGAACGCAATCCGCGTCGGCAGGTTGCCCTTAATCACACCGGTAATGACGTCCGTCGACGGACGCTGCGTAGCCACAATCACGTGAATGCCGACCGCTCGCGACTTTTGGGCCAAGCGCGTGATCGCATGCTCCGCCTCTTTCTTGGCCGTCATCATCAAGTCGGCCATCTCATCGATCACGACAACGATGTACGGAACGTGACGCGGCGTGCGATCCTCGTTGAACTCATCGCCCATACGCTCGCGTAGGCTTTCCTCGCCCAGCGCATTGAAGGTCTTGATGTTCTTGACCTTGGCGATCTTGAAGAGTTCGTAACGCCCTTCCATTTTCTCGACCGTCCAGTTCAGCACGTTCGTGGCTTGCTTCGGGTCGGTAACCACCGGCAGCATCAGGTGCGGCACCTTCGAGAACATCATCAACTCGACCATCTTCGGGTCGACCAGAATCAACTGAACGTCGTGGGGCGAGCGCGTCAGCAAGATGCTCGCCAGAATCGTATTGATACAGACCGACTTACCCGAACCGGTGGTGCCGGCGATCAAGAGGTGAGGCATGCGCGCCAAGTCGGCGACGATGACTTCACCCTCGGTATCCATGCCGAGGAACATCGGCAGAGCCGCGAACTTCTTGTCGTACGCGTCTTTGGTGATCAATTGCGAGAGGCGCACGATCAAGCGCTCGCCCGAGTTCGGAACTTCCACACCGATGGTCGCCTTGCCGGGAATCGGAGCGATGATTCGAACGCTCTTGGCGCGCAGGGCCGCGCTGATTTCCGAAGTCAAAGCGGTGACTTTATTCATCCGCGTTCCCTGACTGACTTCCAATTCGTACAGGGTCACCGTAGGGCCGACTTTGGCCCCTACGACCGTGGCTTCGACTCGGAACGAAGCGAGCGCATTCTCGAGTTTGCGTGCCGATTCCTCGACTTTGGAAGCATCCGTGCCTTCGGACTTAGCGGGCGGCTCGAGCAAACTAATCGGCGGGAACTTCCATGGTCCAGCGGGTGGAGTGGGCGGTTCGAAAACGAGCGCCTTTTGCAATTGAGGCTTCGGCATCGTGCGCGGTGCCGGCTCTTCCTCTTCTTCGTCCTCTTCCTCTTCGTCGTCCGCATGCCCACGCTTGCCCTTGCGCGTCTTCCGCGTTTTCGAACGAGCGGGAACTAGCTCCTCTTCCTCAACCTCTTCTTCGTCTTCTTCCCCATCTTCGTATTCGTACTCCTCGTCATCCTCGTCGATCGGATTGCCATCCTCATCGACGTACTCCCACTCGTCTTCCTCTTCCTCCGCTTCGTCTTCGTACTCATCTTCCTCTGCCTCTGCTTCCACCTCGTCATCCGCTTCGACAAAGAGCGCCGCGATCTCGGCTTCTTTCTTCTTCGCAGCTTTCGTTTTCTTCGCAGCTGCCTTCTTGTTGGCCGCTTTCTTAGCCGCTTGCTTCGCTGCCTTCGTTGGTGTCACAACGACTTCAGGCTCAGGGCCTTTCAAAAACTCCCACAAACCCGCGCACAGGTTTTTGAACCAACTGTAAGCAGCAGCAGCCACGCTTTCATCGCGCTCGGATCGGCGCTCTTCAAACCAATCGCGCATCGCAATCGCTGCGTTATAAAACGCCATCTCCGTCGCGAGCATAAACGAGATCAATGCCGCTATTGAGAGCAGCAACCAAGCGCCGGGGCCGCCAAACTCAGAGACCAAGATCGACGTTCCGTCGGGGTTGATCGGATTCGGACCGGCCAACTCGAGCGCCAACCACCCGCCGGGCCCGTAGGGCAATTCGTTGCCTTTGAGTTCGCCAAAACCGAGCTGGAACAAGAAGGCCGTCGAGGCCAAGAGGCACAGCGCGCCAAAGATGCGCAAGGTCGGCCAGACGACTTGCTTGCGAGCAACGAGAATGCAACTCCATGCGATGCCGAGGAAGACGAGCAAGTAACCGCTCCATCCCATGGCCATGAACACCCAAGTCGCGATGAAGTAGCCCGCTTGCCCACCCCAGTTCTTGCCTTCCGCCGCAGCTACATCCGGCGGCGCGTAGTAACTGACAAGAGCAATGCCCAGCCACAGGGCAATGCCAAACAGCACCAAGCCCTTGATCTCCTGGAAATGCTCGGCCGTTTCCTCCTCGACTTCACTACCCAGCACGAAGCCCGCGAGCACATCGCGGGTACGCGTCAGCAATCCGGGACCCTTTTTAGAGCCTTTCTTGGATGCTTTGCGGCCAGCTTTTTTCTTGCCACTTTTGGAGCGCGCCATGGAGCTTCGTCTGTCTTTCGCAATCGAGAGGAACGCGTTCCAGCGTGCGATCTTGAACCTCAATGAAACTCAGTCCTACTCGAGCGCCACCAAAGCGTTTGCTACCACACGCTTGGTTTCGTTCTCAAGTCGAACCGATGAGCCATCCAATCCAAGAATCGTCACTGTTGTACGCTCGGAGCCAAGCACGGAGTCGTCGTTCGGAACGATGTCATCCGCGGTTTTACGTCTCAGCTTCGAAAGCGCACGTCGAACGCCACCACCCTTTTCCAGAACGAAATCGAAAACCAGTCGATCTCCCTTTCATCGGGTGACGGCCTGCAGAATATCGGGATTGAAGACCGAGTCCAAGGATACGACTTCGGTCTTCTGATCCTTCTTCCGCCACTTCCCAACTTGCAATCGAGCCTGCCGCCAATCTGCGACGAGGGCTGCCGAAATCGGCATGGCATCGCATCGAAATACCGCTCAACTAATCGCCGAAGAACTTGAAAATTGCGGGACGAAAGCGCGCTCCCAGGAACTTTTGTTTTTTGGGAATGCGGGCGTGCTTGAGCAACACGTATTCAAACCGAACTGACTGGCAATGGTGTTGATCGCTCCGACCTAAGTCTTGTTCTGATATGGAGCTGCCGAGATTCAACGGGCAGGCAGGGCCTCAAACACGAATTCCGTTCGTAAGTAGAGGAGCGGAAGTTGTTTAGCTCGCCGCATCAACACCATTGCCAGTCAGTTCGATAGTGAGAGACTGGGGACCGACAACGTGCTCTAAACAAGACGAAGCCCTCTCCAACGCTGCTGCGTCGAAAAGGGCTTCGTCGTGATCGCTAGTATCGCGAGCCGCCTACTCGGCTTAAACCAAACCGAGGTAGCAGCTACTCGATTACATATCGCCGATATTCAGCTCGAGGCCTTCACTCAAGACGAAATTGTCCGTTTCGAACAAGAGCGCCTGACTGATGACCCTCGCTCCCACGAGACTGACATCGTTGGGGATAAAGACTCCGTGCACGTTCGGTTGCATCGGGCCCATCCAGGTTTTGAAAGGTCCGATTTTGAATACCTTACCGGGGCCTTGAATCAGACTTTCGCCGAAGACGGTCGGCAAACCGCAAGGATAGCCCGGGCCAGTTTGGCCGATGAACCAACCCGTCAGCGCGACGCCGGGGGTCAATCCAGAGAAGTCTCTGGGATCATCGACTTCAACAATCATCGCGGATCCGATGACCGGACGCGAACGCTGCACGTCGGACTGGGGATCGCCGAGATTGGCGAAGAAGACGCCAATCGGCAAAACGTGGATACGGTCGATCTTAAAGTTCTTGGATCGACCGGAGATCTCAAAGGTGTGCGCACCGGCGCTGAGCACGTGGGTCGGAAAGTCGTTGGTGCTTTCGTAACGAGCGTTGAAGCTCCAAACACCGACGCCACCGGAACCAATGTTGAGGAACAACTTGCGCCAAGTGCCCCCGTCTACACGCGCCCAACAATCGTTTTCCTCACTCGGGTCGGGATCATTCGTTTGCACGCGCAGACGAATGAGATAGGTACCCGCTGTGTTGACCGCAAAGTTGTAGGTCAGAATATCCACGCCGGGCGTGTTGAATAGGTCCGGTCCATCCCAACGAAAGTAAGAATCGCCCGCGAATCCTGGGACGATGGTTTCCGCAACCCAGTTGCCGATGGGCGCCTGGGATTCCATTTCCATCACGACCTCATTGCCGTCGTCAACGTAGGTGAGCGGCAAAGTCGCCTGGGCCACCAAGCTGCCTTGGGGAGCGGGCTGCGTGCAGGGCACAATTGCGTCGGCGGTGGCGGGTGTCTGCGCGCTGCTGGTGGCAGCCAGCAAACTGAGAGCAAGGAACGTGGATTGGGTGATGTTCATGGTTTTGGAGATCAATAGGTGGGAGCCGGGACGGCTGGTCATCTGATGAAGAGTCCAGAATACCAATCAATCCTTAACCTGCTGGAAACTAGAAAGTCCCATTTTTATACGATATTTGCCGTATGAGGCCTAGGGAACCGCAGCGCGGCAGCCGGCAGCCGCACTCCGACAGAACTGCCTGGCTTCCGTGTTGATGGCCTGAACCTAAGAAATTTCGAGCAATGGACTTGGGTCCGAACCATGTGGGGGCAGGCCCTCCGCCCCAGAATTTGATCGTAAATCTAAGCTTCAAATCGGTTTAGCCCGGGCCATCAACACGGAACCCAGGCAGTTCTGTCCTGCTATATGAAGGGGACAGAACTCCGATTCGAGCTTCGAAAGAGTCTAGATGTCGCCGATGTTCAGCTCGAGCCCATCGCCCAAGACGAAGTTGCCCGGCTGGAACAAGAAAGCTTGGCTGATGAACTTCATCCCTACCAAGTTGACGTCGTTGGGAATCGTGGCGCTGTGAATGTTGGGAAAGCCGGATCCCATCCAGAGTTGGAAAGGCCCAACTTTGGTTGCACCGCCGGGGCCCAGGATCAGCAGTTCGCCGAAAGGCGTCGCGAATCCACAGGGATAGCCCGCGCCAGGAAGACCGACGTACCAACCCGTCATCGCTGCACCGGGTGTCAAACCGAAGTTGCCTTGGGGATCGTCAATCTCCACCGACATTTCATTGCCGATGATTGGACGGTCGCGCACAAATTTTGACTGAGGATCGCTGAGCTTGGCCAGCCAAACGGCGTGCGGCAAAACGTGGATACGGTCGATTTTAAAGTTCGTCGATCGACCGGCGATTTCAAAGGTGTGAAGTCCAGCGCTGAGCGTGTGGGTCGGAAAGTCGTTAGTGCTTTCGTAGCGAGCGTTGAAGGTCCAAACACCGACTCCCGCTGAACCCGTGTTGTGGTAGAGCTTTTCCCAGCTGCCTCCATTCAAACGTGCCCAACAATCGTTCTCCTCGCTCGGGTCCGGATCGTCGTGACGCACATGTAGACGGATGAGGTAAAGATCCGTTTTCGTGACCTCAAAGTTATAGGTCAGAGTGTCGACGTTCGGCGTGCCGAAAAAATTGGACCCGTCCCACCGGAAGTAGGAGTCGCCCCCGAATCCAGGGATCGTAGTTTCCTCAACCCAATCACCGATGGGCGATTGGGATTCCATTTCGATCACGATTTCGTTGTTGCTGTCGCCGTAAGTGATCGGCTCAAGCGGCTGGGCCACCAAGCTGGAACGCGGCGACTGTATGTTGCAAGGCTTGACGACCTTGGCAGTGGCGGGGGTCTGGGCGGCGCTGGACGTGGCCAATAAACCGAGGGCTACGAGCGCGGATATGCAGTGTTTCATGGTGGTGGGATTCAGTAGGTGGTGGCCGCTATCGACCGATCATCTGGCGATCAGCTCGGAATAAAAAACAATCCGGATCTGGCAGGGAACTACAAAATCCCATATCTCAGCAATTCCCAGATCTAGACGTTTTAGGCGTCCGGGAACAGTTAAGAATTTGCCAGAGCGCACTCCCCCGCCCCGGTCTGCAGACCCCAGTTAGCGCGCCGCAGTTGGCACATCACGAAAACGCGCTCCCCAGGTCTATTTGAGCGCCGCTAAAACCTTCGCAACGGCACGCTTGGTCTTGTTCTCCAACCGGACCTCTGAGCCATCGCGCCCGAGAATCGTCACCGTCGCACGATCAGAACCGAGCACCGAGTCGTCGTTCAGGACGATGTAGTCCGCGTTTTTGCGTTTGAGCTTTGAGAGCGCACGTCGAATGCCGTCACCCGTTTCCAATGCGAAGCCGACGATGAGTCGGTCGCCCTTGCGTTTCGCGACGGTCTGCAAAATGTCCGGGTTGCGGACCAAATCCAACGAGGCGACCTCGGTCTTCTGATCCTTCTTGCGCCACTTGCCGGCCAGCTTCTTGGCCGGTCGCCAATCTGCGACCGCTGCCGCCATGATCAGCATGTCGGTGTCACGAAATTCAGTCCGAACAGCTTTCAACATGTCGCGGGCAGAGAGCACGTCGATGCGCTTCACGCCTTTCGGTGTTTCCAGCGCAACGGGACCGCAGACGAGCGTCACTCGATCACCGCGCGCCACCGCTGCTCGCGCGATTTCGAAACCCATCTTGCCGCTCGACTCGTTCGACAAATAACGCACTGGGTCCACGTGCTCGCGCGTCGGCCCCGCAGTGATCAGAACCTTGCGGCCCTTTTTGGCCGGACTCATTTGGAGAGCAATTCCCCGACGGCCGCGACGATCACTTCCACTTCCGGCAAACGACCACG
>JBLINP010000224.1:0-8157 GCA_047639415.1 Planctomycetota bacterium | reverse complement strand
AAGTCTTTCGCGACTTGTTGGCCAAGCGTACGCAGGCTTCGGTGCACACGCAGATGTATCAGGTCGTGCTTCAAACCATCAACCAGTTGAAGGGCGAGTTCGGAATCGATGTTTACATCGACCACGGATCTATCGGCGCTTGGCGAGTGGGAGACATCGCTCAGGAGATGGGCGTCCCTGCGATTCTCGGTCCGCGCAACGCGGATACGATCGTGCGCGGCTTCATCGAATGGGGTCAGTTGGGCGCCGAAGACGTGGGCTTCCGTGGATCCGCCGCAGGTTACCAAGAGCGGGGCCACAAACTGATTGGCTTCAACACGGACTCACCGGTGATTCCGCAACAGGAACTTCAGCTTCAAGCGGGCATGGCCGTGCGTTACGGCATGGATGACAGCGGCATGGAAACCGTGCGCGGTCTAACAATCAACCCGGCAATCGCCGCCGGCATTGCGCACCGCGTCGGAAGTTTGGAACCCGGCAAGGATGCCGATGTCGTGGTTATCTCCGGTCCTCCCGGCGATCCGCGCTCATGGGTTGAACGCGTTTGGCTCGATGGCGTCAACGTCTACAACTCAAACACGGAGCACCGACGTTGGTAAGACTGGGCTTCATTGGCCTGGCTCTAGCCGGATTGGTCGCTTGTCAATCGACGGGCGCTTCCGATCGTGAAGTTGAGCCACAGCAGGAGATTGCAGAACTTGCCGACGGCGAGCAGGGCATCGCTATGTTCTGTGCCCGCGTGATCACGGTCGACGAGGAAAACCGCATGATCAGCCCCGGCTTGATCGTCACGCGCGGTGGCTTAATCGAGTATGTCGGATCGCCAATCGAAGTTCCCGATGGTTACGAACGCCGCGACTTCGGCGAATTGTGGGCCGTGCCCGGAATGGTCGACTTGCACACGCACGTGCATACCGGGAATTGGGGCGACATCAACTCCTCCATCAACTTGATCAATCCCGAGTTGAAGGCCGGAGTGACGATGGTGCCGGCCAACCCATTGCTACAGCGCGCCGCTGCTTCAGGCGTGACCACGCTCTTCGGAATTCCCGGCAGCGCCACCAGCATGGGCGGCTTCGGCATCCTCTATAAAGCAACGACGAGCGGTGGCTATGAAGACTCGATGATTGCCGATCCCGGCGGTCTCAAAGTGGCTCAGTCGCACAATCCCGATCGAAACGCGAACGCCGTGATGCGCAGTTGGGCCGGATTGGGTTGGCTACTTGAAGAGGCCAACGATCGCGCCGTTGCAGCGCTCGAACAGGATCGTTTCGACCCCCAGCTAGAAAACCTCAAGCGCGTTCACTCTGGTGAACTCCCGGTTTTGATTCATTGCGCGGGTGGTGAGGGTGTTGCGAACACGGTGCGCATGTGGCGGATCAACTATCCGACGCGCAGCATTGTGAGTCACGGAAGCTTCGACGGTTGGAAGCTCGCGGATTTCGTCGCGGAGCACGACATGCCGGTTAACCACGGACCGCGAACGATGGATTACTACTCCTCGCGAACCGGACGTGTCGAACCTTCGGCGCTCGCCTTTTGGGAATCGGGTGGACCTGATTTTTCGCTCAACACCGACTCGCAAATCATTCCCCAGCACGAATTCTTCCTGCAGGGCGCCATGTCGGCGCGCCAAGGTGCGCCCAGCTATGAAATGTTGCGCGCACTCACGATCAATCCAGCGCGCGCCTTCGGATATGGCGACCGGCTGGGAAGTATAGAAGTCGGCAAAGATGCGGACATTGTGATTTGGACCGGCGATCCCCTCGATCCGCGTAGCCACGTGGAATTCGTTTTGATCGACGGTAGGACTCAGTACGACAAGCAAGTGGACGGACAGTGGTCGTAAAGGCAAACGCCTTGAACCCCAAGCAATTGATGAAAACTCTAACTCTATCGCTCTTAGCCTCTACGCTCCTCGCTCCCCAAGCGATTGCCGGTGGCGATCTCGTTGCCATCCGCGTGGGGCGCGCCGAAACGGTGTCGCAAGGCACGATCGAGCACGCGGTCATTCTGCTTGAAGACGGCAAGATCGTGACAATTGGTCAGGATCTGCCGATTGCGCGCGGAATCCCGACGCTTGACCGACCCAACTGGACCGTGATGCCAGGGCTGATCAACGCCTACTCGCGAATCGGCTTGCAAGGCAGCGGAAGCACGGGGTCAGATGCTCACTTGATGGCCTCGGCCGAGCTTTACCCGCGCGACGCCGTTTACGCCGACCTGGTGGATTTCGGATTCACGACCTTTGGGCTCTATCCCGCTGGCTCGGGCATTCCCGGACAAGCTGTCGCAATTCGTCCAATTGGCGATACGGCCAAGTCGCTGATCATTCGCAACAAGGTGTATCTGAAGATCCGATTGGCATCGAACGCTGGCTCCAAGAAGATGCTTCGCGATGGTTTCGGACTCGTCGACAAGTTCGACGAAAAGGAAGCCAAGCGATTGGAGAAGTGGGAGAAAGACCAAGAGAAGGCCAAGAAGAAAAAGAAGAAGAGTAAGAAGGACGACGACAAGGACGACGACAAGGAAGACGAGAAGGAAGAAAAGCCAAAGGACGCTGCGAGCGATGAATTCGTATCGAATCAGCCAGACGAGAAAGCTCAACCCTTCGCGCAACTTCGTGCGGGCGAGTTGTCCGCGCTGTTTTCGATCCGTCGCGCTAGTGATTTCATTCACCTCATCGATGCGCTCGATGAAGAAGAGATCACTTGGAACTTGCGTGTTCCGCTCCGGGACGACATCGACCTCTACGAGGTCATCGATCAAATCGGCGAGTTGGAGAAGTGCGTCATTGTTGAACCTCGCTTGACTCAACATCCCAGTACGCGTCGACTTCGAAACCTACCACTGGAGTTGTCCGAAGCTGGAGCTTCGCTGGCATTCATCCCGCTGCGCGATTCCTTCGGCGGGCACGAAGATTGGCGCATGAACGTCGCCGCACTGATTCGTGATGGAATGGACCGTGACATCGCTCTGCGTGCGATGACACTTGGGCCTGCTGAGTTGTTGGGCCTTGGTGATCGTGTTGGAAGTCTCGAAGCTGGCAAAGATGCCAACCTGGTCTTTTTGACGGGCGATCCTTTCGAAGCTTCCTCGAAAGTGGAAGCGGTCATGCTCGAAGGCAAAGTCGTGTTTGGAGAATTGAACTAGTCATGATTCGCACATCGAAAACACTGTTGTTTCTCGCGTTGCCGCTGTTCCTCGGAGCTGCGATCTTTACACCGGCCGCATTCAGCTCTCCGGTCTTTACCCTCGAGGATGATGAGGACGAAGCTGGAGAAGACGCTGAAGACGCTGAAGACGCTGAAGAGGAGGAGGAAGAAGCCGATCGTTACTTGGCTGTGGTGGGTGGCGACATCTATTCGGGCACGGGAGCGGTTCTGCGCGGCGCGACGATTCTTTCGAAGAACGGCGTGATTGAGGAAATCGGCTTCGATCTGTTCATTCCCGAAGAAGCTGAAATTTTGGAAGCACACGGCATGCGGGTTTACCCCGGAATGGTTGCTATCGAGGCTAGCTCCAGCATCGTCGTGAGCTCCAATCGTATGGTTAATCAGGTGGTGGGCGACTTGCACCCTGTTGACCACGAAATCGATCCGGTCGAAGTGTTGACTCACCTGGCCGAGGATTTAGCCGAGGAGTTCACCGAGACGCGTTCGGCTGTCGAAGACAACTACGATCCGTTTGGACAGAATTTGTTACTCGCACTCTCAACGGGAATCACGTCGACGGTTGCGAGCGGCTCTGCGATCAAACTGAAGCGGGGTGAAATCGATGGCCTCGTGATGAACGAGAATCAGCTCGTCGACTTCACTTGGAGCGCTAAGAATCCGGCAGGCAAGCGTAGCCTCAAAGAAAAGTTTGATGCGGCGAGCGAGTACCTGCGCAATTACCGCCAATGGGAGAATCGCTCGAAGGCTGACAAAGAAGAAAAAGCTCCCAGCGAAAAGGGCGTCGACAAATCAGTGCTCGGCGTACTGACGGGCAAAATGCGCGCGAAGTTCACGTGCAACGATCAACCGGATTTGCTTTCGCTCGCACGACTCGCTCAAAAGTACGAGTTCCGGCCGGTCATCGTCGGTTGCTTGGAAGGTTGGACGGTTGCGGACGAGTTGGGTCGAGCCGGTGCGACAGCCATTATCACTCCGCGTAGTTTGCGGGATGCAGATGAGACGCTGGTCCGAGCAAGTGGTTCGACCATTGAGAACGCCGCGATTCTTCACGCGCATGGCGTGCAGATTGCGATCATTCCAGCGGACACGACCATGAACATGCAGGGCATCATGGGACGCGACTTGATGCACTTGCCGATTGAAGTCGGCTTTGCGATGCGTGGCGGTCTTTCCGAATCAGCGGCTTTGGAATCGGTCACGGTTGTGCCTGCTCGTTTGCTCGGTATCTCACATCGTGTGGGAACCTTGGAAGAGGGCAAGGACTGCGACTTGATCGTGACGGACGGTGATTTGCTTCACTACCAAACCTTCGTTCAATACACGGTGGTGGACGGTTCGATCGCTTACGACAAGCAGGAGGAAATCTTCTTCGCGCACATCCGACCGCGGGCGAATGCTGACGAGGTGTTGGACCCGGGCGAAGAAGGTGCTGTGGATCCTCTGCCTAAAGACGAAGCGACAGAAACGGAGTCCGAAGAGGAATCCGAGGATACCGACGAAGGCGCAGGCGATGAGGGCGATGAGGATGCAGACGAAGAGGTCGCCGAGGACGATTCGTCCTCGGATGACGACTGAGACTGGGAGCTTCTAACCTAAAGCCACAGAATGACTTGCGCCGTTATGTCGGGGGGGGGCGTTTAAGCCCGTTGGCGCCCCAAATGCGCTTCGCGGAAGTTTTCCACGATCGAGAACTGAACCCAAGATACGTTTACTTGCCAGCCTGATGCGAAGCTTTGCGACTACAACGCAATTAAGCGGGCGCGGGTGCAACGTCGATTCCATTTCTTTCTCTATGCTGGCAACACACGCAGTGCCCAGCTGAAGTTCAGCGACAGTGCTGAACGTTCAACGCTGCTTGACGACCACCGAATGCCCATTCCTTCCAAATGATTCTTCGCGACTTGTTGCGCGTCCTAGGTTCGAGTCACCGGGACGGTAGAAACCTGACCGAGGAAGAAGCGTACACCGCTTTTGCCACGATTCTGACGGGAAGAGAAAGCGAAATTCAGGTTGGTGCTTTCCTGATTGCACTGCGCTGGAAAGGCGTCACGGTCGAAGAATTGACCGGCTTTGCAAGAGCGGCCCGCGCCACCGCGTCCATCCCTTGCGTAGGCATGGCGGGATTGGTTTGCGTCTGTCCGCCGCACGACGGTTTGGAAGAGCATCCCCCGCTCGAAGTTGCCTCGGGCTTAATTGCAGCCGCTGCGGGCGCACGCGTGATGCTTATTACCGACGTTGGAGTTCCGCCCAAACGCGGGCTAACGGCGGCTAGCGTTCTTAAGAATTTGGGTGCCGGCCTGACGTGGGATCCGCGCGAGGTGGAGGAATGGGTGCTCAAGACCAGGTTCGGAGCCATCGCCGCGCCGGGAATGATGCCGTCCATCTTGGGGTTGCGTCGTGTTCGCGGTGATGTCGGCGTACGCACACCGCTCTCGACCATCGAAAAACTGCTGGCGCCCTCGACCGCGTCGGTTTTGGTAGGCGCGCAAAGTGGGCCCGTGCTCGGCATGGCTGTTGAAGTCTTGCAAGCACTTGGTCATCCGCATGGAATCGCAGTCCAGGGAGTTGGCGGCGGAGTCATTCCGACATTGCGTCGGCGGTCGCGAGCGATCGAGAGTGAGGGAGCGCACATCGCACCGCTCACGATCGAACCCCAGGACTTTGGGCTCGATCACCAGGGCGATGAAGAGTTGCCGATGTACATGCCTGGCACTGAGGATCAGGGCACGGGCGACAATCCGGCGCTCGAAAAGCGCGTCGGTGAGATCACACTTGCGGTGCTCGCCGGTGAATCCGGCCCCGCTCGCAACGCGTCTCTTCTCGGAGCGGCGTTGATGTTGAAAGCGGCTGGACGTTGCATGACTTTGGCCGAAGGCGTCGACGCAGCGATCGGCGCGCTCGATTCTGGCGCCGCTACCGACGTCTTGGCGAGGCTTCGCTCGCTGGTTGAGTAGACGGTGCGAGCGCACGGCGCATTACTGCTGATTGGCCTCACACTCTTTAGTTGTGAGCAACCATCCACGCCCCAGTGGATTTCACTGACGAAGGATTTTCGCCCCTCCGATCAAATCGAGGGCGAGTGGGAGGTGCCCTTCACGGGTGGTTCGAAGCTCACAGTCGAACGATCTCAAACGGATCCCGATGGGGTTTGGGTGCGAGCGGAGTTGCATCGATCGGATTGGCAAGAGAGCTCCAGTTTTCCGGGTTCGTGGCAATTGGTTAGGCCTGCACTGGACGAGGGAACACCGATCGATGGCGTCGCCCAACGATTGGAAGGTGCGACTCAAGATTATCTCTTCCATCCTTATTCGGCCGACGCGGTGCGTCGCAATGATCCGGTGCCCCCGAATTCATTTTGCGGTTACTTGGATCAGCTGTACTTGAATCTCGAAGCCGGGGAAGAGCCGGCCGAAACTCTGATCTATTCGACTTTCGTTAATCGTGGCCGCTCGCGCAATGGAGAGTGGCGTTTGAGTTATGGCCGGTATCAATGTGATGGCATTCCGGTTTGGAGTGGTCACTCCGAGCAAGTGGTCGCGGATATCCCAGAGCAAAGCGCTTTGCGTTTTACGTCAATCACTCGCGCGACGTCGGCGCGAGGCCGCAAAGCGTCTCAAGTCACTCTGCGTGTGTTCGCGAACGAAAGCGAAGTCTTCAGTTTCGATCAGGCGGTCAGTGATGAGATTACAACGAGCAGTCACGTCGTCGATCTGTCCGCGCACGCTGGAAGCAAGGTGTCGTTGCGATTTGAAAGTGAGGGACCTGCGACCTTCTCAGCATTTCTCACGCCGGTGGTCGGGCCGCTTGAAATCGGCAAAGTTGGAGCGCGCCCTTGGAAGGCGGAACGGCCCAATTTGGTCCTGTTCTTGGCCGACACATTTCGCGCGGACAATTTGACTTACTACGGAGGTCAGCGCGGCGTTACGCCGAAACTCGATGCCTTAGTCGATCGCAGTTTGACCTTCAGGCGCGCCTGGGCTCCCTCTTCATGGACCTTGCCCTCGCAAGCATCGATGATGAGCGGACTGATGCCCTATCAACACGGCGCTACACGCAGCTTGACGGCTCTGCCCGAGCAGGCGGTGACGATCGCTGAAGTGCTTGAGTCCGCCGGATACCGAACCGAAGCGATTACCGATGCTGCGTTCCTTTCACATCGGTTCGCGATGGATCAAGGCTTTCAGTGGTTCGATGAACTCGTCGAGGACAAGCGCCACGTGGCTGCGCGCGATTCCTTTGACGTCACTCTCGATCGAATCGACGAGCGACTCGACGCCGACGATGGTCGCCCGCTCTTTCTCTACGTTCAGAGCTATCGCGTTCACTTCCCCTACATCGTGAGCGACGAAACGAAGGCCGAATTCGGCGACCGTCTCAGTCTCGATGTGAGTTGGAAGGATTTGGAGTCTGCGCTGCGGATCGAAGGTTGGGACCCGGGTTCACCGCTTCCTCCAAAGTTTGATCCGATCGCAAATGCGTTACGCGAGCTGTATCTCGGCGGCGTCGTCGATTTCGATCGAGCCTTTGGATCCTGGATGCAGACGGTTGAATCGCGAGGCTTTTTCGAGAACAGCGTGTTGTTGTTTACTTCAGATCATGGCGAAGCGTTCGGCGAACATGACGACCTGTATCACGGAACGGGAGTTTGGGAGTCTCAGATTCGAATTCCGTTCTTCCTGTTCGGCAAAGGGATGCAGCCGAGCCAAGTTGCGCATGGCGTCAGTTTGGTGGACTTACCGCGCAGCTTCGCAGATTTGGCCGGCGTGAAACCTGCGCCCGCTTGGGGCGGTAGCTCGGTCTTTGAACTCGATGAAGACCGTCCGCAGTACGCGTTCGAATCCAGTGTGTACGAGCAGTCCGCGCAAGCCGTAATCGATGGCGACGAGAAGCTGATTGTGCGCGAGGACGATCAAGCGCTGCTCAACTTCGAAGTGCGCGAGGCGTATGACTTGGGTGCAGACAGCGACGAGACGACGAATTT
>JBLINP010000223.1:0-8178 GCA_047639415.1 Planctomycetota bacterium | reverse complement strand
ACGAATGGGACACCGTCAAGCGCTTGCTTCAGACTGCGGTCAAACGATTCGGTAGCGATACCGACGCAGCGACGATCAAAACGATGACCGTTTCGGTTCTTCCGGAACTCGCCACAGCGCTGCTCGAACTTCACGAAGTTCGTGACGCTGGCGAAATCTTGACCAAACTCGTCTCGATCGTGGAACAGGCCCCTTCCAGCTCAACCGCGCGCAATTACAGTCGCGCCATCGCGGGCTGGATCGAAGGCGGCGAGGGCGAGATCATCGAAATTCCCGGCATGCGCGGCGAAGAAGCCTTAGACAAGGCTGTCGAGCTGCTGACCAAGTTGGCCGGAACCGCCGAATCTTGGAGTTGCGAGTGGTACTCACTCAGATTCGAGCTGGCCTACGCCAACTATCAGTGGAGCCTGGCCGACGGTAAGAAGCTCCAAAGCGCTAAGAACGTGCTTAATCAGCTCAATTCAGACCTCAGTGCCGGTTTGGCCGAGATCACCGAAGCCTGCGGGGACGATGTCCTGCGCCAACGCTTCCTCTGGCTGGAGAAAAAGCTCTAACGACCCCGATTCCAGACTGAGGCACCGACTTTCCTATGGAGAGCTGTAAGCCTCGGGTTGTGAGCCCCACGCCGAACACTAGAATAGCCGCCCCTTCCATGAAACTCATCTTCAACACGCGCCGCCCCCGCTCCACGACCGGCGGTTCCATTCTTTCGACGCGAAAACTCGACGCGCGCGCCTGCTCAGGCCTCGCGCTCGTCGCGGTTTTGACCGGCGCCCTATCGGCTCCCGTCAGTGCGCAGGAATCACGCCCCGACCAGGTCTTTGTGATCAACGTCCGCTCCGGCAGCGTGGTCGCCAACTCGGGTTCCGTTACGGTTAACGGGTTGGATGAAGTCACGATTGAGCGCAGCGGTGGTGCGGAGCAGAGCTTCAAATCCGAGCGCGTTCGCAACGTCATCTTTGGTGACGTTCCCGTGAGTTACCGCGAAGGCATTCTGTTGCGCGACCGGAACGATCGATTCAACGCTGCCGCGAAGTTCAAGCTCGCAGCTGCGGATGAAGATGCGCGCGAAGTGGTGCGTGCTTCGGCGCGTCTACTCGCGGCCGAAATGCTCCTCGTTCACGGCGCCGTCGACGCATCGGCCTATGCCGACGCCGACACCGCTGCAACTCGCTTCATCGAAGAGCATTCAGCGAATCGCGAAATGCCGCGCGCGCGCTTTGTTCAAGCCCAAGCGCGATTGGCCCAAGGTCAATTCGCCTCTGCCGCTGAACTCTTTGGCGCGCTCTTCAACGAGACTAGTGGCGTCGACCCCAAAGAAGGCTACGACCCTTACGCGTGCACGATCGCCGGTTTGCGTGCAGCGGATAGCTTCTTGATGGCCAAAGACACATTGGCCGCGCGCGAAATTTACTCCGCGCTCGAGGCAAAATTACCGGGCATCATCGCAGCGCTCGATGAAGACGACAGCACTCGCAACAAGTGGATCTCCGCACAATCGGAAGCCCGCCTCGGCGAAGGATTCGTACTGCTTGCCGCTGGCAGTGCAGGCCAATCACGCGCCTTCTTCGACCAGCAAACCACCGATGCGGACAGCCCCGCCGCACTGCGCTTTGGCGTACGTCTCGGAAACGGACTCGTTCATTTGGCCGAAGGCAACTATCGCCGCGCCCAATTCGAATTGGCCACGGTTTCAAGCATTGACCACACGGATCGCAATCGCGCGGCCCGTGCTTTAATTGGATTGGCCCAGTCCGCCCTCAACCTGCCCGATACTGGTGGCAGAACTCAGGCGAAAAGCTGGCTTCAATCCGTTCTCGATCACTATCCCGACACGATTTGGGTGCACAGTGCCCAAGAGCTCATTCAAACGCTCTAAGCATCACGCCCCCAATCGTTAGCCCCCCATCGAATCACTAGTACCGGAGTCTCCGAGGATGAAATTCAGCCAGGCCCTTTCCCGTGCACGCACGCTTATCTTGAGTACGTTGCCCGTACTTCTCGTCCTGTGCGCGGTCAACCTGCCCACATTTGCCGCGCAGCCGGCAGCGACCTCGTTGGCAGCCGTGCCGACGACCGTTGCTCCCGCGATGGCTGCCCCTATTCAGGACGATGCCGCTGAAGAGGAAGCCCCCGCTGGCGATTCTCTGATGGACACCTTCCAAAAAGGTGGCACGTTCGGTTGGTTGATCATCGCGCTTTCAATTGTTGCGCTCGCGCTCATCATTGAAAACTTTGTATCGCTGCGTCGCGACAAGCTCGCGCCGCCGGAACTGATCGATGAAATCGAAGCTCTCTTCGAAGAAGATCAATTCCAAGATGCGATGGAGTTGTGTGAGAACGAACCTTGCTACTTCACCCGCGTCTGCGGTGCTGGCGTAGCCAAGATCGGTCACTCGTTCGAAGTGATTGAGAAGTCGCTCGAAGAGATGGGCGACGAAGAGTCGATCAAGCTCCACCAGAAGATCGGTTGGCTTTCCTTGATCGCCAACGTGGCGCCCATGATGGGTCTGCTCGGTACGGTCGGCGGAATGGTCTCGGCCTTCAATACGATCGCGACCTCTGGCGGTCAAGCCTCTCCGGCTGAACTCGCTGGCGGCATCTCCCAGGCGCTCTTGACCACCATGTTTGGTCTCGTCGTCGCTATTCCCGTGACCGGTTCCTTCGCCTACCTGCGCAACAACTTGGTGCGTTCGGTTATCGAAGTGAGCGCGATCGTCGAAGACCTTTTCGAGCGCTTCCGCCCGGAATCCTGATTCCAGCCCCCCAAGCCCTTTGCGGCCAGCCTGCCCCGGAGATCCGGGAAAGAGTCTGTCACCGCGAAGGGCTTTGAGAACGCTACGTAACTTTGGTCCGTCACCTCGATAGACCTCCTCGGGCAGCGAAAGAGATCTACAGAAGGTCCCCCGCTCCCACGCTTCGAATCCGCTGATCAACCTGCCATGAATCTCTCCAAGCACGATCCCAAGACAGAGATGGAAATGGATATGACGCCGATGATCGACGTCGTTTTCCTGCTCATCATCTTTTTCATGATCATCACTGACTTGACCCAACAGGAATTCGAAGTTCTCGAATTGCCCATTGCCGTCCAGGCCGTGAAGGACGAACCCGACCCCAGCGTCGTGCGCCCGATCATCAACATCGCGTGGAACGGCGAGATCATCGTCCGCAAGGTGCCCTACTACGATCCGGAAGAAAACGACTACCGCAAGCTCGAGGGCTTTCTGTCCAACCAGGCGTCGCTGATGCCCAAGAAGTTGGACGAAAAACTCGGAGTGAGGTTGCCTGACAACCCACTCCTGATTCGCGCGGACCAAGTGACGCCGTTCAAGCAATTGCAAAAGATCATGGAGATCTGCGGCAAAGACGGCATTCAGATTTGGAAACTTGAGATTGCGGCGGCGCAACCAGAAGAGAAATAGCAGAGGACACCCCTATGTCACAACTCGCCAAAATTGCCCAGGAAGAAAGCAAGCTTGAGATGACGCCGATGATCGACGTCACTTTCCTGCTGCTGATCTTCTTCATGTGTACGCTCAAGTTCAAAACCCTCGAGGGCAAGCTCTCCGCTTACCTTCCGAAGGATGTCGGCATGAGCACCTCAGAAGCCACGCCCAAAGAGAAGGTTGAGATCAAACTCAAAGTGATCAAGCCCGGTGGACGCCTCAATCCCGAAGGCACGGGTCCCTGGGATCCGAGCACGGGCGAGCGCTTCGTCTTCGATAGTACGCGACTGATTCAATTGAGCGTCGGTCCCAAGAAAACCAGCGACATCACCGCCATTGCACGCCAACTCAAGTTGCTGCACGCGGCCGACCCCGAGCGCGGTTGCACCATCGACGCGCAGAAAGGCGTGGTCTACGGCGACGTCGTGGGTGTTCTCGACGCCGCTCTGGCCGCAGATTTCACCGATATCACCTTCGTCGCATCCTTCGAGAAGTAGGCATTCGGCGAACTGAAGAAGCCACTGACGATTCTGTAGAAGCGATTCCGTTCCGGCGTCCCATCGGACGCTGGCTCACGCTCTTGCCCCTGAGCCGCCACGTCGGCCTTCGTCAGAAGCCCGAGCCGCTCTAGAAGTCAGAAGCATCTTCGAGGCTTGAAAGCGAAATCACGCGTGTCCAGCCCCTCTCAGAAGCCCACTCTCGATTTACCCGATCAGCGACCTTCCTCCAGGAAGTCGCCAGTACTGCAGTCCCCTCGGACAACCTCTAAGTCTCTGTGCAGACGGTAGTTGATTTCACATTCAGCTTTGACGGCAAAGCCTGCCTACTGGTATCGTCTGCGCGCCCTCCCTGCCCTTGTAACGGATTCATCGATCGAGTTTCGGTCGGTGGGACGAAGGGCATTTCCGAGCTACTCACCATCGACGAGAATCGTCGCATGACGATCCCGAAATCCCCATACAGGAACGCCCGATGAGATACGTCGGTTCAGCACTAACCATCGCATTTTTGATTCCCCTCGCTTGCAACACGACAAGTGACGGTGGATCTGAGACCCAACTCAGCACGAACGAGCCCACTGCCAGTAATGGTGGCGGATCCGGCTCGAGCGGCTCATCTTCCATGGGCGCGTCAAGTGCTGAAATGCAAGATGACTGGGACCTGCTTACCGTCGAGCAGCAGAAGAAAGTAGTGCTCGTTGAGCAGTACTGCGAGTCTGCACGCGACCTCATGGCGCGCGGCTATGCCGACGATGCGGCTTTAGAAGTCGCGCGTGCTAGCGAGCTTGATCCGGACAACCTCGAAGTCAGGAAGCTCAGCGATCAAGTCGCCGCGATTCTTGGAGACTCTTCGCGGGAACCCGGCGCTCTTGCTCACGAAATGGAGCAACGCTACGAGTTGCGCGTTCAGGAACTTCGCAGCGGTGCGGAAGAGTACCTGCGACGCGGCAACCTACTCGCAGGCCGCGGTGACTACGAAGCCGCCGTTGCCGAGTTTAGCCTGTGCCTCGATCACATCCGGTGGGCGCCCTATTCACTCGACTGGGGTACCTTGCAAGAGGACGCTGAAGCACAACTTGCGAGCGCCAAGATGAACCGCGACAAGAGCGCGGAAGATCGTCGTGCCGAGGCGGAGCAAATCGCTCTGCGCGACTTGCGCGAACAAGAGATGGCCGATGTAGCGCGTCGCGATGCGCGCGTTGCTCAGATCTTGAAGGGCGGTTTCAAGTCCTTCCACGCTGAGAGCTACGAAGCTGCACAAAAGGCTGCACTCGAAGCTTTGACCATCGATCCGCGTAACGAGCACGCGATCGACCTCCGCGACAATGCTTTCCGAGCCGGTCGCGAAAACTTCCGCGCCGACACGCTGAAGCGCAAGCGCGATCAGTACACGATTTGGGAGGAGCAAATGGACGAGCTCCTGATCCCCTACACCGACTTGATCACGTTCCCCAGTGCACAAGATTGGGAACACACGTCAAGGATTCGCGCGGATCGCACCAACCTCGTCGCTGGTAGCGATGGCGGCGGCACAGCCGCCCTTCGCCAGCAACTGATGGATACTCGTATTCCGGGCCTCCTGATCGACGAAGAGGAAAGCCTCCAAGTCGTTGTCGACACCCTTCACACGCTCACGGGTCTGCCCTTGGTTACCGACCCCGCTGCTGAGGACGCCGCCGAAGGCGAAGGCGCTGTGTTCAACTTCGCGCTCACCAACCCGCTTCCGCTGATCAACGTGCTCGACCTCGTGGCCGACTACGCCGGTCCCGAAGTTACTTGGATGATCAAGCACGATGCGGTCATCCTGACCACGAACGAGAAAGCTCGCGGCGAGATCGTCGTTCACAGCCATCCTATTCAGGACCTCAACTTCGTCTTGGCCGACTTCCTCGGCCCGCGCATCAACGAGTTGCGCTTGCTCGAAAACCTCGAGGACGACGATGGCGGCGGCCCCTTCGGTGGTCTCGGCGAATCGACCAAGATCTACGACAAGGACGCGCTCGAAGACTTGATCCGCAACTACGTCGCCAAAGCTTCTTGGGAAACCGACGGCGTCGACATTCGTCCCGCCGAAGGCAACTTGATCGTGGCCCAAACGCCCGAGGTTCACCTTCAGATTTCGCAGTTCCTCGAAGATCTGCGCTTGTTCTCTTCATCGATGGTCACCATCGAATCGAAGTTCATGTCGATCGAGGACAACTGGTTGCAGGAGATTGGCGTGGAATTCCGCGGCATCGACAATCCGACCAGTCCGTTCACCGACCTGGATGACATCACGAACGGTCTTGAAGACAACGCCAGCCTTGGTTTCGACAACGGTGGTACCGGCGTCGTCAACAACTCTGCTGGTGCTCCCTCTGCAGGCTTCTTCTTCGACGACGGTCAGGACGGTCAGTTCAAGGGTCACACCTCGAACCTCTATGACAACGCCCTGGGCAACATGCTCTCTTCCGTTGGCGGCTTGACCGCTCAGTGGTCGATCCTCGACGACGCGCAGGTCTCCATGATCCTGCGAATGATCGAGAAGAGTTCGCAAGTCGAGTTGATCAACGACCAACTGCTCAGTGTTCAGAACACTCAGCACGCCAACGTGACGGTCATCAATCAGCGCGCCTACATTCAGGACTTCGAAGTTGAGGTTGCCCAGTTCGAGGCCATCGCCAACCCGCAGATCAACGTGCTTCAAGACGGCATTGTCCTCGACGTTCGCCCGACGATTCACCACGATCGCAAATACTTGACTCTCGAGCTTCAGCCCACCGTGGCGAAGGTCGTCGCGCTACGCCCCTTCTCCACTGGACTAGGTAGCAACACCTCGCCTGTTGAGTTCTCGCTGCCCGAGCTTCAGGTTCAAAGCATCTTCACCACGGTCGTCATTCCGGACGGCGGCACGATCCTGATCGGTGGGCTTTCGCGCATCCGTCAGATCGAACGTCGCTCGGAAGTGCCGTGGCTCGCGAACATTCCCATCATTGGAATCCTGTTCAAGAACGAAGGCTACAACGACGAGCGATCGAGCTTGATGATCATGGTTCGCGCCTGGATCACCGACATTCGCCAACAAGTCAACCGCTAGTCCCCCGGGTCTAACCAAGCTTTTCAAAAGCCTCGTTCTCCTCGCTCCGCGCGAAGAGGACGGGGCTTTTTCGTGGACAGCAATAAGAGCGAGAACTGCCGTCTCGTGAGGCCTGTCGGAATTCGCCGCACAGGCTCGGTGCCTGTGCGGTCGCGGTAAGGAGCGAAGACGCCGCGTTTCTGTAAAGACGCGCATGAACTACAACGCCGCTATCGGGAATGGGACGACAGCGACCGAACCCAGGTCTGTGACACACCTCACGGTCGCGCTTTGCGTTCTCCCGCGTCCCGAGGCTGGCGACGGACAGGCCCGAGCGCTACTGTGAGCGCATGCCCAGCCTCCGCGCCGTACTGTTCGACATCGACGACACGCTCGTCGCCACTTCCGAGTTTGCTCGCTTAGCTCGACGCAATGCGGTCGACGCCATGATCGAGGCTGGCTTAGAAATGGAGTTCGAGGCTGTCCTCGCGGAACTCAACGAGGTCATCGGCGAGTTTTCCTCCAACTACGATCATCACTTCGACAAGCTCATCCAACGCCTCGAACTGGATCTTGGTGGCAAGAACCGAGCGCTCATCGTCGCCGCCGGCGTCGTGGCTTACCACAACACCAAGTTCACCGAACTCGAGCCCTTTGACGATGTAATCCCGCTTCTCAAAGGGCTCCAAAAAGCTGGCCTCAAGACCGGCGTCATCACTCACGGTTGGACCGTCAAGCAAGCCGAGAAATTGGTGCGACTCAAATTGGTCCCCTATCTCGAACCGAGCGCCATTTTCATTTCAGATCAAATCGGCATCTCAAAGCCCAATCCCAAGCTCTACCAAACAGCCCTGCGAAGCCTCGGCCTCGCCGCGGAAGAAGTCATGTACGTCGGCGACAGCCCGGCCCACGACATCGTGCCCGCCAACACCATCGGAATGGTTTCCGTCTACAGCAGCCGCGCCTCGCGCTACCGGATCGAGCAAACGGGCGTTGAGCCAACGTACTCGGTTGCGAACTTTGAAGAGCTTCGCGAAATCTTGAATCGCGACTTCGGGTTGACGCTCTAGCCCGGATTATTCATGAACCGCGAGGCAAAACGCCTCGAATTGGTTCCTGCTGGCACTTTGCAGATACTTGCCCCCGCAGACGACCTTGTAAGGTCGTCGAGGAC
>JBLINP010000222.1:0-8194 GCA_047639415.1 Planctomycetota bacterium | reverse complement strand
CACGAACGACCGGCACTGCCGGTCGTTCGTGGTGTTTGGTCCGCGTGTTCATGAATAATTCGGGCTAGTGCTCTAATCGCCAATATGCGGTCGAGCAAGCTCGGCTATGGTTGCCAGTCGCGAGACTCATTACTACCCTGCCAACGTCAATCTGTTGGCTAGCCAACGTGTGTTTTTTCGCCGCCGCTTCCCCCGCAGTCACCCAGTAGAGTCCCCGCGGACCAAACAGAGAACGAGCAGCTTTTCATGGGCATTCCCTTCATCGATCTGAAATCTCAATTTCGCCAAATCGAATCCACCGTTCGCGAGCGCATGGATGCGGTTCTTGCGCATGGTCGCTACGTCATGGGGCCGGAAGTCACCGAGCTTGAAGAGACGCTCGCCAATTACGTCGGTTCCAAGCACGCGGTCTCCTGCTCATCCGGTACCGACGCCTTACTCTTGGCATTGATGGCTCGCGGCATTGGTCCCGGCGACGCCGTCTTCACTTCGCCTTACACCTTCGTGGCGACCGCCGAAGTGATTTCGCTCACAGGCGCGACGCCGGTCTTTGTCGACATCGATCCCAAGACCTTCAACATCGACGTCGATCAATTGGAACTGGCGCTCAAGGCCTTCGAGCAAGGCGACCCGAGCATTCATCCGCTGCCCGTCAATCACGACGAGCTGCGCGCACGCGCCGTCATCCCCGTCGACATGTTTGGTCTGCCAGCCGAATACGATCGCATTCTCAAGTTGACCGAAGCACGCGATCTCTTCCTGCTCGAAGATGCCGCCCAATCCTTCGGTGGCGAACGCAATGGAAAGCGCACGTGCTCCTTTGGAGATGCTGCAGCCACTAGCTTCTTTCCCGCGAAGCCGCTCGGTTGTTATGGCGATGGCGGAATGGTGTTCACCGATTCGGATGAACTCTGCGAGACAATTAAATCGATTCGCGTTCATGGCGAGGGCGATGACAAGTACGACAACCGACGCATTGGACTCAACGCGCGAATGGACACGTTGCAAGCTGCAATCTTGCTCGCGAAATTCACATGCTTCCCGACCGAAGTCGAACAACGTCAAGCTGTCGCCGCCGCGTATGCGCGTGGCTTGGACGGCTGTGTCGAGACACCGAACGTGCCTGAAGGCAGTCTTTCCGGTTGGGCTCAGTACACGATTCGCTTGGGCCAGCACGCTCCTCGCCGAACGGAAATTCAAAAAGAGCTGAGTGCGGTCGGCGTCCCCACGGCTGTGTATTACGGCAAGCCCTTGCACATCCAAGGAGCCTACTCCGGCCTAGAATACGCTCCCGCTGATTTCCCCCACGCCATGCGGGCGAGTAGTGAAGTCCTCTCTCTGCCCTTCAGCCCTGGTCTCGATGAAGAGTCGATCGCGACTGTAGTGCGCGAACTCATGAAGGCCGTGGGCAGCGTTCCCACGGGCGCCACTCACTAGTTCGATCACAGTTTGCGGACGCGCCAAACCACTCCTTTTGAGTTGGTAGTCAGCAGGGGGACCTGGGGTAGTAAGCTACTCCCTCCCAAACCGTCACGAAAAGCCCTATGAAGCCATCCCTCTGTTCAGCCGTTTTGATCGCACTAACCGGCATGAGTTGCTACTCCAACGAGGTGAGCGACGAAGATAAGTTGAGCATCTACTCGGACTCGGCCACCGTCCACTACCAGCAAAACGATTTAGCACGTGCCGAGTCTCAGGCTCTGAAGGGGCTCGCGATCGACAAGCATCACGTTCCGCTCAACTTGATGATGGGTCAAATCCTGCTGCGCCAGGACAACCCGATTACGCTCGGGCGAGCCGAAATGATCTTTCGGCGCTTGGCCGATTCAGAGGATGACTACCGCGTGTCAATCGGACTGGCAACCACACTAGAACGCTTGGGCATGGCACACGCGCAGGCGGCAGAAGCCATCGCAGCGGGCACGAAAAAGGCGATGGAAGAAGACCCGTTGGTGGGCATCAATAGACACGAGGAAAACGCGCTGCGTCTTCGAACGGAATCACTTGAGGTCTTCGGTCAAGCGCTCGCCAAGCGTGCCAAGAACTTAAAGGCGCTCAACGGATCGATGCGCGTCTCCGCAGCACTCGGACAGTTTAACGAAAGCCTTGGATTTTGTGACGTGCTGCTAACCACCCTCGCCGCCGAGAGTGAGTTCTGGACCTCACAACTTCAGAACGGAAATTTGAACGAGATCGAGGAATCCCGCCTGCGCAAAGAAGTCACAGGTGCGAGCGACTTGATGTGCAATGCAAGCATCTTAGCGTCGACACTTGAACAAGAATTGGGGCGCAATGATGCCGCGCTCGATCGACTCAGCTTTGTCATCGGTATCAATCCAGATCGATCTGAGGCGTTCTCGATGCGAGCTCAAATCCTCGCCGACAACGGCAAGTACGCCGAAGCCGTGGCCGATATTAGCCGCTTCCTTTCGCTTTCGGAAAAGCCCTATCACCACCCCGATATTCGCAAAGCGTTTGAATTGCAAACCACTTGGAATCGCAATTTGAGACGTCGATAAAACCGATCGGTGCGATAGCTGCGCGACGTCGACGGGCGAAGAGACGGACGTTCTCTTGCGCCATTAGGTGAAGCTTGGCTAGGCGGACGAGAAAGAGACGTATTCTCGGAACTCGAGCGGTATCAAAAGCGGTCCGCAGTCACCGCGTTAGAAGTTGATGCACGCGAGGAGGGCATCTGGTTGACGGGCAATTCGTTTTCCAAGAGGGAGAGAGAAGAAAACTTAAACGGGAGGGGTAGGGAGTTGACGGAGGACTTCGAAGTTTGGGAGGAAAGAGCGGGATTGCGCGGTTGCACAGATGGATTTGAGATCGGGAGGCTTGCGGGTTTGGGATGGTGTTCAACTAGTGATGGAGATTGAGAGTTGCGAGTCGCGAGTTGCGTGACGGCCATTGGCTTTGGAGACAGATGTGGAGTTGCGAGTTTTTGAACGCATCGGCTGGCGGCTCTTACCTAATCCAGTGCGCGACTCTCCAATTGCTGCCCAGCGAATTGCCCGACCCGCACAACCGCGCCGACCCCATTTACTAGCAAGCCCAACGCATCCTCCCAAACTCCGCTCCGGCTCACTCCCTCGAACTCCACAGCCGCTCCTCTCCCTCCCAATCGCCTCTCCCCCCGGCGACTCCACCCGCCGCCGTTTAAGTCATTCTCTGATCGCCGCAACAACCCTGCACGACCATCTCTCCCGCTTCCACCACTCCCGCAACTGAACCTATAAGAAGGCCGGCGCTTCAGAATTGAAGCGCCGGTCCTTTTAGATCTAATAGCGTCGTGTCGAATCGCACGACACCTCGACGCGTTACTTCGCTTCGATCACTGGCGGACTCCAGGTCTTCGTCCAAGCCTTGCCGCCCGAATCGATGCCTTCGATGACCAAGTCCTGATCGTCAGCACGGTCCCGAAGAGTCTTGCCGATCATGTCGCCATTCTCCATGTGAACACCGTTGATCGAGGAAAGCGTATCGCCTGTCGCGATGCCTAGTTGAGCTGCCAAAGTCCCGGCAACCACGCTCTCGACAAAGACTCCGGCCTTGGGGTCGAAGCCATTCTCAATGAGTTCGGCATCCGTGCCGCGGAATATATACACACCGAGAATATCGGTTCGCACCTGTCCCTGGGCCGGCTTGATTTGAGAGCGAAGTTGGCCGCCTTTCTGATCGCTCGGTTTCCGGAACTTGAATACGTCCAGCGGCATCATGTTTCCGAAGGTGCGATCCAACTCGAGTTGAATTCCATCGAGATCGAAAAGCTCATTGCCCTCGAAGCCAAACTGGAAACCATGCCCAGCGCCTCCGATCAAATCCGAAAGTTCGGGATGAGCTTCGATCAGCTCCTCGACGCTCGCCCCTTCGTACTCGCTGGTCTCCTCTTTACCGTCAACTGTCTTGACGACGGAAACCTTCACGCCGTTCGGACCGGAAGTCACGCTGACCCTCTGACTCTCTGAGCCAGAATTGCCAAGCTTTTCGATTATGCGAAGCGCGTCCGAGTTGAGCCCGCTGACACCACCAGGTTGAAACTTAAAGACCTGGCTACCGACGCCTCCTGGACCAAATAAACTGTGATGACCGGCGCCGGGCGTACCGAAGAACATTTTCAGCCCACGGTGCTCCACTTCGCGCAGGGCCAACTTAGCGGTCCAAGCCAATTCCGGATCAACCGTATCGCTCGCGCGCGCTGATAACCAATTGCGCGCCTCGAGGTTTCCCCGAGCGAGCTCGACGATCTTGTCGAAATTGCTCATGCGAACATCCAAGTCCGCGTCGGAGAGTAGGTACAGCCAGTGATCGGCGGAGAAGGCTTCTTGCTGAGCCTGGTCTTGTGCTTGCCCGTTGAGTCCGAGTTGAACCCACAGGTTTTTGTGCTTCTCGTGGCTCTCCTGTTGCGCAGGATCCTGTGGTTCGGGATCGGGCAGCGGAGCCACTTGCACCAATCGGCCTCCAGATTGAGACGCCTCGGGCGTATTCAATTCCTGGCCAAAGGCTTCAGTGCTGAGATTCGAAAGGATCAGGAAGGGAACGCTCAGCGCCCCCACGAACATCATTTTACTTTTCATCGTGTACTCCTCATCGGGAGAGTGAAGTCGCGGCACGAAACGCGACCCATCCATGCGGGGTCAATGACAATCGTTCGAAGGTCAAGAACGAGCTCCATTCCGGCGAGACCGGAACGCGAAGGAGATCAGCGCACTTGACGTTGATTGACGACGTCGTACAGAGAAGGTTCAAACGAATGGGTACTAAAAGCGCCTGGCCCAGAACCGAAGGGCAGGCGTTGATCGGGATAGAGGCCCTGCTCGAGACGCTCGCGTTGCTCGCGCTCGGTCAAACTCTCGTCTCCACTCAGCACGGGACGGAGCCCGCCATCCGAATTGGGAGAACCGGGATTCGCGGAAACGGGCGCGGCCTCGGCCAGAATGTCTCCAGCACCGATAACCGGCGCGCTTCCGAGTTGCAGCGGCTCGGCTAGCCCAACTTGACTCGCGACGGTGCCGCCGGTCGGAGCATTCGCCTCGTCAGTAAATAGAGCGCCCTTCAGCAGCGGCATGGCGATCAGAACCGCGGCGGCCGCTGCGAGAACTGTTGAAAGCGGCGCCAATCGACGGACCAATGAGAATTTCGGACGGTTGGCCGTTGTACTGGGCATCAACGCATCCGGCGCAGCATCAAGACCGGCCCCCGGTTGCGGTTGGAGAATCTGTTCGCTGTACAAGCGCGAGCGAATACCCGGCCAAAGGTCGAGTTCTTCGGAGTCCGCATCCACTGCGGCCTGGAGGTAGAGCTCACGCGAGCGCTTGGCTTCTTCAAGTTCCTGGCGGCAGGCACCACATTCAGTCAGGTGCTCTTGCGTCGCCTGCATTTGCTGTTGCAATAATGGATCGGAATCGAGTTCCCCTCCGTGGAGCAGGTGCAGGTATTGCCGAATGTCGGCGCAGTCGTGTTTTGAACTATTCATGGCTATCAGGCTGTCGGACAAGGCTGGGGCGTGGCGCTCACTGCAGTTGTAGTAACTGCAGTTTTGGTCACCACTGATTTGGTCACCACTGATTTGGTCACCACTGTTTTGGTCACCACTGTTTTGGTCACTGAAGTTTCAGATACCACAGGGACTGTGGTCTCACTTGATCTGCTCATTCCGTTAGTGGTCATCGCGTGCTTCAATTTCTCAGCTATGTGCGATGAATTACGGGTAGAACGACCTGGCGTTAGTACTTTCGAGGATCTCATTGGCGGCGAACCCTATTGTTCGAAGGAATCCTCGGTGTTCTCGGAAAGCGTTTCCTCGCCGCCCTCGCTGCCGAGCTCGCGAAGCCGTTCTTGGCGCGCCCACTCCTCTTGAAATAATTTGCGACCGCGGTGGAGCCGCCAGCGTACGGTGACGTGCGTCGCCCCCACGATGTCGGCGATGGCGATGCAGGAGAGCCCCTCGAGCTCTCTAAGCGTCAGGACAGCCCTAAAATGCGGCGCCAGGTTGTCGATGCAAGTACGCACCTGATCCGCGGTTTCCAGGCTTTCGAGCCGCTCGGAAGGATTCGGGACGCTCGCATCGGGCAGGTCGATTTGGCTCTCATCGTCCCCAATCATGACCGACGTGCTCACCATGGGACGGCGCTTGCGGAGGTGATCGATCCCCAAGTTGGTCACGATACGATAGAGCCAAGTCGTGAAGTCGTGGCGGAAGTCGAAGCGGTCTAAGCTTCTGAAGACCCGTAAAAAGGCTTCCTGAGCCAAATCCAGAGCGTCCTCGCGACCGGGGACCATGTTGCGAGCCACGCGATAGGCCCGCCGCTCGTGCCTGCGGACCAAGGTCGCAAAGGCCAGTTCATCACCCGATTGAGCGCAGCGAATCAGGTCGTGATCGCTGGGTTCGTCGGAGCGGGCAGCGTTATCCGAACGATTCGAGGCCGCAGGTGCCCTCTCGGAGACTCCCGTCTCTAGCTGTTCGTTTTGGGGCTCCGAACCGGGAATGGACATGTAGCGTGAATGAATCGGGAAAAGCGAAAAGGCGATCAAAGAGCGCCTACGATTGAATTCCTTTGGTCGTTGGCGAAAGATCCGTTTTTTATAGGAGCCCTTTCACTTCTTTAGCCCGATCAATCGTCGGCGACTCCAGGGGCAGCAGGGGCTGGAAAACGGCCCTCAATCGCAGCCATATGGCGATATTTGTGGTGACGCTGCTCCAGCAGTTGCTCCACATTTAGCTTACCCAACTCGTCGAGGTTGCGCGTGATGGCCTCTTTCACGGTGCGCATGGCCGTCTCCGGATCGCGATGTGCACCGCCGGCGGGCTCGGGCACGATTTCATCGATCACTTTGAGTTCCTTCAGGTCGCCCGAGGTCAGCTTGAGCGCTTCGGCGGCATCCGGCGAGCGTTCGCCATCCTTCCACAGAATCGCGGCACAGCCCTCGGGACTGATCACCGAGTAATAGGCGTGCTCCATCATGAGCACGCGATCGCCGACGCCAATCCCCAGAGCGCCTCCAGAACCGCCTTCGCCGATCACGACGACTACGATCGGAACGGCGAGTTGGAACATCGCCAAAATGTTTTCAGCGATGGCGAGCGCCTGTCCGCGCTCTTCCGCTCCAATGCCCGGATAGGCACCGGGCGTGTTGATCAAGCTCACGATGGGCAAACCCATCTTTTCCGCCAAGCGCATCTTCCGTAGCGCTTTGCGATAACCCTCGGGGTGCGCGCAACCAAAGTTGCATTCCATGCGCTCTTTGGTCGTGTGGCCTTTGCGGTGCGCCACCAGCATCACTCGGCGTCCATCGATCGTCGCCAATCCCGTGACGATCGCTTTGTCGTCGCCGAAGGCTCGGTCGCCGTGCAGCTCGAAGAAATCATCGAGAACCGAGGCGATGTAATCGGAAGCGACGGGACGTTTGGCGTGGCGTGCCACGGACACACGATCCCACGCTCCCAGATCCGAATAAACCGTATGGATCTGCTCCTTCAGCTTTTCCTGCAGCGCTTCGATCTCGCTGGAGATATCCAACTTGGTGCTCTGCGAGAGGGATTCCAGCTCGCTGATCTTGGCTTCAATCTCCGCGATCGGACGCTCGAAGGTCGGTCCGCTCATCGCGGCGTCATGGGAACTGTTCGACTTGTTGCTCAATGGATCCCTTTGTCGGTGCTTTCCCCACGCAGAGGCGAAGGGCAATCTCTATAAGGTTCCTAGTTGAGAGGGCCTTTGGCAACTGCCTGTTCAGCCTTTCCTGCGGAGCGGCGCAATTGCACCTCCCAAAATGGCGCGGGCCGAGCCCAAGAAGCACGCCACTTCCTATTAAAGGCAGCCTCCAAAGCGGGAGTTCCGCTGCCGTGGAAGCTAGACTGCTCAATTCACACTTTCCCGTCTTCAAAACGACCGCAGCCCCCCACTTTTTCCATGTCCACGACTCCTCCCAATGCATGGCGTGTAGAGGTTTTTCGCGCTCCCGGATTCGATGATCCCGAGGGCAACCAGGCCCTCGCAGAGGTTCGCGACCTCGGAATCGATTCCATCAGCGGGATTCGACTCGGCCGCGGCACCCTGCTCTCCCCTGAATTCTCGGAACAGGAAGTGCTGAACATCACGTCGGAATTGCTCGCCGACCCGGTGGTGGATCATGCGCGTGTGATTGCGCCCGGCCAGACGCCTTCCCGTGAAATCAAGGATCACATCCTGGTCGC
>JBLINP010000221.1:0-8201 GCA_047639415.1 Planctomycetota bacterium | reverse complement strand
GCCAGTATCTGCAAAGTGCCAGCAGGAACCAATAGACCGGCAGTGCCGGTCGTTCGTGGTGTTTGGTCCGCGTGTTCATGAATAATTCGGGCTAGCGGAGGATAGCGATTCAAGCGCAATGCAAAGTTCGGTTTCGATAAGCGTTCATCGAAAGCATGCGGATCAGAGCCGAGGTACTTCAATATGCTCTGCATGATCGGAAGGAACAGTTCAGATTCGGCGCGAACAAGCTCTCGAAAACGTTTTTCGAATTCAGGCTGAGGCCAAAGCGCGATGTTCTCGAACAAAGGATCCTCGTCGAGATTGAAAGCGCGATTTCCAAAGACCCATCCTTCGACCAAGTCGGGGTGAATTTCACTCGTCGCCTTGACCGGAAAATAGCCTTCACTCACCGCGCCATGCCGGGCCGCTCGAAACGCCAATTTGGCGTCCAGTGGAAGCGACGTAAAAAACTTCTCGACTGCCTTCGCAACATCTTCCATCAAGTCAAAGTCGATTCCGTGTCCGGTAAGCACAACGAAGCCAATACTCGCCATCGCGCTTCCTAAGTCGTCAACAAACGCGGCACGTTCCTGCTCGTTTCCGCGCAAATACAACCCAAGGTCACAGGTTGTGAATTCGAAGCTTTCGTCAAAAGCCTCGGGTCCGTCAGCGGCCTCGGCAAGGTGATAGCCCGGCTTATCTACCTGGTCGTAATTCGAAAACTCCGTACTTGAAGCTTTGACCCCACGCGCTTGGTCTGAATCTCGCTTACCCATCCAAACATCCTACGCGCAAAGCTCGCGGTTAGGCGTCCGAGGTCAAGGCACGCAGCCGTGCGGCCTTCCCACCTTTGACAACATCAGCCAGAGTGAGGGGATCCAAGCTCTGATAGAAAGCTTCCTGCGCCTGCTTCAACGCACCCTTCAGCGCGCAGGCAGGCGAAATGACGCAAGTGTTCGTTTCCTCGTTAAAGCACTCAACAAGCGAAGACTTATCGTCGATTGCACGCATCACCGCACCAATCGAAACCGTCTTTAAGTCTTGCTGCAATTCCAATCCACCGTACGCGCCTCGAAACACCTGCAAAAAGCCCAACTCGCCCAACACACTCACGATTTTGTGCAAGTGATTGAGCGAGATATTGTGCGCCTCCGCGATCTGCTTCGATGACACGCGCTGACCCGGCCGTGAAGCCAAGTAGAGCAAAATACGTAGGGAGTAATCGGTTTGCTTGGTGATTCGCATGGCTGCTTAGTTGATTCGGGAACCGCGCCTGGAAAACTCAGCGGCACTTGCAGCTTATTCAAGCAGACCGAGCTCCGGATTCAAGTAGATCCAGGCTAAGCCTTAATTGGAAGTGTCGCCAAGAACGGGTCTGCGAAAATCTCTGCAGACGACATTCCAGCCATAAACAGGCTACGCTGTAGGACACGAACGATTCCCTCGTCGCCGCATAAGAAAGCGCGAGCATTGTCGAGCGAACCGACCAAGTCGATGGCGACCTTATCCAGTGCACCTTCGTGTTCGCGATTGGTGGCGTCACGCAATACGCAATGATGCACGTCCAGCTGAGGGGTCTTACTAGCCAACTGCGCGAGCTCGTCTCGCAGGTAAAAACGACTCGGATCCAAACCGCCGTGCACTAAGAACATCGAGCCTGTGTGTCCTTGTTCGACGGCATCGCGAGCAATTCCCAAGAGGGGCGCGAGCCCGGTTCCGGCACCGATGAGTAGCAGCTTGCGCGAAGGCTCATCTGCAATGTGGAAGCACTGACCGAATGGGCCGCGAATTCGAACAGTTTCGCCGGCACTAAGACCGTGCAGCCAACCACTCATTAATCCACCCGAAACGAGACGTACGTGGAGCTCTAGCAATCCGCTACTCGACAGACTGGCCACGGAATAACTGCGCCTTTCTCCGCTCGGATGAAACACATCGAGGTATTGACCGGGTCGATACTCAAAACCAGAAAGCGGTCGAAGGAACAGCTGCGCAACGTCGGACGCCACTAGAGCGATTTTCTCGAGGCGTGCATCGATGGGATCGGGCCCCACGGCAGAGCGCAATTTCAAAGGCTCGGTCGGATAAGCCTGGCACGCCAAGAAATAGCCCTGACTCTGAAGTGTCGGACGCAAGCCTCGCTGACTTCCAACGGGCGGTTTACCGTCGGCCTGCAACATGCATTTAGTGCACGCCCCAGCCCGGCAACCGCTTGGAACATCAAGCCCTGTGCGTTCGAGTGCCTCAAGGACCGATTCGCCAGCCTCTAAGGCGACGGTGATATTCTCAAGTTGGATGGTTGCCATAGTTTTTTGGGTTCTCCACTTTGAGCATGACTCGTTGCTCAACGAATCGTTGCTCAAGAAAGGTCTATCGATTGAGAACGTCGTCGCGAACACTATCCGCGAGCGAGGCCACTTCAGCAATGTCATCGGGGTTGGCGCCAAGATCCGTCAGTACGCCGCCTAGATGTTCAATCACGATGTCGACGTGCTCGCTGTTCAGTCCACGTTCGACCAAACGCTTGTGACCTTCGCGCATGTCAAGGCCGGTGTAGTTCGCCGGCCCACCGGTCACGAACGTCAAAAACGCTTTCTGCTTTGCGATCTGGCCATCCATATCGACGTCATTGAAAAACGATGAAACGCGATTGTCGGTCAACATGCGGCGGTAAAACTGGTCGACGGCAGCAGTGAAAGCGGGTTCGCCACCGAGGCGTTCGTAGAGGCTCATGATTCGGTTTGGGTTGCGGGTCTTTAGGAAAGTACCGGAGGGGTAGCACGAAGTCTTTCGGACATCGAAAGAGTATTTCGTAAGTAAGAAGCGACTTTATACCCAAGAAGCGTCGCACCGGCGATGCAAAATTGCTCGAAACTGATCCGGAAGCCGATGATGGCCACCTGCTTCACAAACAAAGGCTCGGCCTAGCCCGAATCATTCATGAACACGCGGACCAAACACCACGAACGACCGGCACTGCCGGTCTATTGGTTCCTGCTGGCACTTTGCAGATACTGGCGTCCTCAACGACCTTACAAGGTCGTCTGCGGGGGCAAGTATCTGCAAAGTGCCAGCAGGAACCAATTCGAGGCGTTATGCCTCGCGGTTCATGAATAATCCGGGCTAGCGTTCGATCACATCTATTAACCGTGCTCAGCACTACTCGGCGACTGGCATATTCCGCTAGTCAAATCGCAACCTGCCGTCATTGATTCAGCTTTCTGGATTTGAATCGAAGGGCGCCCACAACGCTGTCGCGGTACGCGACGCTCTTAATGCTGAATGTCATAAGCCAGTCAGGCTCTCAATCTCGTTTTGCAATTCCGCAAGATTCCTCGTTCGACTCCGCAGTGGCCAGTCCTTCTCTAGGAGTTGCTGTCCTACTCGTAGGTGCCGGAGTTCGGGGAGCAATGGGTCCCTCTCACGCTCCTCGAAGCCAAGCTCAGTCCAAATCACGGGCGTGAGGCTTGCGATTTTTGGTCTGCGACGGTCACATATCGCTCTCATAAACCGTCAACACCGCTCCATTGAGCGCTTTATCACCACCAGAAAGCATCCAATGCCCGCATCGAAATTCGCTATCTCCGCTCTCCTTGTCCTTGGCCTCGGCGTTACCACCGCCGGATGTGGCTCAACGATCACGCGCGGCAGCGACGACGCCCGCGTTAACGACGCCGCTCTCAGCCGCAAGCTCGACCTCAAGGACGTCGACATCTCACTCAGGACGATGCTCGCCAACCTCGACGAATCTTGGGCGCAAAGAATTCGGGCAACCGGCGAGCGTCCCGGCTTAGCCATCATGGAGATCAACAACGAGACCGACCAGTACGGACTCGACACCACCAACTTGCGCGAGTCTTTTCAAGAGCAAATCCTGAATATGGGTACCTTCAAAATCATTGCTGCCGCAGGCGTGGACAAGCTGAAGAGCAGCATGATGGAGCAACACACCGACTGGTATAACGGCGGTACGGTTCCTCAAGCTGGCAACCTGCTTGGATTCAATTACATCATCGGTGGCGTGCTCAAGGGCGAGACCGAACGCATGTCTGGCACCGCCCGTACCCAGTACCGTCTATATCTCAAAGCCGTAAACATTGAAACTGGCGAAATACTTTGGATAAAGAGTGCCGACATCACCAAGAGCCAAAGCTAGTCACCAGTTCAACCATAATTCGGAGGAGGGAATATGAATTTTCAGATTAGTTTAATATGGAGCAAGCAGGCCATTCTCGGCCTGGGACTCGCTGCGCTTTGCACGGCTTCAGCTGGTTGCGCGGGTTTTGAAGCTCGTGCACTCATGCCGAAGTATCAGGAGAAGTTTTACGCGGGCGACATGGCCGGCGCCCAGGCCGTACTCGATGGCGCGCTCAGTAACGGAGAAGGTGAAGAGGAAGCCGGTGATCGCCCGATGTATCTGATGGAGCGCGGACTCATTCATCAGAGAGCTCGCAATTTCGCGGCTGCCGGCACCGACTTTCAAGTTGCCGATGAGCAACTCGAAGTCTCGGACTTCGACAGCAAAGCCCTCGAGAACATTGGCGAGTTCGCGCTCAACGCGAATACAGCTAAGTATCGCGGAATGCCCCATGAGAAGATTCTTCTCAACTCACTGAACATCCTCAATTACTTGCAGCAGGGTGATTTCAACAGCATGAAAATCGCTGCACGACGGGCAGCAACGCAGGATGACTTTCAGACCGAAGTCGAAGGTCACTATGATTTCAAAAGTGCACTAACGCCGTTGCTCTACGGATTGGCTTTTGAAGCTTCCAACGAGACGAAGCAAGCCCACGTGGCCTACAAAACGGCCTTCGAAAGTTGCGGCGCTGATTTCCTCAAGCCTAGATTGCTGGCGATCGCCAAGGAGCACGGCTTCAGTGACAGGCAACGCTGGATGAATGAATTCGGTGACCTCGACGCTCCAGTTGCAGATGGGCAAGGCAGCGTCTTGGTCGTAGTCATGAATGGCCAAGCCCCCGTTCGAAAAGACCAAGAACACATTCTCGGTCCGACGAATCTCGAATATGCTCACGACGGCGCGTCAATGGCTGCTCTCGGTCGCAACTCTGTCATCGTGCCCTACCTCAAGTCGCGTTCGCACCTCTACTCGTCAGGCACGGCTACGGTCGACGGCAGCACCGGTGATCTAGTTCAGGTCGTGGATATTGAGACTCAGGCAATCGCACGTTTCGAGGATGAGCTCCCCCAAATCGTCGCTGCCACGGTTGTTCGTTACCTCGTTCGTCACGGCGCAGAAGCGCTTGCCGAAGAGCATGGTGATGAAGACCTCGCCAACATCGTGAAAATTTTCAGCTTCGTCGCTGAAGCCTTGGACTTGCCCGACATTCGTTGCTGGAGTCTCTTGCCCGCTGAAATCATGGTCAGCATCCAATCGGCACCTGCCGGAGCCAATGAAGTCAGCATTCAGATGAATGGCACGGGCTCAAAGACGATGCAACAGACCGTTCAGGTCGAGGAAGGCGGCATCGCTGTCGCTATGTTCTTCGTGACGGAGTAATCCACCACGCAATGTGTCGACGCCACTGAGCGCGCCGACGAAACAACAACACCTGGCAGTCCCGTCGCTAGCTCACGCCAGCGACACCTCTGCCAGGTGTTTCTATTTAACTGAAAACTCGAGGGACTTCGGGTACTCGTAGAAGGAATAGAAACCGTCGTCGAGCCTCTCCAGCAAAGACACGTGCAACGCCAAGGTGATATAAAAACGACTGAGGCGAAAACTGAGTCATCGGAAACGCATCGCCGTCGATTTCATCTAGCTAGCTTTTGCGCGCTCCACGAAAAGATCACGATTAGAGACCGGGCGCCTTCTCGATTTTCCAAATCCCCGCCGTATTCGTCTGCGTTCCGATCCCCCACGGCCCCTCTAACTTGCGCCCATTGAAGTTTTCTTCGAGCACCAACTCTCCGCCAACTTTCACTTCCAAATGATCGTCACGCACTAAAACTTCGAACGTCAGCGCTTCGTCGAGTTTCAAATCTTCAAGTTTGACCGAACCGCGGTTCTCCCACCCGGCTCCGTCCGGTAAGTATTCGAATAAGGTCAATCCGTTGCCCACGCTAAACGCGAGCGAAACGAAACCACGAAACTCGCCATCCTTGCGCCGATCGAGCAGCAGATTCATTTGTCGACCTTTGCGTGACAAGACCGTCAAACTGCCGGCGATTTCGTAGTGGCTCGTCCCAGCTGAAGCGGTACGCCAGGCAATCGCGTTCTTATCCGGATACGCGATCTGCACCCACTCATCGCCCGTAGCTTCCAAGGAGCGATAAGTTTGATCCCAAGCAAAAGCTAACTTTTCGACATAGCGGCCAAAGCTCTTCTCGTTACTTTTAGCCGGTCCAAATTGGGATTCGAATATAGCCCGGGTTCGTGCGGTAAACTTGGGCCCCTCGTCTTCGCGGCGAATGCCGTCGAATAGCTTCAAAATTCCCGGCTTAGATTTTTCAGACATCAGGTACCTGAAAAAGACGTCGTGCACAGCGTAGCGTTGCCCAGTAGTCAGCAACTCGAGCGATTCATCCAGTATCGCCGCGACCGTCGGCAGCGTCCCCTCCGCAAGCAACTCCACCGTGATACGCGCTTGTTCCGAAGAATAGGGGTCTGACTTGTGCGTCCCTCCCCAACCACGAGCAACACCAACTTTCGCTGACAACCAGTTCGCACACCCCTCCGAGAACCAATTGGGATGCGAGATATGGTTTGGGAAAAGCGCATACATAAACGTATGGCTAGCTTCATGCACAACTAACGAACGGGATTGCTTAGGCACTCCAGTGTGTTCGATCACCGCTCGTTCAGTCGGCGGCTGCAGAGCGACATGCGAAGTCCAACTACCCCAGTGTGAGAAGGCTAAATTCGAAGCGAAGTGCCCTTTCGTAAGCCGCTGATCGACTTCCCTGTACTTCTCAATCGTGTCGTAGAGAAACACATTCAGCGGTCGATCGCGTTTAGGCATGTCTCCGAAAAACAACGTGGCTTGAATCCACAATTCGTCGAGGTCCACCAGCACTTCGGTCAGTGCTTCTCGAGGCTCTACGTCCGAGTGCAGCCGGTAACGCTCAGATTCAATCGCGTAGGGATCGGACGCTATCGTGAGAGCGATAAGGGCGAATAGCATCCACTAATCCTACGTTGCGAAACTGAGAGCATCGTCGATAAAGCCGAAGGAGTCGTCTGAATTCGTCATCGTCGTAGCTCAACAACTCGTCCGGTATTTGACTCGTTGGCGCAGGCAGCTTGCCATCGTGGCCACTTTCAAACCGCCAATTGCCGCCGAGGGGCTCATCATGCTTCGACTAACTTTCATCACACTATTCTTCGCCTCCACGCTCGCCTGTAAATCCACTAACACTGTTCTTACCGAGGTGAATCTCGAGCAGCGTGAGACACTGTTTGCACCCGTGCTTGCGTTTGAAGACGCGTGAATTCTGCAAGCTGAAGAACACCCCGGCGAAGTCACCTTTACGGTCACATCCGGTGGTTCGCTTGTGCGCGAGATTATGTTCCCGGGTACCAAATAGGAAATCATGAACATGTACACACTCGATGGCAACTCGCTCGTTATGACCCACTATTGTGGCGGCGGTAATCTGCCGACCATGCGCGCCAACGCGCTCGAAGGTGATCAACTTGCGTTTGAGCCAGAGAGCGTTTTGGACTTGCGCGAAGGCTACGATCACTACATGGGTGGCATCACTCTCGTCTTCACAGGTGACGACACGTTCGAACAGCATTGGTTGTCGTTCGATGAGAAAACCGGTGAGTCCGATACGGTAGTTTTCAAATACGTGCGCGCGAAAGCGTGACCCAAAGTCTGCTGACGACTTTTAGCGCGCGAGCGCGACAATTGCGTCGAGCGTTTTCGTGTTGCGCATCGTCACCGGTGAGCCGAACGCTCGATTGAGAACGGTCGGCGTCATTTTCGAGCCGTGGATGCCTTCGGAATCCATCCAAAAACTCGTACCCGACAGCGCCACTCGCTCACCACTTCTGCAATAGGGCTCTAACTTCTCGAGGCAGCCCTCCTCGAACGCCGCTTTCGAAAAACCGATGTGCAGTAATTTAGGCCGAAGCCTCGCAGCCTCTTCGAACGGGCAATTCATCCGTGCGCTCACTAATTCCCCCATTGAGCGCACGACCACGGGAACTTCAAACTCGAAGTGAGCGGCGATGGCCGCTTCGAGCTTGCGTT
>JBLINP010000220.1:0-8235 GCA_047639415.1 Planctomycetota bacterium | reverse complement strand
TGAAAACCACCGAGTTCAAGGCGCTGGTCGTAATAACGAGCCGTTCGCACCATCAGCTTTCGTCGAGCCTCGTGTTGCATGCCGGTTCGCATGAGTAGGGTTCGCAACAACTCGTAATCAGGGCGCTCGAGCACGGCCACACGAGAGGCTGAAAGATCAAGAGATCGCCGTGCCAACCGACTCCAGCTTTCGCCTCGAAAGGGCTCTCGGTCTTCTAATAACCTCGGTTCACGAACGACGACCGTTCCCGCGATCATGTCACCGAGTCGCTGGCGACGTTCGGTGATTCCAATCAAGATTAGGCCCAGGGGCATCGGAATCCACAGGGCCAATTCGATCGGCCATAACAAGGAGCGCAAAATGTGTTGAAGCGCGTCGGCGGGATATCCACCGTCCCCCACGACTCGCAGTCCCATCAGCTTTTTGCCAAACGTCTGACCGTCGAACAGGATTCCGCAAATCCCCGGGTAAAGGCACGGGATCAGAACTGTGCCGCCCTGAAGTACGCCGCTCGGAATGCCAGAAAGTCCGTTGCTCTCGGCGAGCAAGGCGAGGAGCAGTAAAACCAGGTAACCCGCTGCCAATACGATGACGTCCAGGATGGCCGCAGCCGAGCGGCTACCGGGTCCCGCGATTTCGCGGGAAAGGTCGACGCCTTCGGGCGTTTCTAGAACGAGCATGGTCATCGCGCTCGAAAGCTATCAGTTCACGGACGCTCGTGCGATTGTGAAGCCGCTCCTCTCTCAGATTGAGCGTGTAGAGACAAGCGATCATGGGTACCGTGGGCCACGTGAGCACCGAAACGAAGACTAGCGAGCGAACCGAAGAGCCGCTCGCACGATTGAAGCGATCGATAAATTTCATTCGCTCACAGGGCCTTAAGAAACTGCCCGACGAGCAGCTCTCGGAACTTCCCGATTTGTATCGACATGCGTGCTCGCAGCTCGCGAAACGTGAAAGTCGCGGAGAGAGCGCACAGTCCTTGGCTCAGCTCCGCAACCTAGCGGGCACCGCGCACGGCATTTTGTTTCGCGGCTTGAACCGCAGCCAAACCAGTTTCCTTAGTCGCACCTACACGATGATGATGGTCCGCTCGCCCCGCGCCATTCGCGCGGAGTGGAAACTGTTAGCGGCATCTTTTCTGCTCATGTACGGCTTGGCGGTCGCCGCCTACTACGCTGTAATTGGCGATTTATCGATGGCCTTTTCGTTGCTCAACCCCGCCGTAGTGGCTGGCGAAATTGAACAACTCAGTGCACTGCAACCTGGCGATAGCTTCCGCGGAAACTTCACGTTCGGATTGGGAGAATCCCCCCAAACCGCCGGCATGATCATGTTCCACAACATGGGAGTTGGAGTTCTATTCTTCGCATCGGCTCTAATTCCAATTCTGTACATCCTCATCCTCACCAATAACGCATTGATGCTCGGCACCTACACCGCCGTAGCTGGGCATTGGGGACAAGCCGAAGCCATCTCGTCCGTACTCTGGTGTCACGGTGTCATCGAAATTCAGACCTTTGTCTTGGCCGCAACGGCAGGCCTGGTACTTGTACGTGGGATTGTTGCGCCGGGCGCTCGAACCAGAGCCTTTGCTCTCAAACAAGAAGCACAACGAGCTTGGGAACTCTTCGCTCCCGTCTTTCCGCTGCTGTTTATCGCCGGCATTATCGAAGGCTTCATTTCGCCACACATGCCTTTCGGGACGCGCATCTCGATGGCTCTACTAACGGGCTTAGGGTTAGTGATGTGGGTCAGCTTCTGCGGTCGCGAGTCGTCAGAGTCCTCCGCTCGATAGCCCATTCACTTTCAGAGCGAGCGCTTTGCTGATGTAAACGTGGTGAACCAGGCTGCCGCAGACGCCGATTGAAAGTGCCCAAATCGTCCCCAATTCGGCAAATTACGCGGATAACTGGCTAAGTGCAGGGAGCGAGACTCGGCTGACGGATTGAGTCACGAGGAAAGGCAAGCCGAGCAGGCGATGCGTGATGCGGTAGTAAGTAACCCAAGAGGCGCTTGCGAAATGTAGTAAGAGCAAGGGCGGCGCAAACTCCAGCAATAAGCCGCGCGAGAAACGGCTGAGTCCGAGTTCAATTCCTAAACGAGCATGCCCACTCACCGAAGTCGTCCGGGTTGCGCGAGCTATCTCGACTATAGAAGGCAAGAGAACACGGTCCTCTCGCTTACGAGCTTGCCCGTAAATGATCAAACCGATAGCCGTTGCAAAAACATGTCCCTGCACCGCAGAGACCGCGGTGGGCTCATAGATCACCGCTCCGCAAACCAGCAGCGCTCGAAGCAGTTCAAGTCCCCCATCCAGGATCAATACGGACAGCATTCGACGTCCGCCTTCGAGTCCCGCTCTCACGATCGTGCGTGGCAGTTCGAGAATGGGAGTGAGGCAAAGCCAAATGGTCAACGCGCTCACCGTTTCTCCCCCGAGTCCGAAACCTGCAATCCAAGGCAGCAGAAGGAAACCGATCGGGAGAATTGCTATGCCTAGCAACAACCACGTACGAGACAATCGTCCGAGCCAAAGCGTGACTCCGCCCGAATCGTTGGAAGCATAACAAGCAGCGACTCGACTGACCGTCGCCGTTGCGAATCCAAAACTACCGAGCAGGTACACCACACCGAATAGAGCCAGCGCCGCGTAATACGTGCCCTGCTTTTCCGATCCCAGCGTAGAGGCCAGAACGAAAATCGCCGCTAACATCTGGCGTGAAAACGCCGTTCGATTCGAAGGTCGCTGAGGCACGCGACCGAAAGCGACGTCTCAACTCACCCCGAGCGTCGAGCATCCAGCCAAGCGGTAAGCAATGGCCCCGCAGCATCGGCAGGCAACGCATCGAGCACTCGCACACCACTTCCTGCCAGCTGCCGCAAACTAAGCCGGCGACCCTCAACCGCGCTCATTGCGGAGGCTCGTAACACCAAGTCGGATCCTGTTTCTGAAAGCTGCACCGCATCACTCCCCTCTGCCAGCTGCCTGACCTCGGGATCGTCCAAACACGCGAATACGATTTTATGTCGGTGCGAACTCGAGGCGAGCGCGCGGCGTTGATCTTCCACGGACAACGGATCGGCCACGTCCGACAAAATGGCTACTGTTGCCGAACGCCGATGGCGCACGGCCAATTCTCGCAGCACAGCCGAATAGTTGGTCTCACGCCGACTCGGTTGAAAACCATACACAGCTTCTCGCAGACGACTGAACTGACGTTTGCCGCGAGCGGGCGCTACCCAGGCTTGAACGTTGTCATCGAATACGACGATTCCCACGCGATCACCCTGTTGCAGCGCGACAGCGGCCAATTGCAGGCCAGCATCAAAAGCCCAGTCCAATTTGGTCCAACGCGTATCCGCAATTGTTTCACCGCCGACCAAACTGGCCGTCGAACGCATGCGCCGACCACAATCGAACATCACGATCAACTCCTGACCGCGTTCCTCCTGAAACATTCGAACGGTCGGCTTGCCCCGGCGCGCGAAAGCTTTCCAATCGATCATGCGCACATCGTCACCGCGCACGTAATCGCGCAAGGATTCGAATTCCGACTGTCCGCCCCGCCGCCGTCTTCGACGAACACCCAGGTCCCTCCAACGCTCGCTAGCCGCCAACGCCAAAGTTGTTCGCAGGTTGGCGAGCGCTGATTCAACGACAATCGATTGTGAACCAGCAAAACGTTTTTGTCGTTTAATCAAACCCATCGGTCCGATAACCGAGAGTCGCAGATCCCCCATCCGAAACTGACCTCGTCGCGCCGATCTGTAATTCCGGCGAAGCACGTTATCGGTATCTGGTGAATATCTTAGGCGATCGGGGCCGCCGGAAAGATCGCCCGGTTGAGGTAAGACGAGCGGCTCTTGATCGGTACGCGCGATCACTTCAAAGCTATCGGGAAAGTCCTCGTGAAGCTCGATCTCGTAGCTCTTTGCCAATCTCGAATCTGCGCTGACACGCACGCGTCTCTCAAATTCATTCGAGAGTCCGACCGTTTCAGGCAATTCGCGGTCGAGCACGAAACGAACGGGATTGGGAGTTCTCAGCCAGTCGACGAATAGAAAAATCGCGAAGCAAAGGTCCGCCGTGAGAACGAAAACAAGCCCCGCCGGCATGAAAGCCACCAGCAAGGAAAGGCACAGTAAAACCGTCGCGGTGCCAACAGTTCGGTTCGTCGGAATCAGCGCGGAACCTCGACTGACTCGAGCACCCTTGTGAGCACTTCATCCGGCGTAACGCCGTCAATCTCTTCCGCAGGGTCAAGCGCAACTCGGTGCCTCAGTGCCGGTAAAAAGACTCCTTTCAAGTCATCCGGTGTCGCGTAGTCTCGTCCGTCCAAGGCAGCAAAGGCTTTCGCAGCTCGAATCAACATCACACCCGCGCGCGGGCTGGCCCCCAGAATCAACGCGGAAGCTTCACGCGTCGCGTTCAGCAACTTGACCACGTAGGCGAAGAGGTCATCGCGAACTGTAACCGCATTGGCAATGGCCGCTGCGGAAAGAAGCTCTTCGGGGGAAGTCACCGCGTTCACGCCAAGTTCTTCGGGCGATGCAGACGGCGAACGATCGTGAGCGAGCTTCAATAACTGCGCTTCGAGATATGCTTCCGGATAATTGATCTCAACCTTGAACAAGAACCGGTCGAGCTGAGCTTCCGGCAATGGATAAGTGCCCTCGTGCTCTAGCGGGTTCATCGTCGCGAACACGCAAAAAGGCGCGGGCAATTCGTGCAGGTCACCATCGATGGTCACGTTGCCCTCTTGCATGGCTTCCAAAAGCGCTGCTTGAGTTTTGGCCGGCGCTCGATTGATTTCGTCGCACAAGAGAAACTGAGCGAAGATCGGTCCGGATCGAAAACGGAAGCTGCCTTCCGTCGGATCAAAAACACTCGTGCCGGTCACGTCGGCCGGCATTAGGTCCGGCGTAAACTGAACCCGCGAAAAGCTACCGCCGAGCACCCTGGCCAGAGTGCGAACCAGCATTGTTTTGGCGACGCCGGGAGGCCCTTCGAGCAAAACGTGTCCGCCGCACAAAAGCGCGACGAGGCAATGGTCAATTTCGCGTTCCATTCCGACGATCGCAATCGAGGCTTCCGCTCGCACACGCCGCCGCAATTGAGTCAACACGTTTGAACCTTCAACGAATGCCTCTGGCCTTGGGTCACCACCCTGTTCGTGTGCTTGTCCCGCTTCGGTCGCGTTCTTTTCGTCCGCTTCGTTTTCCATGACTACATAATTCCCTTCACGGCGGATGCATGCACGCGTCCACTTTGAATACGACCAGCAAACTCGTTGAGGTCCGCTCTAAAATCCTCGAGATGACTCGTGGATGTGATTTGTTTGGTGTCGAGCTTGGCCGACCAATGGCCACATTCATCTGCCGCCGCCGTCGGGCCCAACAATTCCGCCAGCGCTCCTCCAAGGTCGTCCTCCGACGCCACTCGCCGCAGCTTCGCGCGTAAAAACAGCTCGCGTAAGAGTCCATTGCGCAGCTGCTCGGCCAGGAGCGCAACGCGACCGCCACTTTCGATCAAAGTCGCCTGAGATTTCACTCGCGCTACGGCCGACAGAGGCTCGACGGGTTTCGGATCTCGAGAAAAAGCTCCAACCCATGCGTGTCGCCAAACGAACAACGCCAAGACCAGCAGTAAGTGGGCTGTGAACAGAACCAGTTTGGTCGACGTGGCGATCGAAAGCACGGAACTCGGTGTCCAGCCTCCCAGCGCGTACTCGTCAAACAACACAGCCTCCCGACCCGCGTAGTGCTCGACGATTCTTGAGGCCAACAAGCCATGGTCAGCTTTGCGCACATTGCGATTTGAAAACGGCGCATCGGATGCCGCCAACAAAAGCGCTCCCCGCCCGATTGGGATCCGAGCGAGCGCGGGATACCAGCTGTCCTCACGTTCCTCATTGTCATTTTCCGAAGCTCGCAACACAGCATCAATTTCGACCGAACGGACATCCTCGAAGGCTTCATGCCTGAAGGCGTGCACGGAAGCGGTGTTCAAAGTCTCCCCGCTGAAACCGAGCTCAAGCTTAGATCTCTGTTTACTCGATTGCCCACGCACCGGCGAATCGCCAACCGGGACACCTAGTTCAGATTGCACGAACTCTGTCATTCCATCGACCGACAGTGCGCAGAAGATGGTCCCGCCCTCTTCCAAGAAGCGTCGATAATGCGCGAGGTCATGCGGGTCGAGTGCGGATTGAACTCCAGCGGGCGCCGAGCTCAATTCGACCAATTCCGCTAAACCCGGCGGATACTCGGGCACTTTCGACAACCACAAAAACTGCGGTCCGCGCGGCAACATCGACGGCGTGTCGGTCCAGACTTTCGCGGAATGCCCTAACTCAGCCATCAAGAGGAATAGAGCGCGCTTGCCAGCTTTATCCGTCGACAAGGCACTGCCTTCCAAACGGCTTTCACCACTCGGCAATTGCGACAAACCGAGTCCGAGAGCCAGTAGGAAACCAATGGCGATCACACCGGCGAGATTGCGCTGACGATTCAAGCCGCTACCTCCAAGAAGCCCGAGAGATGTTCGACGCACAGGCTGTCGAGTTGATCGAGGTCGTGTTCTGAAATCGGTTCCTCACCGAACTCCTTCGCCTCAAGCTCGTTCACCAGTTCGTTCAACAATATGAACGCGGACTCTTTAGGGTTTCCGTTCGACAGAATTTCGCGATAGGTCCACACGTCGCGATACTCGAATGCACCGCGAGCGCCCAAGCCCGTGACGAGTGCGAAGAGCCCCAATTGAATCGCTAATTTGGCGTTGCCGTCCGCGCGAGCAGCTCTAGCTGCCGCGTGCAATTCACGAACGCGCTCTTGAATTAGGTTTCCTGGCAACGCCGCTGTCCTACGCGTAGAAGCACGATTGCGCGCATATTCCAAAGCAAAGCGCATGACGAGCCAGATAAGGGCGGCGGCCAACAACACCAGCAAGACATTCATCAGCACATTGACGATGCCCTCCATGCCTTCGGTACTTCCTTCAAAATCGAACGTATCCGAAATCCATTCAAAGAAATCGTCCAAGAGAGTTCGTTCGTCCTTTTCAAACTCTGGACGCGAAAAAACGCGAGCGAGTGCGCGCTCTACCTCCGCCGGGTCAGGTGATCCTTGCTGCATCACGCCTGTTGCTCGCCGTCTAGATTGCCCGCTTCATATTCGGCCACGAGTTCATCCAACCGATATTCCAAATCGAGTCCTTCGCGACGCGAACGAATATCGAAATAGTAAACCGTGAGCGCGATGGCGGGGAACGCCGACGCAACAGCCATAAACAAGGCGCTCGGAATGGTCGAAATCAGATCGAACGACAAACTATTCAGTGATGTGAAATCGAGAATGAAGGCGCGAGCGGTCGGTTCATCGAGGGCGACAACCACACCGGACAACCCCGAAAACATGATGCCTTGAATGGCGACTGCAGCTAGGAATCGACCGAAGTTTCCCCAGCCGCGCATCAGCCACAAAGTCCGCGATGGCATGCGACTAATCGGTATCCCCTCGATCGCATAGATGGGCGGTACGACAGCCAATTGCCAAAAGACAAACAAGCCGATCGGAAAACAACAGACGACCGCAAAGGTATTGGTGAATTGGAAGAGCGCCAGGATGGCCGTTATGGCCACCAGACTGGGCAATCGATTCATCGTCGAACGCACGGATTCCCAAGCCGAACTCTCTCGACCTTCAATATGGTCGCGGACCATTTTCGCCATCAAGACGCCGACCAAGAGCGGGACGGCGCTGTTCATTCCGACCTCGATCGACTGGCGAGTCATTCGCTCCGTTCCCGAATAACGAACCACCACCATCGTGACGCGCACGAGTAGTGTCAGACCGAAGGCGACGCCGACACAGCTGAAAAACCGTGTCGAGAAGATGTCCCAAGCCGTGTCGAGCATGGCCCCCACCCCGCGCGGAATCAGCGGGGTGGCCTCCCTTTCGAGCCTAGCCCGCGTTGCCCTTCGCCCCTGAAGCTTCGGTGAATCGGGCGGAGCGTGGCCGTAGGGCACCAACCGTTCCGTACTAAATGCTCCGGGTCTCACGACGCGGATAATAACGACTGCTCGGGCCCTTTATGAATTGCCTTTGATAAATGTTGATCCGAGCGATGTGAACCGTCGGAGCATCCGTTACCACAACGAGTTCCGATCGTCTTCTTCTTGACCAGGGCCTGGAGCCCCACCCACCAAGGAGATTTCAACGTGTTTACCCCCA
>JBLINP010000219.1:0-8243 GCA_047639415.1 Planctomycetota bacterium | reverse complement strand
CCGTGAAACAGATCTCTCGGAGAAGGCGAACCTGGCGGTGGCGAGAAAGAAGCTCGCGGCAGAGTTGGAACAACGACTTACCGATTTAGAAGCCAAGTTGGGTAGTCGTTCGAGCACGATCACTTCGCTGTCCGATGAAGAGTCCGAACAACTGGCAGCGCTTGGTTACGTCGCCAGCGATACGACTGAGCTTCCCAGCGAGTGGATGGATCTCGCTGACATGAAAGAGAGGTTTGTGGTTAAGGACCTCAATGCGAAGCTGCGTCGACGAATCAGCGCGGAGACAATTTCGCCCGAAGAGCATTTAGCGATCTCTCTCGAGCTCGTGAAGCAGAGTCCGGAGACGCCCAGTTTTCACGCTGAACTAGGCAAGGTCTATGTTGAGCTTGGTGACTACGCGAACGCGTTGCCAGCGATCGAGCATGCCATTGACTTGGCTCCCAATGATGCGGGTTTGCACTATTCCTTCGGCGATGCGCTGCAGCAGATGGGGCGTTCGGACGAAGCTCGCCCGCACATCGAATTAGCTCTCGAGATGGCTCCCGGAATGGCGGCTGCCCATGTGTGCATGGGCAATATCTTGCGCGTTGAAGGTCGTTTGGACTTGGCGACAGGTTCGTATGCCGAAGCAATTCGCATTCGCACAAAGTATCCCGAGGCGCACTACAACATGGCGCAGGTTTTCACCGAACGCGGAATGCCAGACGAAGCCTTGAAGCATTTCCAGATTGCGCTCGAGGAGAAGCCGGGTTGGGTTCTCGCTCATCGTGCACTCGCTAATATCTATCTAGAAAATGGCGATTTCGAAGGCGCGATTGTTCAATTCGAAGCTGCACTCGAACAAAACGAATCGGCCGAGCTTCGCAATGACTACGGCGTTGCCTTGCAGAACCTCGGCCAGCCGAAAGAGGCGTTGGAGCAATATCTCAAGGCGATGGAGCTGGCGCCCGACTTTTTTCGACCGCACCTAAACCGAGCCAACATGGCCTTGGCCTACGGTAACGACCAAGTTGCGCTGGGCGAATTCAACATGGCATTCAAATTGGCACCGAGCCATGTGGAAACCAACGCGAAGTTGGCGCGCTTCTTGGTGTCGACACAAGTGCTTGAGTTGCGTGACATACAACGCGGTATCGTTTTGGCGGAGCGATCGGTTGAGTTGACCGGTGGACAGTCTTCAGTGGCGTTCGAGTTACTGGCGACTGCTTATGCAGCTGCAGGACGATTCCCCGCTGCACTTTCTGCGGCGAGCAAATCACAAATGCTGGCGCGCGCCGAAGGCAACGAGGCTCTGGTTCAAGCGCTGGACGAACGCATTACTCTGTACGCGCTTGGTGAACCAGATCAAACGGTTCCAAGCGAGACTCCGCCAGCCGAGATTCCGCAGACCAACGTTCCGCCCGAAACTGGGGCTGAAGAAGCGAGTCCGCCGGCAGACAACGAGTGAATTCGGTCGCGGTTAGTTCGTCTTGATGTCGAGCGTCTGCGCCATTTGAAGGCTAGGCTCGAAGTTCGGATTGAGCTTCAAAGCCGTGCGTACGGCCTCTGTAGCTTTATCTCGGTCGCCCGTGTGCAGGTGATAGATCGCTAGGTTCTGCCAAGCTTCGGCGCGGAAGGAGAAGTCGCGCACCGTTTCGACAATCAACGAGCGGAACTCTTCCCACCGATCGCTGGCTTCAAGAATTTGCGCGAGATCCAAGCGCGGCTCGATTCGAAGAGGCGCATGTTCCATCGCCAATCGAAGCACGGGCTCGGCTTGCTCGAATTGCTCTGCGAGGTGCAATCCGCGCCCGAGTTCGACTAAAAGCTGGGGATCGCGACAACCAAGCTCGACAGCCTTAAGACGCGCTCGTCGGATTTCTTTGGGCTCGCGCTCGGTTTGAATCAGAAGCCTCGACCAAGCCAACTCAAACTCCATTTGCTCTGCTTTGACTCCGATAGCACGACTCAGGAGCCCGCGAGCTCCGGCTTCGTCACCGAGTTTAGCGAGTAGGCCGGCCAAGCTACGCAAAGCGCCTCCAAATCCCGGGTCGATTTCGAGCGCCGATCGGAAGGAGCGTTCTGCTTGTTCGAATGCATCGCGCTCGACCTCGACCAATCCGAGATTGTGAAAGGCGGGAGCAAAGCGCGGGTTGATCGCAATGACTTCTCTAAATAGTGCTTCCGCTGCTTTTAGGTTTCCACGTCGACGATTGACGGCACCCAAGTTGTTGCGTGAGTGCAAGTCCGAAGAATTGGCGATCCGCGCTCGTTTGTAAGCAGCCTGCGCCTGGTCGAGTCGATTGGCGCGAAAGTGAATATTGCCGATGTTGTTGTAAGCGAGCGCGTTCGTAGGGGAGGCTGCGATCGCACGTTCATAAAACTCAATCGCTTGTTCTTCGCGACCGGCGGCTTCGTGCTGGAAGCCCAAATTGGTCAATGCGGAGCCAGACCTAGGATTGACGATTAGAACGTTTTCCCACATCGCCGTGGTGTCGCTCCAATTGAGTGTCGCCTGAAATGAGAGCGGAATGTAAAGCGCAAATAGGCCAAGGGTCATGGGCCAAATTCGTCCGAGTCGCGGCATCACGACCAGTCGCGCAACTAGAAATGCAGGCGCGATCATTGCGACGTAGGCATAGCGGTCGGTGACCGTCGAGATCTGCTGATGTCCGAACGGTAGTAGGCCCAAGACGGGTCCTAGAATTGCAGGAAACACCATCAAAATGCACGCAAACCGCCATTTACGAGCGATCAGGACTATGGCGAGTAGACCGATGTAGGCCAGCCCGACAATCGATGCGGTCGTCAGGCCTTGATTGAGAACCCATTCCGGCGTGCGGCCGTAGTCGGGGCAAAACGTGCTCGGAGCGAGAACTTGGAGTACGTAGAAGCCGAGGCTGTCGATTGAAATCCACGCGCGTTCGAACAGCGAAATTGCGCTCGGTGCGGTTCCTGCAGGTTGTGCGAATCGCGCGATGCCAGCGACGGCGATGGCCAGTCCGATCAGAACGATGAAATGCGACCACGCATGGCGTGTGGGTCGTCCGTCGCGCGCTCTGACAAATAACAACCAGACGACGGGTACGACGACTACCGAGGGTTTCGCGCAAAGAGCCAGGGCGAAGAGCAGCCAGGCAGCGGGCATGCGCCAGCCGAACCGTTTCGGAGTCACCGGCAAAACGGCGAGGCTCGCGAAGGCTAGGAAGGCAGACAGAGTGTCTTTGAGCGCCGTTGCCCAGTGAACGGCTTCCACTTGTATCGGGTGTAAAGAAAATACGAGCGCGCCCAGCAAGGCCGCCAGCGTTCGGCGCTGCTCAAGTGAAGCTGGAAGCCAACGCAATAAAAGCAGCAGTACTAGGGCTGTGCTGGCCAAGTGCAAGCTGAGATTGGCAGCGTGATAAGGCGCGGGAACCAACTCGTATTTTGAATGAGCCACTTCGAGTCGAGTTGCAGCTGATAGGGCGCCCCAAGCGGTGTATGTCACCGGAATCCACATGCCCTGGTAAGGCTCGAACCAAGGTAGAGTCCAGCGAATGTCTCCGGCGGTCAGGTTTGGGTTCGCATACAGATTGATGTCGTCATCCCAACTGACGAACTCGTGATCGAGGGCGTTTCGATGCACCAAGAATCCTAGAGTCATAGCTAGGGCGAGAGCGGCGAAGAGCTTTCGAAAGGAAGGCATTATTGCGGGTCAGGTCTTAGCGACTAGTGCCCCGTCGTCTCGATTAACTGCTCTTCGTTTTCTTGATCTGTCGGAGCAATCTGTTTTCGTTTGAAACGCAGGAACTCGGCAACTTCGGCGGAGAAGGCACGTGCAGATTGGCCGCCGCGGCTTTGGGTAAAGTAGATGAAGATCAAATCGTTTTCAGGGGAAACCAAGACGACGGATTCATCCGACCCCTTATGGCCGAACGGTGCAGGCAAAGCTGAGCCCAATTCTCGATACCCATGCAAATCCCACGCGTATGTATGGGCACCCGGTCGTTCCTCTCGATCATCTTGTACTCGATGCGCGCGATCGATCAGGGTCGGAGACATGAGCTGAGTATTTTTGACGCGGCCGCGGTTTAACCAAAAGCGGATGAAGCGCGCGTAGTCGCTAACAGTGGAGAAAACGCCGTCGAAGGGCGCAAAGTAGCGAGGTTGTGAGTTTCGGCTGTTATCTAGATCGCGTTTGAAGCCCAAACCACTGGCTGTGCGTTCGTAGGTGCTAGCCAACCGATCGCGCCACGGCGCTTTGGTTCGGTAATCGCAGTAGCTGTTCACCATGCCCAACGGTTTGAATATTTGAGTCTGCATGAACTCGTCCGCAGGGACTCCACTGACTCGTTCGAGCACTAGGCCGAGTATGTTGTAGTTTGTGCCAGGGTGTCGCTTTCGATTTGTTCCCGATGGTGCTGGTCCTCGCTGCGCTACGTCGAGGACCAGCTCGGCGAGACTTTTATACGAGCCGATTGGCAGTAGATTGCCCTTGTAAACAAGACTAGCGGTCTCCGAAAGCAAGCGCTCAATCGTAAACCTACCCCAGCGCTCTTCGTCGAATTCTGGCAGGTAGGCTTCGATTGGGTCATCGAGCGCAAGCAAGCCACGGTCGTGACAAAGCAAGATCGCGGTTGCGAGTAGCGGCTTGGAGAGCGATCGAATTCTGCAGATCGTGTCTTTTGCCCATGGCGTACGACTCTCCCGATCGAGGTAGCCCCATGACTGTCGAAAGATGGGCTTGTTGTCTTTTGAAATGAAGAGTTCTGATCCAACGGGATCACCTTCGCCAACCCACTTTCCAACCTTCCGAATCAGATTTTGAAAACCGACCGCGGGGTGATCGGGCCCCAGATTGACGAAGGGTGTCGCGGAGCGAACTTCGCCAGGCACGTCCGCCTGTGAACACGCGCTCAAGATGACTAATCCGGAGAAACAGAGCAGCGCAGGGAGTGAAAGTTTTGAGTGAGCGCCGTTCATCGGGCAGGGGTTGCGTGTTCGTTCTACGTTTCGAGAAATCGTCGAGTTCGATTCTACGGCGATTGTTCCGGTTTAAGTTTCGGTTTGATGACGACCGCTTCGCCAGTGCGTCCGTCGAGCTTGACGGTGAGCGGGTTTTCTAGGCAAATGCGGCGTACGAACTCGGTTTCCTCAGCCGCGGGAAGACTCGCAAGCCAACTCCAATCGAGGAAGCCCCGGTCATCGCCGGGATTGACCGTCAAATAGCCGACATTGCAGGAGGTTAGGTTTTGAAAAAAGTGGGTTCCTTGCGACGGCGCGACGTGCATGTCCTTGAATCCGGACTCCACGATGACTCGGGCACCGGAGATCTGGCTCCAGCTAACCGGAATTCCAAGGCTGGCATCGGCGGAGCCCCAGCGCCCGACGCCGACTAACATGTAGGGGCACTTTTCATTGCGCAAGAGAGCATCGAAGTGCGCGACTTGAACGGCGATTTCTGCGCTCCTCAATCGGTCAAAGTTATCGATGTCGACCACGACTATGTCGTGAATGTTTTCGATGGTGCCGTTGCCGAGCATTTGCGATGTGCGGCAAACCAAGTCTTCGTCCTGGTGTGCGCCGATGACGACTTGCTCTTCTTCCTTTGACATTGCCAGGGGCCGAAGCTGGAGGAAGGCAAACTGTGCGGCGCTCTCTCCGGCTTTTGCAAAGTTGCCGGCAAACTCGATTTCAACGGGTCCACCGGTTGCATGGGCGCAGTACTTGAGCAGTTGACGGAGAATCTCTGCGAGCGGAAAAGCATCGTGTTTGAGGATTTGAGCGAATGAGACTAGACGAATGCCAGGTCTAGAAATTCCGTCCACGATGCGATTGTCGCCGGGCAAAAAAGTTGAGCCCAACCAGGCAAGTGGCCCGTCTTCTTCAGCCACGTCGATGGGAAACTTTTCAGTTCCAGCTAGCGCAGACGTTGCAGTCGCGCGATCTAGATTGAGCGCGTAGAAGTTTCGTTGCGAAGTATCGAGGGCGCCTTTGATTGTTGAAAAGCTGACCAACTCTTGAGGATAGTACGGGTTGAATCTTAAGCAGGAATTGCCCGAGACGACGGTACGGCCCAAACCGAGCGCTACGGCGACGACACCTTCGTCTGCGGTATGTCCGGGTTCGGGGTAGAAGTTGAACGATCGGGCGACGCCGGAAAAATCGGGATAAAACCGATCGGAGTGTTGGTTGCCGACCAACTGTTGAACCATGACGGCCATCTTCTCTTCCTCGAGTCGGAAGGAGGTCATGGATAGATAGCTTTTAGCGCTCTCCAAAAATGTCGAGGCGTAAACGCGTTTGACTGTATCGGTTAACTGACGCCAACGAACATCGATGTCCGGATCGTTGTTCGGCAGCATGTAGGTCTCGTACACACCCGCAAATGGTTGCGATATTGAGTCCTCGAGCAAACTCGAGGATCGAACCGAGAGTGGGTAGTGAACCTGTTGCACGAATGAGCGCAGGTCGGCCACAGCTTTGCGCGGGAACGGAGCACTAGTAACGATCTCTTCAATGGTCTCATCGTCGTACGAGCGCGTGGTTTGCTCTCGCAAGTCGCTGTAGCTCATGAACTTGTCGAAGACCTCCGTGCTCAGAACCACAGAAGGTGGCACGTGGATGTCGACGGTCGGAAACATCGCATCGACACCAGAACTGTGCAGAATGCGGTTCGCAAAAGCGACGCCACGCGCTTTGCCACCCAAAGATCCCGAGCCGATGCGCGTAATGGTGGAGGACGGTTCAAAGTGATCGCGATCGAAATCGGAAATGATTGTTCGCTGTCGCTCTCTGCGATACTCAATCACCTTCTCGAGCAAGTGCTCGCGTAGCAATTCAAGGCTATCGAACTCTGAAACCTTGCAAGGTAGCAACCGTGCGGCCAATGCGAACTCAGTTCGCGCTTTCATCCAATTCGAGAAGTGGTTGCGAGCGGCGTGATAGCCGATGGATTCGGCAGGCACGCTGATTAGCTTTTCAGAGAATTCCTTCAGGTCGTGCGCCGAATCTACTGCGGTTCGGTCTTCTAGGCGGAAGACGAAATCTCCGAAACCAAACCGATTGATCAGGATCGATTGCAGTTGACTCAGAAGTAGAGCTGAGCCTTTGAGTAGGAAGGAAGCGCCGATTTGATCGGCAAGTTCTTCGTTGGCGGGGACGCTGGATTGAATCACCAGTCGAATGCTTGGCTGCAAATCGCGCGCACGCGTGCAAAGCATAATTCCTGCGTGTTTGTCGAGCTGGCCTTCGCGTGGAAACTCCACATCGGAAATAACGCCGAGGATGTTGTCGCTGTATTTCTCTAAGTAAGTCCAGGCTTCCTCGTAGGTTTCGCAAAGAATGACTTTCGGGCGCGCACGCATGCGCATCATCTTTTGTGAAAGATTGAGGTCCTCAGATAGCAAGCGATGCGTGTGGCCGAAAAGCTCAGAGTAGATCGCAGGCAGGAATGACGAGTAGTAACGCGCGTTGTCTTCGACGACTACGATCGCTGGGACGCCGTAGATTCCGGTGTCGTTGTCGATGTTGATGCGATCTTCAAAGTACTTGACGACGGCCAGTAGAACTCGAATGTCGCCCTGCCACAGGAAGGTGCGCTCGAGCACGCTGGCGTCTTCTTGATCGAGAAAATCGGACAACTCGCGATTGGTGTAAGCCATCGCGATTACCGGTGTGTCGTGTCCGGCTTCACGAAGCTCGCGCGTCAATTGAGCGGCATTGCCATCGACCGTGTGCAGGCTTGCGATAATCAAATCGAAGTCGTTTGATTTCGCCAGTAGCTTGAGTGCTTCGCCACCGCTGGGAACCCGGACGAGGTCCGGAATGTTCGTCACGTTCAGGTCGATGAACTGACTGAGCAAGGACTCATGCAGATGGCCCTCTTCGGACATGATGAACGAGTCGTAGAGACTCGATACCATCAAAATGCGCTGAACGCGGTTTTGCATCAGTTCGTGAAAACTGAGCAAGTGTCGGCTTGCATCCAGCCCGGAACTTTGGGGTTCCACTTCGGTCATGAACCGATTGGAACCGGAGTGACGCGAACCTTCCAGAACGAAACCGGGGTTGGACGAGTTTCCTCACCCAACCCCGAGATTATCAATGCGACAAGCTTTTCTAGGGGAGGAAAGCGGCGGTACGAATTTGTGCTAGACCGAATTATTCATGAACACGCGGACCAAACACCACGAACGACCGGCACTGCCGGTCTATTGGTTCCTGCTGGCACTTTGCAGATACTGGCGTCCTCAACGACCTTACAAGGTCGTCTGCGGGGGCAA
>JBLINP010000218.1:0-8332 GCA_047639415.1 Planctomycetota bacterium | reverse complement strand
GGAAGGTGCGTTGAACTATGATGCTACGCTTCAAATTCGATCATTTGAGAGACGTCCTCCCCATGAAATTCAAACTCATCGTTCTGCTTGCCACCAGCCTGGCGCTCTGCGCCAAATTCGCAACGGAACCCGCAGGAGCCAGTGCTCCCGTCGGCAACGATAGTGCTCGCCTGAGTGCTGCTCTCAATACGATTCAAGCAGACCGGATCGGTTCCGATTTACGCTTCTTGGCATCGGACGAGCTGGAAGGTCGCGACACACCCGGACGTGGGTTGAGAGTTGCAGCGCGCTTTATCCGTTCGAGATTGCAACGCCTTGGTTTTGAGCCCGGTGCCGGTACTGGCTATCTTCAGAACTTCCCGCTTGAACACCACGCGGTGGATACCGAGCGTTCGCATTTTCAAATTGAACGCACGCCTCTAAATGGTGAACAAGCGAAGAGCCTCAAGCTTGCCTTTAAACAGGATTACGTGTTCACGCAAGGCGAGGTTTGGGAGAACGCGCTCGATGCCGGTGTTGTCGGAGCGGGAAGTGGCGAGCGCGACGATATTGAAGGACTCAACGTCGCCGGCAAATGGGCGCTCTGTTTGGACACGGGAAAGCACGCAGGGACGCGAAGGCGTTTACTCATGAAGGCGGGCGCCCGTGGTGTCATCGTGCTTCCGAATGACGAACTAGCGGATCAGCGCCGATTGGAAAAGGTTGAGCGTTCGGCGATGTGGGCCATGCGAGGCTCGATCGAGTATCCCTTGAACGCAGCCGAAGGGAAGCAGGACGAGAAGTCTGCTGCCGACTACTTTCATCAGGTGTACTTGACGATGTCGGGGTTCCAACGACTTGGCGCTTTCATTGGAGAGCGGAGTGCGACTGAATTAACCGCGAAGGGCCGCGAACTCGATTTTCGCGCTCGCGATGTTCGACGATTGCCCGGCGACGGCGGACGGATTCAAGTTGAAAACGTATGCGGGCTTTGGCCTGGCAACGATCCCGAACTGGCGCGCGAAGTGATCCTGATTTCGGCGCACTACGATCACGTCGGCACCAAAGCGGGAGAGGTCTTCAACGGCGCCGACGACAATGCGTCGGGGACTTCGGGACTACTCGCGCTGGCCGATGCCTTGGCAGCGAACGGACCCATGCGCCGTTCCGTAATGCTCATTTGGGTGTCGGCCGAGGAGAAGGGGCTCTATGGTTCGCAGGCTTGGGTGGAGTCACCGACCTTGCCGGAAGGCTGGCGAGCGATCTGCAACGTCAACATCGACATGATCGGTCGCAACGAAGCCGATGGGCTGTACATCACTCCTTCGGAGGATCACCGCGACTTCAACGGTTTGGTCCGGCTGGCTATGGAGTTCTCGGAGCAAGAAGGCTTCGCGAACCTGGATAGCGCCGATCCGTATTACCAGCGCTCCGATCACGCCAATTTCGCCAAATTGGGCATTCCCGTGGCTTTCCTATTCAATGGAGAGCACGCGGACTATCACAAAGCCACTGACACTTTCGAGAAAATCAATACCGACAAGATCAGGCGCGTGACACGGCTCGTTCTGCGTATCATTGATGCTCTCCAGACCGAAAACCTAGACCTCTGATTCCATGCGATTTTCTCTAAGTTCCGCACTGCTTCTATTCGCCGTTTCTAGCCAAGCCGCGTGCTTGACCTCTACCGATTCAACTTCGGAAGGGGAGTTGGCTTCGGTCTCCGCCTCGAATGAAGTTGCGGCTCTCACGCGAGCACTCGATTCGGTCAAAGCCGAAGACATCAAAGCCGATCTCTACTTCATCGCTTCCGATGAATTGCAAGGGCGCGACACGCCGAGCCAAGGTTTGCGCATCGCTGCTCGATTCGTGCGTGCGCGTCTTGAGCGATTGGGTTGGCAGCCGGGTGCATCGGATGGCTACCTGTACGAATACTCGCTTCAAAACAAGCGCATCGACACCCAAACGACACGGGCTCGGTTGGTCGGCGAGGATCGCACGATCGAACTCCAGGTCGGAACCGACTACGTCTTTTCAAGTCGAGGATTGCGCTACCAGGATCGCGAAGAACCTCTGGTCTATTGCGGAACGGCGAGTGAAGTAGAAATGGGTGATCTCGACCTCACCGGGAAAATGGCGCTCGTCTCCGTGTCCGAAGATGGCAAATGGTGGCAATCCAGTAGCCGCGTCAAGAAAGCGGGCGCGTCGGAGTTGATTTGGATTAGTGCCGCAGGTGAATCCGATAATCCATTCGGCGAGCGTTGGGCGGAGTGGATGACCGACATGAAAACCGGCAAGACCGGTTGGCCTGCCAAACGCTCGGAGAATCCTCCCTTCACAACCGCATCGCTGACCAACGCTCGTGCGACGGAGCTTTTCGAACTGGCGGGTTTCGACGCCGAGCGCCCCGCAGCTGGCACGGAATTGCCGGTTCGCTTTCACGATGTTCGCTCAATTGATCCGGACTCACCGAACATTCCAATCGAGAACGTTGCCGGCTTTTGGCCGGGCGGCGATCCCGAACTGAAGAATGAAGTGATCATTCTTTCGGCGCACTACGATCACGTTGGAGTTAGCGAAGGCGAAATCTACAACGGTGCCGACGACAATGGATCGGGAACCTGTGCGTTGCTCGCACTGGCAGAAGCTTTGGTTGAGAATGGACCCATGCGTCGCTCGGTGATGCTCTTGTGGGTTTCGGGCGAAGAGAAGGGGTTACTCGGATCACGCGCTTGGGCGGAGTCTCCTTGGCTTCCCGAAGGCACGCGTGCGATTTGCAACATCAACATCGACATGGTGGGGCGCAATGCACCCGACTCGCTGCTGATCACTCCCACGAAGGATCACGAGAAGTACAACCAACTGACCAAGTTGGCGGAGTCATTGCGCGAAAGCGAAGGCTTCGCCGAACTCGGAAGCGCGGACCAGTATTACCACCGTTCCGACCACGCGATGTTTGAAGAGCACATGGGCTTGCCGGTTTGTTTTCTCTTTTCCGACGTGCACGAGGACTATCACAAGCCCACGGACACAGTGGAGAAAGTCGACTACGACAAGATTCGGCGTGTGACGCGTTTGGTGCTCAAGATGATCAACGGCTTACAGACGGATACGTTGAGCTTTTAGAAAATCAAACTGTGCAATCTCGAGGCGTGCTTTCTACAAAAACTGAAGTCGGTTTTTTTGGGGGAAGCGCGCCTCGGTAATTTAATTCAGAAAACGCGATCGACTGCCCCGATTTACGACCCCGACCGCTGTTTTCATTAAAAACATCTTAGTGATTTGAGCTTCGCCGCTTGGAGGATCGCAAGCGAGAAGGTCCCCTCTGGCTTGTAAGTCGATGGTAAGCTCGTCGGGCTCGGCCAGCGCTGCTTTGCAGTGCGTGGATTCATCTGAGTCCAGAGACCGAGAGCCCATCACCAAGGATTTTGATTCATGAGACGAGCCCCTTTTGCTTTGTCGTGCGTTCTTGCTTTGGCCGCTTTTTCGAGTTTGCCCGCCGCCCAGCGCGCGACCTTTACGGACCCCGGAGAAACGACCATTCTCGAACAGAATGCGGACGGTTCGCTAACAGCCGTAGACGATACCGGCGTTTACATTTTCAGTTCGCACCGCGAGTACGTCCTCTCGGAATTCTTCGCACGTAACGACAAGCGCTGTGGCTCTTTGGAGCGCATTCCATTTGAAGGTGGAATTATCGAAAGCACCGTGGACTGCAGCAGTACTTTTACGAATCCCGCTGCGCAATACGATCCGAGCGGCAATAGCTATGACATCGCAGTGGTGGTTCACATCCTGCAAGCGAAAAACGGTTCGGGTGCTATTAGCGACGCGCTTGTTCACAGTCAAATTGACGTGTTGAACGAGGACTTCCTGGCCCTCGCGGGATCTCTGGGTGCACCGGGGAATGACGCGAATATTCAGTTTCATCTGGCGACGGTGGATCCCTCTGGCAATCCGACGACAGGCATTACTCGTAGTAGCAACAACCGCTGGTACAACGACCAAGGTAACTATGCGAGTGCTCTGAACTGGGACACGACGCGCTACCTGAATATCTACACGAACCTTGCCAGCGGAAACTTGGGCTACGCCTATGTTCCCAATTCAGGCGGTGTTGTGGGAACCAGCTTTGATGGTGTGCGCATTTATTGGCCTGCCTTCGGTCGCAATGCACCGATCGGTTCACCCTACAATTTAGGTCGCACGGCGACGCACGAAGTTGGTCACTACTTGGGCCTGTACCACACCTTCGACGGTGGTTGCGCATCGGTTGCCGGTTGCGCAGGCAACGGCGATTTGGTCTGCGACACGAACCCCGAGTCGACTTACACTCCTTCGGGCACTTGCTCGAAAACCACCTGTGGAAGTCCGGATCCGACCGACAACTACATGGACTACTCGGACGACATCTGCATGTCGCAGTTCACGCCGATCCAAGCGAACCGCATGCGCTGTACGGTGGAGAGTTTCCGGCCGGGCTTGATCCAAGTCTCGAACAGTTCACCCGTGGTTAATATCAGTGCTCCTTCGAATGGCACTAGTGTTGCCGACGGGGTCGCGATCACCTTCACGGCATCAGCGAACGATGCCGAGGACGGAAGTCTGACGTCTTCCATCACTTGGTCGTCCAACCTCGACGGTGCTTTGGGGAGCGGCGGAAGCATTTCCGCAACTCTGTCCGTCGGCAGTCACACGATTACGGCGAGCGCGACCGATACCGGAGGTGCGACGGGCAATGACTCGGTCAATGTCAGCGTGACCGGCGTCGGTGGCGGCATTTCGCTGCTTGGCAATCTGTTCAAGAACAAGGGCAAGATTAGCGCCAATCTCTCCTGGTCGAGCGCCACGGGTTCTAACGTCGACATCTATCGCGACGGTGCGTTCTTAACGACGACCGCCAACGACGGTTCGTACACGGATGCAACCGGACGCAAGGGCAGCGCGACCTTTACCTACCAGGTTTGTGAAACTGGTGGGGGAGCTTGCTCGAACGTGATTACGATTTCGATCTAGCGACTTCAGTCGAAACGACAACTGCCCGTCAGTTGCTTCGAGAGAAGCGATTGGCGGGCAGTTTCCTTAAAGGGCCACTGCGTTATGAATGGAACGTGCTGGGTGTGAGTGCAGGGGTATTGCGGCAGTCAGAGAAAGACTGAAACGGGGCGGGCTTGGAGTTTTGCGAGGGGAGTGACCCTCCGCGAACTCCCTACACCCCCGTTTCAGTCTTTCTGTTCGCCTCTCTCACCGGTACCTCGCAATCCCAAACTCATCTGCACCCTCCACATCCTCTTGGTTGAGTCAAACGCAAGAATAGGTGCAACGTCAGTATCCGGAACGGCCCGAAATCAACACCGGCAAACCGTGCCGTAGTTTCCCTTCCGAGCCAGGTTCCCGCCAAACGCAGAGGAGCCCTTCACCAAAGGCAAAGGGCTCCAATTTGTTCTGTCGTCGCGTGCTCAAATTTACATCAATCAAGCGACCCTGGTCGTCCTCAGCCTAGCCGTGACGAAGCGCAGCCTGCGCTGCGGCCAACCGTGCAATCGGTACCCGGAAGGGGGAGCACGAAACATAAGCCAATCCGAGTTGATGACAGAAGTCGATGGACGACGGTTCGCCGCCGTGCTCTCCACAAATGCCCAGTTTGATGTTGGGACGAGACTTGCGGCCTTCGTCACAAGCGATCTGCATCAATCGTCCGACACCTTCTTGGTCAAGTCGCGCGAACGGGTCCGCAGAGAACACCTCTTGATCGATGTAAATCGGGATAAAGCGCCCGGCATCATCACGGCTAATTCCGTAAGTCGTTTGCGTGAGGTCGTTGGTTCCGAACGAGAAGAACTCAGCGTGCTTTGCGATCTTGTCGGCCGTTAGAGCGGCGCGTGGCAACTCGATCATAGTGCCGAGCAGGTAGGGGATACGCATCTTCTTCCGTTCGAAGGTGCGTTCGGCAACTTCGCGAATGATCTCCTCCTGCAATTGAAGTTCGCGCGCGGAACCGACCAGCGGAACCATGATTTCGGGGCGCGGCTTTTTGCCGGTGCGCTTGGCCACGTTGCATGCCGCTTCGAAGATCGCACGCGTTTGCATGCGTGTGATCTCTGGGTAACTGATGCCGAGTCGACAACCGCGGTTGCCGAGCATCGGATTGAGTTCATGCAGCACTTCGATCTTCAATTTGAGCTTGGCCACACTGATGCCAAGGTCCTTTGCCAGCACTTTGATTGCTTTGGGCTCGGTCGGCAAAAACTCGTGCAGCGGCGGATCGAGCGTTCGAATCGTGACGGGGCGGGTGCCCATGGATTTGAAGATGCCCTCGAAGTCTTTGCGTTGCAGCGGCAACAATTCGGCTAGCGCAGCGCGGCGGTCTTCCTTGCTATCCGCCACGATCATCTTCCGCATCGACTCGATCTTCGCTTCCTCGAAGAACATGTGCTCGGTACGGCAGAGCCCAATGCCCTCTGCGCCAAACAAGATGGCGGTGTCGCACTGGTCCGGTTGGTCAGCATTCGTGCGGACCTTCATGGTGCGAATTTCGTCCGACCACTTCATGACCTTTTGATACGCGTTGAAAACGCTGCCTTTGACGTCGCGCTTCTTCTTGCCGAACAAGTTGGCGAGCACTTCGGAGGGACGCGTCTTGAGTTGTCCCGCGTAAAGTTCTCCGGTGGTTCCGTCAAGGCTGATCCAATCACCTTCTTTAAGGCGAGTACCGTTCACGACCATGCTCTTGGTCGAATAGTTGATGTCGAGTTCCCCGGCTCCCGCGACGCAAACCTTGCCCATCTGGCGTGCAACCAAAGCAGCGTGACTCGTCATACCGCCTCGTGCGGTGAGGATGCCAACAGCAGCTTGCATACCGCGGATATCCTCGGGCGAGGTTTCGACTCTCACTAAGATGACAGGACCTTTGCCCTGTTCGACTTTTTGTTCGGCCCGCGCCGCATCGAACACGATGCGTCCTGTCGCTGCGCCCGGACCTGCGTTCAAACCTTTGGTGAGAACCTGACCTTTTTTACGAGCGCGCTCCAACTCCTTCGGGTCAAAAATCGGCGCCAGCAACTGATCGAGAGCTTCGGGGTCGATGCGCCTGATCGCTTCTTCCTTCGTGATCAAACGCTCGGCCACCATATCGACGGCGATTCGCACGGCGGCGAAACCGGTGCGCTTACCAATGCGACACTGCAACATGAACAAGCGACCATCCTCGATGGTGAACTCGAGATCTTGCATGTCCTTGTAATGCTTCTCGAGCTTCTGCTGCAGCTTGAACAGTTCTTTGTAGGCCGCAGGAGATGACGCTGCCAAGGACTCAATCGAGAGCGGCGTTCGAATGCCGGCGACGACATCCTCACCCTGCGCATTCATCAAGTACTCGCCGTAGAAGCGCTTCTGGCCGGAAGCGGGGTCGCGCGTGAAGGCGACGCCCGTGCCCGAATCCGGTCCCATGTTTCCGAACACCATGGCCATGACGCTGACCGCGGTTCCCCAGGTCGAGGGGATGTTGTGCATCACGCGATATGAGATGGCGCGCTCGTTTTCCCAAGACAGGAAAACGGCGTTGATGGCACCCCACAATTGTTTCATCGGGTCGACGGGAAACTCTTCTCCGGTACGCTCGCGCACGATCTGCTTGTAGGACTTAACCAGACCTTTGAGGTCTTCGGCGGATAGCTCTGTATCGAGTTCCGCCTTGCGCTTTTTCTTCAGCTTCTCGAGTGCGATCGTGAAGGGATCAAAGTGCTCGCCCTTGAGCCGTTTGACTTCCATCACGACGTCGCCGTACATCTGTACGAAGCGGCGATAGGCGTCCCAAGCAAAGCGCTCGTTGCCTGACCGTTCCGCGAGCGCGACGACCGTTTCGTCGTTGAGCCCCAGGTTGAGGACGGTGTCCATCATGCCCGGCATCGAAACGCGTGCACCGGATCGAACCGACAAGAGCAATGGATTGGTTGAATCGCCAAATTTCTTACCGAGCGACTTCTCGAGGCGCTTGAGCGAGCGCTCGATCTCCTGCTGCAAACCCTTCGGGTATGTGCGATTGTTTTCGTTAAACTCCGTGCAAACGTCGGTCGAGATCGTGAAGCCCGGCGGAACCGGCACTCCCAAATTGCACATCTCAGCGAGATTGGCGCCCTTGCCGCCCAGGAGATTCTTCATCTCCTTGCTGCCGTCGGCGATTCCGTCTCCAAACCAATACACGTAGCGTTGCTTGGCACGTGATTGATTGGCGGTCTTTTTCTTAGGTCGGGGTGCGCGTGTGGCCATCGTCTCGGAGGGATTCGTGAGCTGGACTAGGGGGGAAGCAGGAAGCTTTAATTATTAAGGTGTGGGCGGATTCTCAGATTCGATC
>JBLINP010000217.1:0-8347 GCA_047639415.1 Planctomycetota bacterium | reverse complement strand
GCTGCAGGGGCTGTTAGATCGCCGAACCAAAAGACCACGAATACGGCGAGCATCAACGCGATGGCAACCGGCACGAATCTAGTTCGGGATTTCATCAGAGGGCCCTCTTGCGCATTCCAATTCGCACTGAACAGTCGGTACGACTCGAGCTGGAATGACTTCCTAGAATTCTACTCAATCCGAACACACCCGATTTAAGTCCGCTACGCGCGAGGACGGTTGATTCCCTCTCCTGAACCGTCATCCACAAGTCTGACGCTCATCGCTAGAATCCGCCTATGCCCTCCAACTACCCAGAACGTCGTGAAATTCCCGAAGTCCTTGAACTCGTTCGTGCGGAGTCCGCCGCCTATCTCGCGAGTATCGACGAGCGTTTGGTGCGTAAGCCCAATGCCGAAGCGGCGGCTGAAGAGTTTCACGGATCGCTTCCCGAGCAAGGCGTCGGTGCGGTCAACGCGCTGCGCGACTTGGTCGACCGTGGATTGGACGCAACGGTGACGAGCGCTGGACCGCGCTTCTTCCACTACGTCATTGGCGGACAAACCCCAGCTTCATTGGGCGCTGATAGTTTGGCCGTGGCTTTGGACCAATGCGCGGGCACTTGGGTTTCTTCTCCGCTCGGCGTGCAACTCGAACTGATCGTGATCGATTGGCTTCGCGATCTTTTCGAACTCCCCGAAGGCATGGGCGGCGTGCTTACGACTGGCGCGACCATGGCGAACTTTTGCGGACTTGCAGCAGGTCGTCAGTGGTGCGGCGAACGCATGGGGCACGACATTGCCAATGAGGGCTTGGCGGGCATGGAGCAAATACCGGTCTATTCGAGCGGTTATCTACATGCTGCTGCAACGAAGCCCCTGGCGATGTTGGGCTTTGGTCGCAATGCAGCGCGCAGATTTACGCGCGACGCCGTTGGACGGCTTGACTTAGAAGCTCTCGAAAACGCGTTGAGCGAACGGAACGGAAAGCCCGCGATCTTGGTCGGGAATGCGGGTGATGTAAACGCGGGCGACTTTGATCCGATCGATGCGATGGCCGACTTGGCCGAGCGCTACAACTCGTGGTTACACGTCGATGGCGCTTTCGGATTGTTCGCTCGCACGACGCCTGAATCCGCGCCACTTGCTGCCGGTTGTGAACGCGCGCACTCTTTAACCGTCGACGCGCACAAGTGGATGAACGTGCCCTACGATTGCGGCATTTCGTTTGTGCGCGACAAAGAAATGTTGGCCAAGAACTTCACGCTCTTCGCAGATTATCTGCCCGCGCCGGATGATCCCCATCCGATGATGTCCAACTTCTCGCCCGAGAGTTCCCGCCGCGCACGTGCATTCGCAATTTGGAGCACTTTGAAGGCTTACGGCCGCGAAGGCATCCGCGTCATGATCGAAAAGCACCTCGCGCTCACTCGCCGTCTTGCCCAAGGCGTCGAAGCGGCGCCAGAACTCGAATTGCTCGCGCCCGCTCAACTCAACATCGTCTGCTTCCGACTCTTCGACGAGAATCGGTCCGCAGACGAAATGGACCAGATCAATTCAGCGCTCGGCGAGGCGCTGCTTGAAGACGGACGCGTCTTCGCCGGCATGACTCGCTATGGAGGAGTCACCGCCATGCGCCCCGCAATCGTCAATTGGCGAACTCGTGAATCAGACGTCGATTTGCTTCTGCAGGTTGTGCGCGAACTCGGCGCAAAGTTACTCGCGAATTGAATTCGCGATAGACGAGTCCTTGAGCATATCGCTGCAGCGCACCTCTCAAGATAAAGAATTATCCCGCCCGGTTTACTTGATAAGAACGATCGGCCGCACGCCCACATCCAAGCTGCGAGCATCAACGCCCAATTGTTCGCGAAGGGCACTACGAAGATTCTCGGCCACTTCGTTGAATGAACCACCGCGAACGACTCGATACTTATCGTTTCCAGAGACGCTCTGCCCGGTCCCGGGGATTAGGTCGGATTTGTACGAATGGGTCATATCCAAACACCACTCCCACAAATTGCCAGCTGTGTCATGGAGACCGAAGGGATTCGGATAGTAAGACCCTACCGGAGCACTCCCAATCCAACCATCAGTCCACGATTCGTAAGCCCCCGTGCCCGTCCTCCTCGGAGCGGTGCCCCACGTATTGTCTGCGCAATTGCTAGCGCCGTTCATTGACGCCGAGTCATTACCAGTCCAAAAAACGGAACTGGTATCGGCGCGCGCCGAATACTCCCATTGAGCTTCACTCGGCAAAGTCATTCCGAATTGGCCGAGCACTTCTCGCGCTTCGATATGGGTGAGATTGTCGACGGGGTTGAGCCAGGTGTAGCCCTCGATGAACTCGCCTGAACTTCCCGCTTTGCATACGCTTGGATTGAATCCTGCCAGGCGATTCCACTGCCCTTGGGTCAGCTCGTATTTTGAGATGTAGAAGGGATCGAGCTCGATCGTGTTGAGCGGACTCTCGCTGATATCGCTGAAGGGGTCGACAAATGGTGCTCCAATCGGAAATTGCGCACTAGGCCGACGCGCCCCCATCGTGAACGTCCCGCCGGGCACGAGCACCAAGACTACGCCCGTACTTTCGGAAAGCGCGAAGGAGCCATCTATCTGAAGCTCGGGCTCTGCTCCCGTCTCAACGAGCAGGAACTCCCAGAGTCCCGAGTGCTCGCTTTGCCCGATTGGAAGCAAACCAATCAGTGGTTCGATGACCAATCCGCGATAGCGCGGGCTTTCGTCTGCATTCGAAATCGAGCGGATGGCCTCATTCCAACACTCAATCGCCTCGGCACTCGTAAGCGTAAGCTCCTCAACACTGCTCGCAAAATCGAAGCGTTTTTGTACTCGATCACGAAGGCCAGAGTCGGGTGAAAACACTTCCGCCGCTTCCGCGGTTAGCTTCTCAAGTTGATTGTAATGCCACTGTTGTTCGTTCGACTCAAAGCGCAGAGCCATCGTCTCATCACCCGTACTCTGCTCATCATTCGTCATCAGCGCTTGTCCCCGCAGGCTCTCCAGATCACTTAGGTGAAGCGGCAACCTCTCCGCCAACGTGTTGGCCTTCTCCAACCAAGCTTGCAGCGCCACAACTTGACTTGGACGAGCTGGATACAAGGCTTTCTCCGAGTTGCGCAATTCTTCCAACTGCTCTAAATCGGCAAGGCGCATCACCTTGACACGCCCTTCATTCGCGAGCCGTTCGCTGACGAGCGCCCGCTCCTCGTTTTCTTTAGCTCGTTTCGCCTCAGAGACAGCATCGGCCCTAGCAATCGAAAGTTCCGTGTTCTTCGATTCAAGCACGTCATTTGCACGAGACTGTACAACTGCCGTACTCGTCAATCCGCCGATTGCGATCACAATTCCCGCCGCGATCGAAGCCGCCATTCCGCGGTTTCGCTTCGTCCAAGTTCGAAACTCTGCAATCGCTCCCGTGCGGTACGCCTGCACCACGCGACCTTCTAAGTAAGCACGCAAGTCCTTCCCCATTTCGCCCATATCGGCGTAACGATCTGACGGAGCACGCGACATTGCTCGTTCGCAAATGGCCGCGAGTTCAACTGGAATTACGTTCGCGTTGAAATCTAGAGGCTTGGGAGGGCCAACCAGCAGTTGCTCAAGAATGCGCGAGCCAGAGGAGCCCTTTTTCGAATCATAGAAGGGCGGCTCACCCTGAAGCAGGTGATAGAGCATGGCCCCGACCGAATACACGTCAGATTGTGGACCAATTTGCTTGAGATCTCCGCGCCCTTGCTCCGGCGGCATGTACGAAGGCGTTCCGACAACTGTGCCATCGTGAGTCAACAGCGCATCGGCCTCAAACTCGCCGAGCTCTGCCGAGTCCGACTTGCCAAAGGCCACGTCTTCACTCGAATGCCCATGCAGTTTGCTTCGGTCCAAAACCTTAGCCAAGCCCCAGTCCATGACGTACGTCTCGCCATGACTCCCCACCATGATGTTGGCTGGCTTTAGATCGCGATGAATCACGCCATGCTCGTGAGCAAACGCCATGGTCTCGCAAACGCGCTGAAGTGCAGAAAGCGCGCGGGCTAGATTCCAACCATCTTGCTCTTTGCGAGAGAGATCGATGATCGCTCGCAAGTCCCGCCCACGTACGAGCCGCATGGTAAAAAACAAACGGCCCTCTTTATCCAAACCGAGTTCGTGCACGGGCACGACTCCCGGATGATCGAGTTGTCCCGTGATTTGACCTTCCTCGAGAAAGCGTCGAACCCTTCTTGGATCAAGTTTGCTTGTCCCGGAGCCAGCTCCTTCGCTATTCCGCAGCAACTTCATCGCAATCGATCTCTGAAGTTGCGCATCCCAAGTGCGCATGACGACGCCCATGCCTCCATGTCCGACTTCGCCTTCAATCGAATAGCGATCAGCTGATTTGCCAGTCCCAGACAAACCGTCCAACATGGAGTTCTGCTTCGCGCTGAGGCTGGCTTCCCCTTTCGTTACACCTCCAGTTTGCGGAACAAGAAAACCATCGAGCTCCGCAAGATTCGCTTGCAAGCGCCGCAACTCCACTTCAAACCGCGGATGCTCTTTGCAGAACTTATCGAAGTTCTGCTTGTCGCCATCAGCCTGGTCGCCACTTTCGTGCTCCAGAAACTTGGCGAACAAGTCGATGGCTTGACCTTCGAGACTTCTTTCTGGATCGGACGAATTCATGTCAGCTAAACGTTCGTTTCATTCCTAGAGACTAATGCAATTATCTCTGCAAGATTGAACTTGCACCAGTCCCAATCCACCAGCAAAGCCCACAGCTTCCGTGAGCTTTGCTCCGAATCGCGAACGTCTAGCCGTCCGTGGTGAAAATTCGCTGCTCATCGAGCGAATGGCTTGTCCCACGCACTGCTACAGGAAAGTCATCGTGACGGCGTTCGTCGTCGCGTTCAATTCGCCCATCGACGAGAACGAGACGGTCGCGTGATAAAGAGTGATTCCGACTAACTCCGGTGGCAGCCCCGGACCTAAGGCCATTGCAGACGAAGCTTGCCCTTGTCCATCAAGAGTGCCAAAGCTCATCGGAAAGACCGGTGAGTTGGCAAGCTGGATCACTCTGATCGAGTAAGCATCTGTAAAGAGAGGAATGTTCACATCGCCCACGACTGTTCCAGGGTTCCACCCAGTTGCCGAGCCCAAAACCAAGTAGGTTTCGTTCGCATGCGCAGAGCCAAAGTCCATCGACCAGTCTTGCGTGCCGCCCGTCGATACCGAAATACCTTCGTTGTTCGCCGTCATCGTCTGGTTCGAACCGACCGCACCAATTTCGATCAGGCTCGCTATTTCTCCAGACCCACCCGGATGAGAAACCCCACTGGCAAGTACGCCGCCGGCGCTTACAGATCCCGCCGAGAAGGTGCGCAACACATCTTCAAACGTATCGAGAATGACCGCTTTACCGAGTACGTGGCTATAACAACCGGCATTCGTTGCCGCGGCAAATGGATTCGAGTTCGTGGCGAAAGGCGTCGCGGTTAATGCAGCCGGATCGATGCGAACCATTCGAGGCAACGCCGCATTGCTATTGTTATCAATGGTCATGATCACGTCATCACCAGGTCCCGGGCTCAACCCGACCGGAACGCCGCTAAAACTGCCTGGATTCAATTCGTATTGAAAGCATTCGACGTTGAGGACACGCGTACCGTCGAGTGAGAGATCCGCTCGACGAATGTTGATCGCTTGAGAAGTCCCGCCCGCACAGCTTACGGCCGCACCTGCTGCATAGGTGAGGATCAACGAGTTCGTCGGTTCGTGATACAGAAGGTGATAAAGCGATCCGGAAGACACAGGGACTAGCCAGGGAGTCACGCCTGTCGAATCCATCAAGATCTTCTGAACGTCGTTCGTGTCGTAGTAGTAGAGCGAGGAATTGTTCGTGTACGCGGTGAAGTAGATGTTGCCGATTGAGCTCGGGGCAAACGCGCCAACAGTCGGTCCGGGAGTGCTACTCAGCCCCAGGCTGGTTGCGTTACCCAACGAATCAATCAGGTAGTTTTCGGCGTTGCCGAAAAGGGTCAAACCTCCACGAACGATTAGACGGTCGCGGTAGGAATCGTAAGCAATCGAGTCCTGGTCGTTAGCGCCCCAAGGCATGTCGAGAAATACCGACGTCGTTCCGGTGACCGGATCAATGCGTAAAATTGCACCGTCGCCTGAGGAAATCCCGTAGTAAGCCGGCTGTGCCAAATAGAGGTCGCCCGGCTTAAATCCGCTCTGCGCGGTGGGAGCGCTCGAGAGCAAGGTTGCGAGAAGACCAACAAGGGAAACTGTTTTCAGTGAGAACTTCATCGGATTCGAATTGCTTGGTGATGAGCGCGTCGAAGGCTCAGACGTGGATGATGTGAGGAGGAGGATTTCGAAACGACGAGGCTTTCGCCTCGGATCTAGAGCACTTCTGAAGCGCTCACATTGGTGAAATCACAGCGCCCGGCACTTCGTTACGCGCTCTTTCCGATTTCCGTGATTATCGGGAGCAATCAAGACCGAAACGCGTCCTACGGCTGAAGCAACATGTACGCCACGCCGCCTTTGCCCAGCCAAGCGCGATCGATTTCGTCGCGTTTGTAGGTCAGGCGGACGCTGTCGGGATCGGGGGCGGCGGGATCGTTGACGATCACATCACCATCGTCGTCGAAGCCGACGATCACGACCAAGTGGCCGGTCGTTGCAACGTAGGGTGCGCCCGTCAAGCCGGAGTCTGGAACGCGAATACTTACGATCAGGGGCTGGCCGCTGGCAACGACGGCTTCGGCCGATTCCAAGCTGGAGAAGCGACGCAAGTAGCCGGGTACGCCGAAGCTGAACGCACCTTGGATCGCGCGAGTCCAATTGCCGTAGATGTCGTGCGGCTCGTCGAAGAGTCGCTTCGCCACCTCAACGGTTGGCCTCGAAACTCCGCGGTAAGCCATCACCATCGCGACAGAAGTGGGGCTGCAAATTCGAGCGGCCAATTCGCGATCACTGATTTGCTGACTTCGTTTGGGAACGTCTAACGAGGTTGCAGCTGACCCCGGAATAATCGCAACATATTCTAGCTCGTTGGCACCAGTCAGACACAAATCATAACGATGCACGAGCAGGTCGCCTTGGCCTTCGGATGTGAAGCGCAGACGAATTGCGTTGAAGTTGATGTCGCCCGTGAAAAAATCGATGTCGATGCGCCCGCCATCAAATGCTGTCGTGCGACTAACGCTTCGGTCGACTTGGCCCCAATCACCAACGAGCAACCATGGAGACCAACTGGAGCCTTCAGCTCTGCGCACGGATAGTTCGACAACCAAACCGGCTGCTTCGGGAACCGAAACATTCCACGAGACCAAGGCCTCGATGAACTCCGCTTCGGCAAGCACTTCGGGAGTCTCAAAGATTGTTCCTTGCGGAATTGAGACCGCCTCCACGAACGCGATCTGCTCGTGGGTCATCGTCATTGCCGGAAGAGGCTTCGTAGCCGCCAGCGTCATCGAGCAAGAAGCTGCCAAACCCGCGAAACCGGCAATTAGAGCCCTATTGAGCGCGAAAATCGTAGAACTCCTCCTTATGGAGTTTCGGAATCGCCTCTTCGCGCAACTGGAAAGTTCGCACGGTCCAAAGGTCTTTGAAGATGCGATACGTAAGCGCAGTTTGGTCGAGGTAGTCGACACCCGCACTGCCGCCGGTTCCCGTTCGGCGACCAATGATACGCTCAACCATGCGGGCGTGACGTTGACGGAAGATCGTGAAGTGCTGCTCCATCTCGATAATGCTGTCGAGCAATTCACGTGGCCATGACAAGAGCGGCAACTCTCTGTAACTGATGATGAAGAGAATCGCTGCGCGCGTGCGACGACGGATTGCTCCGCCTTCCTCATCACTTGGAGCCAACCAATCCAAGAGGGCTTGCTTCTCCGATTCGTAGCGCTCTTTAACCAGGTCATTGTCGAACTCGACAGCAGTACGAGCCAGCGATATGGCACAGGCGTGATCGACTTCCTTCGCATGCGCCGCCGCGTACTCCTCGATAAATCGCGCCACGGCCGCTTCGTCGTCCACATCATCCGGCCCGCAACCATCGATAGGCGTTCGATACAGCCACTCGTCAATCACTTCTTTAATCGAAGGCTGATCCTCGATCTGTTTTTGCACGCGTTGCAATGCATCCGAAGCGGAACCGTCCGCCTCACGCAAAGCCTGTAAGTAACTCTCTCCCGCGCCGAGTGAAATGCGCTCACCATCTTTCAGACCCAACAGAATTTCCATCTGACGCATCTGCGCACTTTGGAACCCGCTCGCGCCGGTCAACTTGTCGCGAAAGGCGAGGTACTCGCGCGTCGTCAAAGTCTCCATCACTTCGAAGTGATCGATACAACGCTGCA
>JBLINP010000216.1:0-8349 GCA_047639415.1 Planctomycetota bacterium | reverse complement strand
CCAATTGGCCCGCCCCCTTTGCATTGGAGCAGCAGATTTTGCCCTGGCACAGTTCCGCCGTTGGGTGGCGGCAGATTGCCTGACTCCGTACCTGCCGTTCGGTGGCGGATTAGTGCCTGACTCCGTATCCGACCTGCGAGCTTCACACCGTTTCTACTGCTCGTCTTCGCCCGAGTAGCCGAGCCCATCGAGCATCTCGCGGTGCGCATCGGTGGTTTCGGGAATCGTGTCTTGCTTCGCGGGCTTGAGTCGATTGACCCAAACATCGAGAGCGCGCTCAAGCGAATCGAGCGCTTCCGTTTCTTCCGTGATCAAATCGCGGCTTTCGTCCCCCACGACAAAGAGTTCGCGCCGACCTGCCGAACCTTGAATCAACTTGAATTGCTCGTTGGACAGCGCTCGCAGGCTCTGTTCCCACTCTGCCTGATCCCAATCGGGATAGGATTTGCGCAACGCTCGAAATGGTTTCGTGAAGGGCGCATTGAATTCGGCCAAGCGAAGTCGCTGATCTGCCGGACGCAACAAGCTGCGCGGCCCCCACTCCGAGTCGACTGGGGTTTGAAGCCCCGCCAATTCGAGTAGGGTCGGATGAAGGTCGTAGTTGACAACGGGACGAGCATCTCGACCTGCTTTGAATTTTGCCGGAAAATGAACGATCAACGGCACTTCGAGCAGTGAGTCGAATACCGAAAACTGGTGATCGAGCATGTGGTGATCGCCCAAGTGCTCGCCGTGATCGGATGTCAAAACGACGATCGTGTTTTCCAGTTCACCGGCTTCATCTAGCGATGCAAGCAGGCTCGCGAACAATCCATCCAGTTCGAGAATCGATGCGTCATAGACGGCTTCTATCGCTTCGAGGTCGCGCTCCGAAATCTCGCTCAGTCCGAAATTGAAGGCCCACATCGGAATCCAAGAGACGTCGACCTGATAGGAACGGTCCACGTCTTTGGGACTCATGAACTTTTCGCGCAACTTGCGCGGTGGAATCAGCGGCCGATGCGCTTCCATGTAATTGACGAAGGCGAAGAAGGGTCTGGTTTGATCGCCAGCGGCCAACCACTTGTTCAGCGCGGGCTCCGCCAACTCGCCGGCCGCCTTGAGCGTCCAACCATCCACATCCTCTTTGCGCAAACGCTTGCCTAGCTCATTCGAACGGTCCCCCGTGACCTTCTCGGAAACGATCGCGCGCGCTTCTTTCCGCACTGCCGAATCCCACGGGTGTTCAATCGTCTCGAACCCCTGAGTGAAGTTCTCTTCCTTCGATATGTGCGGATTGGCCGCCCAAGCGAAGGTGCGATACCCGGCGCCTGACATCTGCTCGGCCATCGTTTCAAAGCCGTCGTTCAACCATTGATGGGCATTGCTCGCGCCGGTCTCCGTCGGCATCAGCCCCGTGAACATAGCCGCATGCGACGACACAGTGATCGGCGCAGTCGAAAGGCAGTTTTCGAATACCATCGCTTCCTTTGCCCAGCTGTCCAACTGCGGAGTCGTCTCGCGTTCGTAGCCGTACAAACTCAGGTGGTCGGCTCGAACCGTGTCCCAAACCACCCACAAAATATTGGGGCGATCGGAAGCTTGGTTGGCTTGTGAACTAGTCGGGGTTTGCCCGTCACCGCACGCGCACAAAAAAAGTGCGAACGCGAAGCTCGAGTTCCTAGCGTGCGGGTATCGGAATCGGAAGTTCATCACACTCAGTGCAGCGATCCTGGTTCTCAAAATAAAGGCTGCGATGAACCGGGCAGGTCCAAGCCCAAGCAGCGTCGGAAAGTACCGACTCGGAATATCCGAGAGCGCCCAAAGCGTCTGAAGCATCGATTTGTTCGCCGCCATCGGCCAGGAACGGAGCAGTCACCCACATCGCTTCTCGGGCGAGCAGAGTCAGCATCTCGATTTCCATGTCCGCACGCTTCCCGTACAAATTCTCCTGCTCTTTGCGATCGGTCCGGACTCTGTACAGTTCGCTCAACTCGGGCGCGTGCGGACGGTAGATCAACTTCCAATTACCATCGTTGACCGCATACAAGAATGCAGACTGAGGCCGCTTGCCGACCATGTGAGCGTTGCGATCGTAACCATTGATTTGATCGGAGAAGGCGATGCGCGGTTCTTCTTCCTTCCCTTCGATCAATCCGCGCAAACTACCTCCGTCCAGGACGACGGGAGCGGGCAGCTGCAAATAATCGAGCAGTGTCGGAACAATATCCGCCGTGCGTACCAATTCTTTGACGACGACATTAGTCCGCGCTTCGACCTTGCTCGGGAAACGCATGATTAATGGCACGTGAAGTTGCTCGCGATTCAGGGTGCGGTGGCCACCCCAACCGTGCAACTTCATACCATCCGTCAATCCCTCGCCATGATCCGCAGTGACGACGATGATGGTGTTCTCGTATCGCTCCGTCGCGCGTAGGTGCGTCAAGAACCTCCCGAATTCGCGATCTAGAAAGCTCAGCTCCGTCGCATAAAGCTGGTCCGCTCCGCGCATCTTTTTGTTCTTGGGAACATGCCGTTGAATCATGAACGCATTGGGCGGCTCGAGTTTGTCATCGTGCGGATCCCAATAGTGCAGCCACATAAAGAAGGGCTCGGCGAGCCGATCACTGACTTCAATCGCCAAGTTGGTCGTATCGTCAGATCGTCGTTGCAAAGTCTCCTGATCCCAGACGGTTCCGCCCTCACGCTTGCCGAGTTCCATATCGCCATCGAAGCTGTGAAACTCATCGAAAGAACGATCGAATCCAAAGGCGCCTGACACAGGAAAAGCGCTGTGAACTGCGGCGGTTGAGTAGCCAGATTGCTTGAGCGTGTCTGCGATAAACCACTCTGAATTTTTCAATCGCGCAGCACCTTCGGCCGAAATCACGCGCAATCCGTGCGTGTGCGGATACCTGCCTGTCAGGATCGTGGCGTGCGAAACCGGAGTCACCGCCGATGCCGAATTCGCGTAGGCAAAACGAACGCCTTCGGTGGCGAGCAAGTCGAGATACGGTGTGCTGCCTTTAGTCTGGTTGTAACAGGACAGGAAATCCGCACGCGTCGTGTCGAGCGTCACGATCAGGAGATTCGGAGGCACATCTCCGGACGCAGCCTGACTGCATCCCGTTGCGGCGGCGAGTGCTAGCCCGACGATTCCGAAAAGAGTGAGGATTCGTTGCTTAGTAAAACTGGCGATCATTACTTATTGCTTTGTAGATTCACTCTTTGAGTTCGAGGCTGCAACCACACCATCCGCCCACTCGACGGGAAAATCCGGCGAGAGCCGAACGACCTCGAACAAGGTCGCAATCAAACTCTCATCGTCTCCCGCAAGACTCGGATTGAGAAATTCCCACACGATGCGTTTATCCGGCGTGACCTCAAAGGCCCGCCCGTTATCCGATTCCGTGATCAGAGTGTTGCCACCCGGCAAGCGTTGGCACGAGCCGCATCGGTCGGACTGAAAGTAATTGTCGGCATCCCCTTCGTAGCTCCAGGTTTCGCGATAGTCGATGGGATCGAATTGAATCACTCGCGTTCGCCCGTTGCGTTCGTCACCACCCAGATTATCGAACACCATCATCTCGCCATTCTCAAGCATCGTCGGTTGGTGCTGTTCCTTCCAACCTTCCGACAACGCCCACACGACCTTCTTGGTGTTCATGTCTAGGATGACCACGGTGCTCATCCGTAAAATGCTGACGAGCACGTTGCCGCGAGCGAACGCAGGATTGCGATCGGCGAGCGATCCATCCAGCACCTCGATCGTATTCGTATGGAATAAATCGCCGCGTGACTCGACGGTTTTGAGCAAGCCTTCGAACTTCGAATTCTCAAAGCTTTCGTAGATCGAAATCTTTTCCAAGCGTTTGCCCGAACTATCCAGAACCACCACGAAATCTTCGAGGATGGCCTTATCAGGGTTGATGCGCGGAATCACTTTGCCCTTGCGGGTTAAGAGGTAGATACGTCCATCATCGGTGACCTCTAGATCGTGGTGAGCCAGTCCCGTGAATGTCCACAGCACCTCTGAATTACGATCGAGCTTGATCAGGGCGTGACCTTCAAAGATGGCCAGTATGTCGCCGTTCGGATAGAGGTAGGCGCGTCGCCAAAAGTCGCGATACTGGAGTCGAGTCCCTAAGGTTCGTTTGAAGTTGGGGAAGACGTCATCGAAGGAAGCTCGCCAACGATGAAGTTCAACGCCAGCCATGTCCATCAGGACGGCTTCGGGACCATGCCCCGAAACGTAGAAGTTGTAGCCCGTGTGAGCTTCGGCAGTGTTGATCGTGACGCCGCGCTCCACTGGCGCTTCTTTGTATCCCGATGCGTAGCCAATGCCTTCCAGCGCGTCGATTTCGCCTTCGATTTGGCGCGCTTTACGCCAACGCCCATCCGGAGAATCCTCGAGCGGTGGGAATTCATGTCCGGCCAGGGGATCCGCCTCTTGGGCAGTCTCGGATTCCTTCGGACTATCCGAATCGGAATCGCTTGGTGAGCAGGCAAGCGCTCCACACCAAAGCAAACCGACTGAAACCGTCGTTCCGAGAGCTCGATTGAGAACTCCAATTCGTGCGACGCGGACTGCCCCTCTTTCTACACTTTCTTTCATTCGCAGCATATTACGGACTGATCGCAAGAATGATGGCATGCCTCTAAACTATCCCGTCAGATCGCTCATCAAAATGCTGGATTCGTCAAAGTTGGCCGATTCGACGCTCACCAACCGACGGGCTCCAAACCCACCGCTTTTCCAAATCGTTGGAGGGCCGATCGAGCGGCCTGCTCGTCGATTGCCCGCGTCGGTTTTCGCGAGCCAGAATCTTCGAATCGAACCGAGAGCACTTTCAAAAGTCCCTGTTTTCGTTCGGCTTTAAAATCAAAGCGCGCGATCAATCGTTCTCCCGCCAAAACCGGCAAACAGAAGTAGCCATACTTTCGAATCGACGCTGGTTTGTAGATTTCGAGCACCTGGTCAAAATCAAATAGCAGGCGAACCCGATCTCGATCCCAAAGAACCGGGTCGAATGGAGAGAGACAAACGCCTCGATCACCGCGCGGACGGACCTTTCTCAATCTCTCGCTCAACTCTAAATCGCGCGGCCTGATCCAGCCATCAATCGCGCGCTTTCCAGGAACCTGGAGTTGGCAGGCTTGCACTTCGTTCCGGTGCTCCAATCGACGGAGCGCGGCCTGAATTTGCGTACGACAATTACGCAAACGCCAAGTTGAAGCCAGCGTGGCCACACTCGCAAAACCATGTCCATCCAACGCTTTTAGAAGCAGTACTTCGAACGCGTTGGATTTCGAAAGGCGTTTGGTACGCACAGTCTTGGGGATCACGCGCTCAGTGACATCGAAGCAGCGCTGGAAGCTATTGCGTTCGCGGATCGACAGCTCTCCACTCGACCAAAGCGCAGTCGCCACGCGCTTCGCGAGCTTCAAATCCCACCACCCTTGGCTGCCAGCTCCCTCGAGGTCAATGGACCGCAATCCGCCCTCCGCACGAATGCGCTTCACCAACGCGCGCGTCGTTTTGGGATGCGCGCCAATCACATCTCCCCACCACGGATGCTGCTTGAACTCGCTTCTTCGAAAAGCAAATGCCGGATACAAATCGTGCGGAATCCAACACGCTTCGTGCCCCCAATATTCGAATAACGGCTCACCGGGGGCGAGCAAACTTTCCCCTAAACTGCGATCGAAACCCTCTAACCTTGAGAGCAGGACGAGCACGTGGCTGCGAGCCCCAGCGATCGAAACCGTGTCCAATTGCAAATAACCGAACCGATCGATAACAGCTAAGGCCGCCGCGCGCGCGCGGGCTCCCGAACCTGCTCCTACCGCCGGAAAACCGCTCCACCGGGGTTTTAGAAGACCTGCACGCGCCAGAGCGAGCCGACGGGCATCCGCAATCGTTAGGCGCTCCACGCGCCCATCATGGCAGTCTTTTCCCTACTTAGAAGCCCATAGTGCTCAATCGACTTGCCAGATTGCGATTTTCAGGCTTAACTAAGAGTAGACCTTGGACCGCAATAGCGAGTTTGACGATTTCTCGCTTTTGCCTGTCTGCCCATCTCGCCACCTTGCCTATCAGCCTTCATGTTTTCGATCATTCGTTCCGCCTTGGAACTTAGCCTTCCACTACTCGTTCCGCTCGCAGCGCTCGCTTTCGACACCGAAACCGACTCCGAACCGATAAGCGACCGCATGGAGGATTGTGTCACGCCGAAAGTGACGGCTACCGATGCAGCTTCGATCACCGTGGACCCGCGATACAGCGTCGACGTCTGGGCAGATCAGTCGACCTTCACTCCGATCGCTGAACCGTTCTATGTTCCGCGTGGGATCACTTTCGACGATACCAATGGAGCCTACGTCGCCATGCGCGGGAGTATCTATTACCTCCAAGATCGCAAGTCGAATTGCGATGGAGGCCCCCCGCAATCGTGCGCACTAGACGTTCCCGATGGAGAAGCTGATCCGACTCCGATCCTGGTCATCGACGACTCGGGCTCATTGATAGGCAGCGGCAAATGGACTGGTTTGCTGTACTTTGGCGGTCGCTTGTATGCTTCTCGCGGCGTCGACAATCCGTCTTCGGGCCCAGCCTTCCTACGCAACGAAGTGATCATGTTCGCCGACCGGGATAACGACGGCATAGTCGACGATTCTGATGGCGATGGAATTCTTTCTCAGGCCGACGTCATCGTCACTACGGACGCTACGAATACCCACACCATCGGTGCGCCGTTTGCGTCCCCTGCGGGCAATAAAATATTCGTCAGTAAGGGTTCCTACGACAACAGCACATTGGGCCCCTTTGGAGTCGATCCTTGCGCCTCGCCGATCACCTGTAGCGCCTCGATTTTGTCCTTCAACCTCGATGGCAGCGATCTCAAGGTCAGTACGACGGGATTGCGTAACACGTACGAGCCTCAGTTTGGACTCGACAACCAGCTCTTCGGAGTCGACAACGCGCGCAACAACGGCACGTCGCTTCCCGAAGAAGTCAATCGAATCAGGCCGGGCATAAACTACGGCTTTCCTGACTTTGAAGCCGGTATGCCCCAACCCAGTGAGGCCATCCCCATCGGTTTTGTCGAACCCCACCAGGGTCCGACAGGGTCTGCGAGTTACAGCTATCCCGAACTAATTCAATTTCCGCTTGAACGCGATCAGCACTTTCAAGCGTTGTATGGTCCCTTTTCTCCCGCTCTTCAGTCACCTCTGGGCCGATCTCTGATTCGATTGAACATCACGAAAATTGGTCCTGATACCTATGGAGCCGATCCGGAACTGACGCCGGATCTCATGACTGGGGAGACCAACGCTTTCGCCTACGGCTTCGACTATCCGATTGACGTCGCCACCAATAATCGCGGAGATCTCTTCGTCGTCGATATGGGTGATGAGGGCTACCTGCCCTTCGACGAGTCCGGAACGATTTATCGAATCTCGTTCAATGACCTCGTGACGGAAGCTAACGAATTCAAGCTCGATAGGCCTTTCACCCTCCAACTGAACGGTGCGCCCTTTGCTTACTACATTCTATTTGGGCAATTGGATCCGGATCCGGGCTATTCCGTAGATCTCGGCCCGCGGGGCCGCAACGGCACTTCTACCCTTAACAACCCCATTCAAGTGCGAACGGGCATCCTGAACGCGTCGGGCACAAAGAATTTGACCTATATGATCAATTCACCGGCGCCGGAATTGGTCGGCCACGAACTTCGATTCCAGATGCTCCGCGTCGACTACGATCCGCAAACGCAGACCTACCCGGCGAACGATTTCTACATCGGTAAAACCGTGTCGAACCAGATCACGCCGTAAGCGCAGGGTGGAATGATCGCGTCTGGTCCCGTGACCGCGGCCGAATTAGGTGGGCGCTGTCCGCGCTGCGGAAGTCCGCGGTGAAGATGTCCGCATCGAGACGAAGCCATCTTCGTGACGACTCGAATTTAGGGGGCCGAAGCCGTGACAGCGGAGACGGGTTCTCCTCTGCAAGTACTCTTCAGAGCGGGTCGGCTAAACCTTCTCGAAGAGCTTGTTCTTCAGGATGCCCATTCGGTGCAGGTACCACTGCCCGAAGGTTTTGAGCGTGTCGAGCGCGTAGATCGACGAACTGGTGAAATTGATGCTCGAGGCTTCGTCGAAGTAGCGCACCGGCACGGGCAAGTCGCCGATCTTGAAGCCGTGATGCACGCTTTGAATCAAGAACTGCGAATCAAAGACGAAGTTGTCGCTGTTGCGTTCAAAGGGCACGGTTTCGAGAACTTCGCGGGTGTAGGCTCGGAATCCAGAATGCCACTCACCGAGGTTTTGTCCCGACAGGACATTCTCGATCAGAGTTAGGCCGCGGTT
>JBLINP010000215.1:0-8352 GCA_047639415.1 Planctomycetota bacterium | reverse complement strand
GCTACTCACTCTTCCGACTCTCGGTGACGTTGCGACAGCCGGCGGCATTGAGCAAGTTCGCCAGATTTCGGGATTCGACATTTCGGGTTCGGTCGTCACAGTCGACACGCCTTTCGATCCGGCGCTCTCGTCAAACTTGCGTTGGCGGTTGAGTGAAGGCTTGAGCGCTTTCGCGACGACTCCGGTGGGGAGCCGAGGGCTCTTCATCTGGGATTCGAGCGAGGTGACGAGTGGCGGGAAGGTCATGCTGCGGGGCTTGGCGTTAGACACCGATATCGGAGTGGACGGAGCGGAATTCGCTTTGCCGCAATCTATCGATTCGCCGCTCGACGTTTTGCCAGTTACAGCGGCGGCTCTAAGCGGATCGCCGACAACTGATTTCGCTGCGCTCGATCTCGATGGAGACGGCGATATGGATTTGGCTTGCATCAGCGGAGAGGACAGTTTTTCGATTGCTGTCCAAGAACCGTTGGGCGCATTCACGGCGGGGCAATCCACTCAAATCGGCGTCGGCGCCCACGCGCAAACCATTGCGGCAGCGGACTTCAACAACGACGGCCTTGTCGATTTGGCGATCGGCGATCGCGACAGTGGCATTTCTATCTTTGAGCAAGATTCGAACGGAATGTTCGGGCCCGGTGTGATCCAACTTCCGAGCGCTGGTGTTGATTCACTGGTTGCAGGCGACGTCAATGGAGACGGATTGATCGATTTGGTAGCCGCTCATACCGCAGCCGATTCGGCCAGCGTCTTCCTTGGCTCGGGAGCGAGTTTCGCCGGTGCCGCCGACTTCGAGTTGACCGACGCTCTCTTCAGTCCGGCCGCCGTTGCACTCGGCGACCTCGATGGCAATGGTTCGGTCGATATCGCCATCGGAAACCGAGCAATCGCTGCGAGCAGTTCGGTCGCGATCTATTACCAAGCTCCGCTCGGTGGCGGATTCGATACGGTCGTCGATCGCGTTCTCGTTGGCCCCGGCAATTCCGGCGCTACGTCTGTAGCGCTCGTCGATCTCAATCGGAATGGTCGCCGCGATGTTGTCGTGGCTTACGAGGGAATCGATAAGGTCGGTTTCTTCCGCCAAGCAGCTGATGGCACTTTCCAGCCCGATTTTGATTTGATCGGCGACGGTGTATCGATTGTCGATCCCGTTCGAGTCATTGCTTCGGATGTCGATGGTGACGCGGATTACGATTTGATCGTGTCGAGCAGCGCGGTCACGAAGCTCGCGGTCTTCCTGCAAGCTTCCGACGGTAGCTACGCGGTTGCGCCCGATCTATCGCTCGGTTTGCCTTCCGATACCGACGGTGTGTTCGGAATTGCGGCGCTCGATTTCAATGCGGACGGACGCACCGACATCGCAGCGGCTCGCGGTTCCGAAATGCGCTTGGACCTCTTCTATCAAGCTCGACCCGGCGACTTCAACTCAACCTCCGTGTTGCTTTCGAATCCGGCTATTAGCGAGCAGGCACAGTTCGTTCAGCCCGGCGACTTCGATGGCGATGGCGATTTGGACTTGGCGTTCGCCAACCGCGAGGACAACAGTGTTTCGATGTACTTCCAAACCAGTCCGGGCACTTTCGTGCCGAGCGCACAGGGTGCAATTGGTGCAGGAGACTTCGATGGTGTTACGGCTTTGGCTGCAGGCGATTTGGATGGAGACGGCGACCTCGACCTAGCCGGTGTGTTGACGGGTAGGAGCGAAATCGGCTTGGCCATTCAGGATTCGTCAGGCGTGTTCCTTTTCGATCCGACCACTTCGGTTCTCGGCGGTTTCCCAAACACTTTCCGTCCGCGCTCACTCGCAATCGGTGACTTGGATAGCGATGGAGACGCGGACATCGTTTCGGCGAATACGGGTGGAGGCAACTTATCGGTCTTCCTGCAAGGAGCGCCGGGCGTGTTCCCGAAGCTGCCTTCCTTCGACTTGAGCAATGGACAGTTCACTCAACGTCCCAATGTCGTTCTCGCGGTCGATATCGACGGTGACGGCGACTCGGATTTGGTCGTGGCCAATCGGGGCAACAAATTCGATCCGGATAAAAGTGGGATCACGATCTTCCTGCAAGACGGCGGAAGCTTCGGCTTTGCACCCGATGTATCGCTCGTGAATTTGCTGCCCGTCACCGAGATGATTGATGTTTCAGCAATCGATATCGACGGCGACGGTGATTTCGATTTGGTGGCGGCCGACCACGGTGCCGGCGCAATTCTGATCATCGAGCAAACCGCCCCGGGAAGTTTCGCTTACACCGGCGAGCCGCTGATGGTTCCCGATGTGGCCTTCGCGCCCAACTCAATTGAAGGGGCCGATTTCAACGGCGACGGTCTCGTGGATGTCGCAGCGGTGGATTCGCTGACGAATACCGTTCGCATCTTCCTTCAGTACGCACCCGGCAACTTCCGTTACGACCCTCAGGTTTCCTTGAGTTCACTCGCGCTGGACGGCTTGACCGTATCCATCACGGCAGCTGACTTCGATTCCGACGGCGATGTCGACATCATCTCTGCCGATTCTATCGGCGGTGCGCATACCGTTCACTTCGGCGGTCGGTAGTTTCGAATAGGAGCGGGTTCGCGTGCGCGTTCCGCTCTTGTTTGACGTCACGGGGTTCGTTGCGGGACGGGTTTACTTGGTTTTTAAAGCTCGACCGGAATCGCATTTCCCAGTGTGGTCTCTTCGAGATTGACGAGCGCTGTATAGGCTAGTACTTCAACGCCCGCAATCGCAGCCTCTCGCAACGCCTGGCCATAGGCCGGATCGATGTGGTCGGCCGGTTGAAATCTTGTGACGTCCCCGCGGCTAACCAAGAAGAGTTGAACGGCGCGATGACCGGCCTGCACCATTTTGACTAACTCGCCCAAGTGCTTGCGGCCCCGTTCAGTGACGGCATCGGGGAACATGGCGAGTTCACCGTCGACGAGCGTGGTGCTTTTGACTTCGATATAGCAGTCGGGTTTTTCAGCATCGGTAAGCAAGACATCGATTCGACTTCGATCGCCGTAGGCCACTTCGGTGCGCAAATCCGCGTAACCAACTAATGCTGGAACACGCCCCAGTTCGATGGCTTCGCGCACCACGCGATTGGGCAGCAGCGTGTCGACGTTGACCCAAGTTCCATCGATTTCGATCGCTTGCCAGGTATAGCGCAGCTTGCGTTTGGGATTGTTGGAATCCCTCAGTAACACCCGCGCGCCCTCGACTTTACAGCCCGTCAAGCTTCCTGTGTTTGGGCAATGAGCGGTGAGTGTCGAACCGTCGTCCAAGGTGACGTCGGCAAAGAATCGTTTGTAGCGGCGCTCGAATCGGGCAATTAGGGGCGGGACGTCGTTCTTCATGGGGTTCGCGGCGGAAAAAGGATCAGAGCCTGAGTATTGCGATATCGGCTTTCATTTCGCGCTAGTGGGCGGCCGATGACAACCGTTGCGATGACATTGGTCGTTTTCGCAATTACATCAACTTTGCTGTGGTCTCACCGCTGGTGCGGGACTAATCGTAATGACAGATACCGCTGGAGCCTCCCCTTCAAGCATCTCATTTTGAATGCGAGCCATCTCTCTCTCGTTTCTTGCACCACGACTGGGATGACTCCATTCGAGTCGAGCATCGTAGTTCCGACATAGAGAGGTCGGCTTAGTGGATACGCGCGCACCTTCTCAAGAGAGTGATAGCCGACGTTGGATTGACGACTCCATCGATTGGAGAATCGTTTTCGGTCTGCTGCTCGGATTTACCTTGCTGAACGTGCTGACGTTCAAGCCAGACCCATACGGCGATGGACCTTGGTTCATTGAGTCGGTGATGCTTGGGAACAACAAGGGCGGGGTTCACGCTCTCTTCGTTCCGATGTTCCGAACGATTCTCGGTGCCATTGACTGCATTTCGATCACCGGGATGAACTGGCTGTCAGCATTCTTCGGGGCGGTCGGCTTATCGGCCACCTACGTGTTTGTCCGTTGGATGGGAGCGACGCCGCTCGCTGCGCTTTTCAGCGTTATCCTCGTTCGTCTGTGTTTAGCCGTCTCGATCCAACTCACGATCGTCGAGCTGCACGGAACACACTTTATGTTTAGCGCGCTCGCTTTTGCCTGCGCCGCACGCCTTCGACAACGCTGGAGCCTGCCCCTAGTCGCGCTTTTCGCGATGCTCTATCTAGGCGTCTACCTGTCGCACACGTCGGGAGTTTTGCTCGCACCTGCATTCGCGCTAATCATCTTGGGCAAGCCGGGAGCATTCCTTGGCCTGAAGAGTTCCAAGACTGTGATCGTTGGCGCGGCTCTAGTCGCTACCCAACTTTCAGGGATGTGGCTCGCCACTCAATTGAGTGATCGCGTCTCGCCTTCGTTCTTTGCTCCGCTATCCGCCATCCAATATTACGTTCAAGATGGCGCACCCTTTTTGTGGACACTGCTAGCCGGATGGATTTACCCGCTGGCTTTGATTCTTTGCGTTTCAGCTTTCCTTCTGGTTCGCCCCAAACCGTTTCACTATTGGTTGCCGGCTTTCATCGGCATAGTGCCGTCTGTCATCTTCTTCAGTTGGCTCGGGTATGTAGAAGATGGAGCTTATGCTCTCGGTTCGATGCCCCTCTGGGCGTTGATCATGAGCGTCGTGTATCGGCGCGCAAACGTTCCGCTTCGAACCCTTGCTGTCGCGGCTGCCTTGATCATTGGTTGCCGAAACTCGCTGTACATTCCCACCACGCGGGGACCAGTTTCGAACACGTTGCGAATTGAAACCGTGCAAAGCGTGTTGCCGCGTGGCGGAGTTTTGCTTTCCAGTCAAATCAGTTACCCGCAAATTCAGTGTTATGTGGCGGAGATTTCCGAGGTGAGCTTACTACCGTTGCTGCGAGGGGCAAAACGACGCAAGCTGAATCCGACGGAGTTCGTCGATCAACTGTTCAGAGTTTTGGGGTCGCTAGATCCTGAAAGTGACGGGTCGGAACCCCGGATCGTGCTCGATCTATCTTTCGTTCGAGATGGTGGGGCCGTGTATGAATTGTCCAAACGGCATTTGGACGAGTTGGAGCTACGAGTCCTGGACTTGCCTTCCATGACGCTTCATCAAGAAAACGAACAAGATTTGTTGCGGTTTAGTTCGACGTCTGCAATCGAGTCGAATGCCGCTCAACCGCATGTCTCGGAACTGGTTTTAAATCCGGGCTCTTGAGCGGAAAAACGGTAGTTTACTGGCGTAACACTCGGGGCTGAAAGGCAGTCGGAACGACGCTTTGCACGGCCTTCACGAGTACCTTCGATCCACGTCGTGAAAACAATCGTTATGGCTTTGTCTCTCTGCATTGGTCTGTTTCTCTTTTCGTCTTCGCCTTTGGCTAGCGTTTCACTTAACGACGCCAGCGACGTGATTCCCGGACGCGGAACATTGAGTCGTCCCGGCGACGGCAGTCCGGTCGCTGGACTCGGCAAGGAGTTTCACTCCGGTCGTCGCGCCGAGTTGCGCAAACGACTCGGCGACGGTTGGGCGTTCTTCCGTGGTCTTGATAAAGAGCGCGACGCGGAAGCCTTCAGGCAGGACAAGCAGTTTTGGTATCTGACGGGCGTTGAGAGTCCGAATGCTGCGCTCTTGATGAATGCTAAGACTGGTCAAGAGATTTTGTTTTTGCCCGCCCAAGATGCGTACGCCGAAACATGGGAAGGCGAGTTGTGGGACGCGGGCGACGAGTGGGTGCGTAGCTTGACAGGTTTCGGCGATGTGCGACCGGCCGAAGGGATGGTCGATACGCTGAAAGAGCTAGTTTCAGAGGGCGACATCATGTGGACTTCGTCTCATCCGACTTTGGCCATGATGGGCACGTCGGATTATGCGGCGAAGCATGATAAAGCCCGCGTCGCAGACGAGCTCGACGGAAGGATAAATCGTGCCGCAACGTTGAGCGTGAAGTTGAAAGAACTACTCGGAGTCGAAATCAAAGATTGCGTTCAGGACTTGCTTGAGCTTCGTTGGGCGAAGACCGAGGAAGAGATCGAAGCCATGCGACGTTCGTCTTACGCTGGTGCGCTCTCCATGTCAGAAGCGATTCGTTCGACACGACCGGGGCTAGGCGAGTGGGAGTTGCAAGGGCTCATGTCCTGGGTCCACATGAACGAAGGTGCCGATGGTCCGGCTTATTACGCAATCGTCGGTTCCGGAGCCAACTCTTGCATCCTGCACTACTCAGACAATAAGAAGCGGATGGCGGACGGCGAGGTCGTCCTAATCGACTATGGCTGTGAGGTCGATCATTACACGACGGACATTACGCGGACCTGGCCGGTGAACGGGAAGTTCAGCGAGCGAGCGGCCGAACTTTACGATGCAGTTTTGGAGGCTCAAGTTGCTGCCATTGCAGCGGTAAAGCCGGGCGTAACCATGCGGGATGTGAGCAAGGTCGCGACGGATCTTTTGAAGGCCAAGGGCTACGGCGATTTGATCAAGCACGGAACCTGCCACTGGATTGGGATGGAAGTTCACGATCCCGGTCCGACGCGCGACGGCGTGAGTTCGAGCTCGCTGCCCCTCGTGCCTGGCGTGGCCTTCACGGTCGAGCCGGGGCTGTATGAGGCCTCCACGGGGATCGGAATCCGGATCGAAGACGTGGTGGTCGTGACCGAGGACGGCTGTGAGGTGATCACAGGCGATGTTCCCAAGGCGCGGGCAGAGGTCGAGGCGCTGGTGCAGAGCGAGGGCGTGCTCGATCGGCTCAGGAAAGAGAAATAAACGGTTCGGAGATCCCAGTTTGACTGGGGGTCGCTCGCCCGCGCTTCCGATCTTCAGGGGAGTTGCCCGCGTCAATGACGTGGATTGCAGGAGTGGGCGATTCTCGCGCTCGCTCTGAAAACTGGACGGAGCGAGCACATCGCAAATTACACCACGGTCAAACACCAAGCTGGTTCCGTCCGATCAAGCGGGTCTTCCTCACGGGGAGGGCCCGCTGTTTTTTTTGGACGGACTGTTCGGCTTGCCTGTCGACGGGCGCTCATCCGGCACTACAATCCCGAGCATCATGAGCGTAGTTGAGTATCAGGATCGAGCACAAACGGCACAGCGGCGTCTAGACCAATTGAAGGAGGGTCTTTGACTACCCTGCTCGCGCCGCACGTATGAAGGAGATCGCCAAGCTCCAGGAGCAGCCGGAGTTTTGGAACGATCCTGAGAAGGCTCAGGGGATTGTCGCCGAGATGAAGATTTGCACGAGCTCGGTTGAGCCCGTGCTCAAAGTCGAAGAGGACTTGGCGGAAGTCTTGCAGTACATCGAGCTCGGTGAAGAGCTGGGTGAGGAAGAAGTCGTCGAAGAGCTTGAACGGCTAGCCGGTCAAATTGACAAGGGCGTCGACGCGCTCGAGTTTCAAGTCATGTTGGGCGGCAAGCACGACGCGACCGATGCCTACCTACAATTGAACGCAGGTTCCGGCGGGCTCGACGCCTGCGATTGGGCCGGCATCTTGATGCGCATGTACATGCGTTGGGCGGACCGTCGCGGATTCAAAGTCGAACAGATGGAGTTGGCGGCGGAACCGGAAGCGGGCATTCGCACGGCGACTTTTCGCTTCAAAGGTCCTTACGCCTATGGTTATCTAAAAGCTGAGTCCGGCGTGCACCGTCTGATTCGCATCAGTCCTTTCGACAGTCAATCACGTCGCCACACGGCCTTTGCATCGGTGGATGTTACGCCGGATATCGACGACGGCATGGACTTCGAATTGAACGAAGCCGACATTCGTGTCGACACGATGCGAGCGGGTGGCGCTGGCGGTCAGCACGTCAATAAGACCGAATCGGCTGTGCGTATGACGCACATTCCGACAGGGCTAGTCGTGCGTTGTCAGAACGAACGTAGTCAGCACAAGAATCGCGCACAGGCGCTCAAAATGCTCAAAGCCAAAATCATGGCGCGCATGGAGAGCGAGCGAAATGCTGAGAACGCGACGGTTTACGGAGAGAAGGAAGACATTGCCGGCGGCAGTCAAATTCGCTCCTACTTCATGCACCCGAATCAGTTGGTGAAGGATCACCGCACCAATCATTCGGTGGGCAACATCGTCGCGGTGCTCGATGGCGACATCGACGAATTCATCGCGGCTTATCTTCGCAAGCACGGCGGCACGTAGGATTGAGCTCTCGGCCGGAACGAGGCTCCTCGTTCCGGTGGCTCAATCGACGTTATCGATTTGGCCACAGGCAAGCGCATGGACACAAATGCCGTTCAACAGAGCATTCAATCGATTCCCGCCGACGGAGCGAGAGTCGTAGCCGACTACTTTCGGCAAGTGAGGCGACGCGAGGAGACGGGCTGTGCGCCTGCCCGTAAGATAACCGCCGATGAAGCGGAAGAACTGGACCTTTGTGCG
>JBLINP010000214.1:0-8404 GCA_047639415.1 Planctomycetota bacterium | reverse complement strand
GAAGGCTGGCACAACAATCACCATCGGTATCAAGGCTCAGTACGCCAGGGTTTTCGCTGGTGGGAGATCGATCTCACCTATTACGTCTTACGCGTTTTTGCGGTGTTCGGATTGGTCTGGAAACTGAATCCGGTGCCCGCACGAATTATCGAAGAGGGTAAGCGAAGATGAAGGTCTGTGTCGTTGGAAGCGGTATCTCCGGGCTAGTCGCTGCACGCGAACTGAATCGCGAGCATGAAGTGACCGTCTTTGAAGCCGGTGATTGGATCGGCGGGCATACGAACACCGTAGACGTGGAAACCGACACGGGGTCGTTGGCGATCGACACGGGCTTTATCGTGTTCAACGAGGCGACTTACCCGAACTATTGCGCGCTGCTTCGGGAACTCGGAGTGGCTTGGCAAGCGAGCGACATGAGCTTCTCCGTGCGCTGCGAATCGAGCGGCCTGGAGTACAACGGTACCAACTTTAATGGACTGTTCGCACAGCGATTGAATCTCTTGCGACCGTCCTTCTGGCGCATGGTGAAAGACATTATGCGCTTCTATCGCGAGGCTCCGGAAGTGCTGGAGCGTCCCGACGATCAGACCACGCTGGGCGAGTACCTCGAACGCGGGGGCTACTCGAAGCTCTTCATTGAGAAGCACCTGATCCCGATGGGGGCCGCAGTCTGGTCTTCCACGGCCGAGACCATGCGTGCATTTCCTATGCGTTTCCTGGTGCAGTTCTTCCACAACCACGGTTTTTTGCGCGTCGAGGATCGCCCTCAGTGGTTGGTTGTGAAGGGTGGTTCGCGCGAGTACGTGAGGAAACTGGTAGAGCCCTTTCGCGATCGCATTCATTTGCGCACGCCGGTCGTTCAGGTTGAACGTACCGAACGTGGAGTTCGCGTACGGACCAAGCAAGGCGACGAGAGTTTCTACGATCGCGTGGTCCTGGCCACCCATGCGGATGCCAGCCTGCGCATGCTGAGCGACGCGAGCGCGCTCGAGCGCGAGATACTCGGAGCGTTCGAATTCCAGCGCAACGAGGCAGTCCTACATACCGACGATCGGTTGTTACCCACGCGCCGTCGTGCTTGGGCGAGCTGGAATTACCACGTCGCCCAGCGAGACGCAGGGCTCCCGACGGTGACCTACTGGATGAATAACCTGCAGAACTTGGCGAGCGACACGCCCTACTTCGTCACGCTCAACCGCACGGCGGAAATCGACGAGAGCAAGGTTCTGCGGAGTTTCGTTTACGACCATCCGATCTTTTCGAACGAAACCGTTCGAGCGCAACAGCGCCATGGCGAAATTGACGGAGTCAATGGCGTGCATTTCTGTGGCGCTTACTGGCGCTACGGATTCCATGAGGATGGTGTGCACAGTGCGCTCGCTACGCTCAAAAACCTACGCGTGGAAGCGCCGGTTTGATGCGTAGCGCGCTCTACCGTGGTCATGTCCAGCATGATCGGCTCACGCCGAGGCCGCATTCGTTTAGGAATGCGCTCCACATGCTGTATTTGGATTTGGAAGAGCTGCCGCAAGTGTTTCGCGGCCGCTGGTTCTGGTCGGCGGAACGACGCAATCTCATTTCCTATCGCCGTTCCGATTACCTCGGGACATCTGAACAGCCACTGCGCGAGGCGGTGCTCGATCGCGTCGAAGAGGAGCTTGGCCGGAGACCCACCGGGCACGTAGGTTTGCTCACGCAATTGCGCACGTTGGGCTACCTCTTCAATCCAGTCAGCTTCTACTTCTGCCACGACGATCGCGGCGAATTGGACGCCATCGTGGCGGAGATCACCAATACACCTTGGGATGAGCGACGTGCCTACGTTCTCGACGCAAGCGATGCTTCCAAGCGCGAGGCAAACGGCGAAAAGAGCGCGGATCAACTCACTTTCCGCTTCGACAAAGACTTCCACGTCTCGCCCTTTCACGATATCGATCAAGTCTACGACTGGAAGTTTTCGTTGCCGGGCGAGCACTTCAAAGTCTCGATGACCAACGTCGAGGATGGCAAGGCCATCTTCCATGCTGGGCTTTCCTGCGAACGTAAACCAATCAACGGCTGGAGCCTAGCCGCGGCACTCGCGCGCTATCCGTTCCAACCGCTTCGCCTGCACGCCGCCATCTACTGGCAAGCAGCACGCCTCTTTCTCAAACGAACTCCCTTCTTCACTCACCCGAAGAAACGCCTTCCCGTTCAGGAACCGCCCCTCTCATGAAAACCGAAAGCCACAGCGAAGCTCTTGTACCGTCCCAAGCCTCAGGTTCAGAGGGCACAACTCTCACTCAAAGGCTCGTGCTCTCCCGCATGGCGCGTATCACCTCGGGGACCTTAACGGTCGCAGAGGGTGGTCGCGTTCACGAATTAGGACGAGCCGACGAGACGCTTCTGAGCGCCGTGATCCAGGTCCACGATGTACGTTTCTGGAAAGCGATCGCCTATCGCGGGAGCATCGGCTCCGGTGAGGCTTACGCCAAGGGCTGGTGGTCCAGCCCGGAGCCAGCCGACGTGGTGCGAATCTTCGTTCGCAACCAGGATGTGCTGGAGGGAATGGAGCGTGGCTTGGCTCGACTGTCGCGTCCACTGTTCGCGCTCTATCACGCGTTGCGGCGCAACAGTGAGAAGGGCAGCCGCGAAAATATCAGTGCGCACTACGACGTTTCCAACGACTTCTTCGCGCTCTTCCTCGACGACACGATGACGTACTCCTGCGGCATCTTCGAGAACGAAGAGTCGACGATGCGCGATGCGTCGATCGCAAAGATCGACCACTTGTGCCACAAGCTCGATTTGCGTCCTACCGATCACTTGCTCGAGATCGGTACCGGGTGGGGAGCTTTCGCGATCCATGCCGCGCGGGAGTACGGCTGCCGCGTCACGACCACGACGATATCCAAAGAACAGCACGATTTCGCGGCCCAACGCATTCGCGAAGCGGGACTTGAAGATCGGATCACGCTGCATCTGCAAGACTATCGAAAGCTTGAAGGGCAATTCGACAAGCTGGTTTCGGTAGAGATGATCGAAGCCGTTGGAGCGCAGTACTACCCGGTGTTCTTCCGTCGTTGCAGTGAACTGCTCAAGCCCGGGGGCACCATGGCGTTGCAAGCAATTACGATCGCGGACCAATACTATGAGAGCGCTCGTCGCTCCGTCGATTTCATCCAACGACACATCTTCCCGGGCTCTTGCATCCCTTCGGTGACGGCACTGTCCTCGGCAATGACGAAGGCCGGCGACTTGAGGATCGTCGATTTGGAAGACATCGGAGCGCACTACGTCAAGACGCTCGCCACTTGGCGCGCGAACCTGTTCGTGAAGTGGTCCGAGGCTCGTGCGATGGGCTATTCGGATGAGTTCCTGCGCCTGTGGGAGTTTTACTTTGCCTATTGCGAAGGTGGCTTCGCAGAGCGTCACATCGGTAACGTGCACATGTTGCTTCAGCGCCCCGGCACACCTCCACCGCGGAGTTTGCGAGCGCCAAGCGCTTGAAAAACCTCGCCAACTTCATCCTGTTTCAAGTCGGTTGGTTCGCTTGCGTAATGGCGGCGGGCGAAGGGCACCTGTGGCTAGGGTCCATCGCTGTTCTGGTGATCGTCGCGTTGCACTTGCTTCTGATTACGCGCCCGTCGGAACGACGCTGGGAGTTGGGATACATCCTCTGCGTTGGAGTGATCGGAATGCTGGCGGATACCGGGCTCAATTTGTTGGGCGCCACGAACTACCCGACAGTCGAGACCGAATGGTCGCTGGCCTTCGCGCCGCCCTTTATTACCGCGCTCTGGATTCTTTTCGCAACACTGCCGAACCATTCGCTCGGTTGGCTTCGGGGCCGGACGCTCTTGGCCGTCATCTTCGGTGCCATTGGTGGGCCGCTCGCTTACCTAGGCGGCACGCGCTTTGGTGCGGTTGCCGTGGCGGAAGAACCGCTGTTGACTTACGGCGCATTGGCGCTTGAGTACGCGATTGTAACTCCGCTGCTCCTGTGTCTTTCTCGGCGTAGGGAGTAGACTTTGGGCATCGTTTAGCCCCTTGGGTAGAGATTGTTGTTCCAAGCGTAGCCCGCACGTTTTTTTTGCATCCGATTAGCGTGTTCGTACGAAAATTTGGGCAGAGTAGTAGCCGTTCTGCCGCAGGATTTCGCCGGGCGAGACCGGGCTTGGCGGGTTTGGAGCTATCGCGAAAAGTGGCAACGAAAGGCTAAGAGGCTTAGCGCCAAATCATGAAACCAAGAATCCTTCTCACCGGTGCAACCGGCTATGTCGGTGGCAGATTGAGGCGTTTGCTTGAGGAGCGCGGGGAGAGACTTCGCTGCCTTACTCGTTCAACGGAAGGTCTGGGTTCTCGCGTATCAGCAACTACGGAAGTCGTAGCCGGTGATGTGCTGCAGCCCGAGACACTGGCGCCAGCACTCGCTGGTGTCGATACAGCTTATTATTTGATCCACTCGATGGGGTCGGATGGTGATTTCGAGAAGAGCGATCGGATCGCAGCTCGAAATTTCGCCACGGCCGCGAGCAAGGCTGGCGTGCGCCGCATCATCTACCTCGGTGGGCTCGCGCACGGAGATGGCTTATCGCCACACTTGCGAAGCCGACACGAGGTTGGCGCGGTACTGCGTGAATCTGGAGTACCCGTGCTCGAGCTCAGAGCCTCGGTTGTTCTCGGTTCCGGCAGCTTGTCCTTCGAGATGATTCGTGCCCTTGTCGAGCGCCTGCCGATCATGATTACGCCGCGGTGGGTGGATGTTGAGGCGCAACCGATTGCGATCGACGACCTGCTGGCCTACCTCGTCTCTGCATTGGACTGCTCTCTTGATGAGAGTGAGATCTTCGAGATTGGCGGCGCGGATCGCGTTTCGTATGGAGGATTGATGCGCGAATACGGTCGTCAACGTGGGCTACGTCGAATGATGATTCGCGTACCGGTTCTCAGCCCGCGGCTATCAAGCTTGTGGCTCGGACTTGTGACGCCGCTTTACGCGCGTGTCGGGCGCAAACTGATCGAATCGATCAGGCACGCGAGCGTGGTTCAGGACAAGTCGGCTCTAGATAAGTTCGCCGTCAAGCCGCGCAGTATGCCGGATGCTATTGGAGCGGCGCTGCGAAACGAGGAGAAAGAGATCGCCGAGAGTCGCTGGTTCGACGCCTTTTCGTCCGGCGGAGAAGCACGCAGTTGGGTTGGCGTGCGATTTCATAACCGACTTATCGACTCGCGTTCTCTCGAAGTAAGTCTTAGTCCAGAAGAAGCATTCGCCCCGATTCAGCGTATCGGCGGTAGTACGGGTTGGTACGCCTACGATTGGCTCTGGCAAGTGCGCGGCTTTCTAGACCTGCTTGTTGGCGGCGTCGGCGTGCGTCGTGGTCGTCCAGAACCTGAACAACTTCACGTCGGGGATGCCCTCGATTTCTGGAGGGTTGAGACTTACGAGCCGAACCGACTGCTTCGTTTGCACGCTGAAATGAAACTCCCCGGACGAGCGTGGCTCGAGTTTGAAGTACAACCGACCGACAGCGGAGCAAGGATTCAACAGACTGCGCTTTACGATCCGGTTGGGCTCTTAGGTCTAGGTTACTGGTATCTCATTTATCCACTGCACAAAGTTGTTTTCTCAGTGATGCTCAAAAATATCGCGCGTGCGGCCGTGGCCGGTCGAAACCAAGCCAAGTTGGAGGTTCGTTGATGGCCTCGTCATCTCCATCCGATCTCGGCTACTGGCGTCATTGGCACGATGAGGATCAGCCACTGCGAATGGGGGTGTCCACGTGCTTGCTCGGCGAGGAGGTCCGATTCGATGGGGGGCACTCGCGCGATCGTTACGTGACCGACACGCTCGGGCGCTGGTTCGAATACGTTTCGGTTTGTCCCGAGGTAGAAATCGATATGGGCATTCCACGGCCGACTATCCGGTTGGTGGACGAGAACGATGGAGAGGGGATGCGGCTCGTGGCGCCGTCCACGGGCGAGGACTTCACCGATCGGATGGCCAAGTATGCGAAGGCCAAGGTTGGCGAACTGATGAAGCAGGATCTCGACGGCTACATCCTGAAAAAAAGTTCACCGTCTTGCGGTTTGGAGCGCATTCGCGTGTATCGAAACAAGGTGCCCGTGCGACGCAATGAGCGTGGCATGTTTGCCGCGGAGCTAACCGAACGCTGGCCCGCCTTGCCCGTGGAAGAAGAAGGGCGTCTCAACGATCCGCTGTTGCGTGAGAACTTCATCGAACGCGTGTTTGCGCGCAACCGTTGGCGCAATCTAGTCAAGCGCGGCTTGAATCGCCGGAGTTTGGTCGAGTTTCACACCGCTCATAAGCTCCTGCTGCTCGCTCACAACGAAGCGGCTTATCGAAGACTGGGGCGATTGGTCGGCAGCGCCGGGACGATTCCCAATAAGGATCTTTTTGAGGAGTACGAACTGGAATTCCAGGGCGCGTTGCGCACGAAGGCTTCCGTAAAAAAGCACGTGAACGTTCTGCAGCATGCGTTTGGCCACTTGAAGAACATCCTCGATCCAATCGAGAAGCGCGAGCTTCTCGCAACGATCGAGGATTACCGCCTCGGTCTTCTGCCGCTGGTCGTGCCGCTTACGCTGATGCGCTACAACGTTCGCCGTCACAATGTCGAGTACCTTGCCGGGCAGTTATATTTCGATCCGCATCCGAAGGAGCTAATGCTCCGCAATCACGTCTGAATCGGCGATGGCTCGTAAATCGAAAAGCGGAGTTCCAGAGATACGCGTGCGCGCATTGAATCGGATTCCCGTTCGCGCAGAGGGCAAGTACGTTCTCTACTGGATGATTGCGGCGCGACGCACGCATTATAACTTTGCGCTCGACAGGGCCATTGAACTTGCGCTCGAACTCGATCAGCCGCTGATTGTTTTGGAACCTCTTCGCGTGGGGTACCTCCATGCCTGCGATCGTTTTCATCGGTTCGTGATCGATGGCATGGCGGACAACGCGAAGGCGTTCGAGGGCACCGGTGTTCTGTACCACCCCTTTGTCGAGTCCGTGCTGGGGGCGGGTGAGGGACTGCTCGAAAAACTGAGCGAGGATGCGTGCGTCGTAGTCACCGATGACTACCCGGCCTTCTTTTTTCCGAAGATGACTTCTGCTGCGGCCAAAAAAATCAGCGTGCGCCTCGAAGCGGTGGACTCGAACGGCATCTATCCGATGCGCGCGACTGATCGGGTCTTCGCGCGAGCCTATGACTTCCGACGGTTCCTCCAACGCGAGTTAGCCCCGCACCTCAGCCAATCACCGCGCTGCGATCCACTGCGCACAAAGTTGCGACCGCGCAAGCGCTTACCCCAGGGCGTGGGCCAGCGTTGGCCCAGGGTTTCCGATGCGCTCTTGAGCGGTGACGAGAACCAACTCCACGAACTGCCCATCGATCATCAAGTTCAGCCAACGTCGGAACTTGGGGGCGAGCGCGCGGCGGGACAAGTGCTGGATGAGTTTCTAGACCTACGCTCGATGCGCTACGGCCAAGACCGGAATCATCCCGATTCGGACGGGGCTAGCGGTCTTTCCGCTTATCTGCACTTCGGGCATTTATCGGCGCACGAAATATTGGAAGCCATCGCGGACCGTGAACGTTGGTCACCCGAGAAAGTGTCGGACTCGAAAAGCGGTAAGCGCGAGGGTTGGTGGGGCATGAGCCCAGCTGCCGAATCGTTTCTGGATCAACTGGTCACATGGCGCGAGATCGGTTTCAATTTTTGCGCGCACCGCGACGACTACGACAAGTACGAGTCGCTTCCGGAGTGGGCGCAGATCACGCTCGCGGGACACAGCACGGATCCAAGGCCGCAGGTGTACACGCTCGAGCAGTTCGAGCGGGCCAAGACGCACGATGAACTGTGGAACGCCGCTCAAAATCAGTTGCGTACCGAAGGCCGCATTCACAACTACCTGCGCATGCTCTGGGGCAAGAAGATCCTGCACTGGAGCGAGAGTCCGCAGGCAGCCCTGGCGATCATGCTTCACTTGAACAACAAGTACGCCTTGGACGGCCGAGATCCGAACTCCTACAGCGGCATCTTCTGGGTGCTCGGCCGCAACGATCGGGCTTGGGGCCCGGAGCGCGAGGTGTTTGGCAAGATCCGGTATATGGCCAGTGAAAATACGCGCCGCAAGCTGCAGTTGAAGCAATACATGGCAAAATTCGGAGCCGAGCGGGACCTCTTTTCACAGGTCGATCTGTCCTAGAATGGAGCGCGGCTCGCCGTCCGACTCGACGAGGAAGAGAGGTTCGCGATTCTGCAATTGTCGTACGAAAACGCATCCGATTGGCTATCGCTAGCGAAACCGCTCCTAGCCCGGATTATTCATGAACCGCGAGGCAAAAGGCCTCGAATTGGTTCCTGCTGGCACTTTGCAGATACTTGCCCCCGCAGACGACCTTGT
>JBLINP010000213.1:0-8531 GCA_047639415.1 Planctomycetota bacterium | reverse complement strand
AAATCCACCGGGGCATGACAAGGGGGGACGAGCCGTTTGGCTCGTCCCCCCTTGTCATGCCCCGGTGGATTTTGTCCTGGCTCCGTATCGACGGGCTACGTATCGACGGGCTTACCGCCAGATCGGAAAGTCGAGTTCTAGGTTCTCGCGTCGCATCGTTGGTGTCTGCATGCCGCCGGTGAGTTCCGTAACTCGCCGGCCGACGTACTCCATCAGTTCGGACGCGCGAATTGGACCATCGCCGACTGCGGCTTGTCGATCGCGAAGACCTTCGAGAACGGCGAAGCTGAAGACGCCGTTGGCCCACTGCTCGTCTTCGTAGCTGAATTCGGTTCCGGAGGAGGAGGTCACGACGACTGCTCCCGTTCCGCGACGCAAGTCGGTAAACAGTGTGCTTAGGAGATCACCGAGGTCTTCGGAGGCCGAACTTTCGACGACTCGCAAGCCTCGGCTTGAACGCATGGTCACGCCGGTAGCCGTGGTACTCGCGACGAACTCGGTCTCATCCGTTTCGAGTTCACCCGAGTGACAGGTGTCCATCAGAATCAGTTTCTTGCGCGAAGGAATTCCATCGACGAGGCCTTCGAGCGCTGTGTACGACAGTCCACGTTCGGCGGGAGCGCTGAAGTCGAGGTCGTGCGTACCGAAGAAGTAATCCAGGTCATCGGAGAGCACGCCGTGGCCCGCTACGAATAAAACGACTTGATCGTCGACGCCCGCCTGCATCAAGAAGTCGCGCGTCGCAAGGATGGAGTCCCGCGTCGCATCGGCGTCGGTGAGCAGCTTCGTATGCACCTCGCCGTACATACTGTTGCTCTCGAAAGCAGCGGTTATGTCGCGCGCATCCTTCGCAGCGTAAACCAGACTGTATTCGTCTTGGCTGTACTCGCTGACACCGATCGCGAGGATGTAAGCATCGGGCTTGGTTTCCGGAGCGGTGCACTTGATCTCGAAGGTAGACCGGAGCGATTCGAATCCCGCGCTGTTGTGACACGACACCTGAATTTTGTTGCGTCCCGAACCGAGCTCAATCTCGATGTCGCCTTCGTAGGTGAGCGACGGTACTTCCGAAAGGTTGCGTTCACTCGATCCCCAAACCGGTACGTCATTGACGAACAGGTTCAATCGCTCGAGAGGCGAGCTACCTTCGGCGCGAACGCGAATGGTCACGTTGCGAGTCGACTGAGAGAGCGGCAACTCGTCTTGCTTGAGAATGGCCAGCGTCGGAATCTCTCCTTCTTGATTGAGGGCATCGGTGGTGAAGCCCATTCGCTTAACGCGCTTCGCCCAAGCTCGTTCGTAGAGTTGCTCAACTGCAAGCGATGAGCGACCAAGACGTTGAACGACGATATCCGGGCGATTGAGGCGCAGGTCGAACTGCTCGAACGGATACGTGATTAGACCATCCGCGAAAGCCACCAATTCGCGAGCGCCGGGACTCATCGTGTAGTAACCATCCGGTGTGGCGATGACGGCGTCTTCATCGCGACCGAGGATGATCGTCGCGATCTTTTGGTAGGTCGCTGCATCCCAGAGAATCGTTTGGCCATCTTTCGAACAACTGGCCCACGTCTTTCCGTCCGGACTCAGCACGAGTCCGTTGATCTTGAACCCGTGCGCCGCCAGATCATGGGTGATCGTTCCCGACTCGCGCTCTCGAACGAGAATCTGGCCAGACATATCTGTACTGATGATTTGATTCGAGTCAGGACTAAAGCGAACCTCGGTGATGATCCAATCGTGACCGTCGAACTCTCCGACCTGCGTCCATGTGCTCGTGTCGTAAACAAAGATGCGTCCGTTGACCTCCGAGTTTTCGCCGAATGCAAGCCAGCGACCGTCGGGGCTGAACGCGAGGTTGCGGATGTCGCCGCCGTCCAAGCCAGCGATTTGCGCGCCGTTCTCTGCATTGAAAACCACGACCCCGCTGAGTTCGTCGTTATTTTGCATGGAGCCCGCAGCCAAGAGCTTTCCGTCGGGACTAAACACAGCGTGAGAGGGATCTGCAATTTCTCCCGTCCACAGCGGGTCCGACTGGGAAGAGTCCCACACTACAACGCGATTGGCGGACCAACCAATTCCGGCGACGCGCGTGCCTGTGCTGTTGAAGCAGAAGCCGGTGACGTCCATCTCTGGCGTGAGTAGCGATCGTTCGACTTCGCCTTACGCTACGTTCCAAAGCAAAAGAGCGCCGTCAGAGGAGCGGGCCTTGCGGGCAGGAAGAATTCCAAGCCACTTGCCGGTGGGATCCCATTCAGACTTCCAGCAATTTTCGAGCGTCGCGACAGTTCGAGTTGTAGCGAGGTCCAAGACGTGCATGTCGCCGTCCGCTCTGTCGATCGATAGGTATCGGTTGGACGGGTGGAACGCGACGTTGTCCGGAACGACGACATTCCCTTTGAGTCGGCGGATACGCGTGCCTTCTTCGAGATCCCAGAGCGCAGGGTCAAGTCGGAATCCGGCGCTGGCCAGAAACTTGCCGTCGGCGCTGAAATCGAGATTGCCGTAGGCCCGAGGCGCGTCGTCGACTAAGTCACCCAAGACTTCGCCCGTTGCGATAGACCAAAGGCGGATTCCAGGCTGTGAATTATTAGCGGAACGGTCGCCCGGATAAGCTGGTCCGTAGGAAGCGCACAAGCGATCTTGACTCGCGTCGTACCCAACAGCGCTAATGGGGTCGGGCGCACTAAATTTGCTCACGAGTTCGCCCGTCATGCCGTCAAGCAATAGCACTGTATTCGTTGTGGAGTCCAGGACCGTCAGTCGCGTTCCATCTCCGATGAAGCCGGATCCAGGCGGAAGAGCCATGCTCATTAGTTCCAAACTCTCAAGCTGCCACAGTGCGGCATCCGGCTGCTCCAGATCGATCATGTCGAATCGCAGCTTGTCTTTCGCGATCAGTAAGCGCTTCCCATCGTGGGAGAGTTGAACCAACTTCGGACTCTTGCAGGGGAGCAACGCGACTTGTTGATTGGTTTCCCAATCGAAGATGCGAATCTCGGTTTCGCTGCTTTCGATCACTCTGCACAACGCGGCGAATCTTGTCGCGTTCTCGGTAGGAACGATTCTGTACGCACGAATCCCAGGAAGCTCAAAGATCACAACTGTCTCTTTGGAATCTTCGCGCATGACTCGCAACGTTGAGATCGAATTCGGTTTGTCCCATTCGATCGCAATGATGTGCTTCCAATCGGGAGTGGGAATCCACTCTGCAACGCGCCCATCTCCATAGGCTTCGGTGCTGTCGGCGCCATGCAAGCGAATCCCCGTTGCGGTTTCGAACAGACCGCCGAGAGCGCGCAGTTTGGAACCGTCAGGGCTGAACTCGATGTAACTCACAGCGTAGGGCTGCGGCATGTATCGAATCTCTTTACGTGTGGAGAGATTCCATAAACGAACGGTTGCATCGGATCCCTCGCCGCCACCCGTGGCCAAGTACCTGCCATCCGGACTGAACTTGGCAGTGTAGGCATCACCCGGGTGACCCGATTGCAGTGCTAATTCGAGCTTCCAATCATTGAGAGTTTGCTGCTTATCGTCCCGGCTTTCTCGAGCCTGACTACTCGCAAAGTTCATGGGCTCTCCGACTGGCCCGTTTACCCAGTCCGGGTAGAGCGGAGCCGGAGCCTCAACAGGCGCGGGTTCCACGACTTCTTCGATCGCAACAGGCTCGGGAGCCGAAGGCTCCGGCTGTTCGGAAACGGGTTCGCTCAATATTGGCGAGACCGGTTCGGATTGCCGCTCGGGTTGCGCGCAACTGAGTGCTGCCGTGAATAGAACTGCGATTAAAAGGTCGCTGGTGGCGGGGGCGAAGCGGGGCAGTCGTGTCAGCATCTCGTTGGTCGAATAAGAGGAGCAATTGGGGGCCATCAAGGCCGGGGGCGCATCATGATTCTTATCGATCACCGAACGCAAAACCTTTGGCGGGAAGCTCGGATAGATTGGCGCTGCGCGATGGTCGGAGCTAGGGCGCAGAATTTACGGAAGCGATTGCACCTTTAGGAACTCTGGATTGACAATCGAGCTCATCAATCGAGTGGATCGACGCTCGTGAAAAATGCAAACGGATGATCGGGCGTACGATTGCGTGGAGGGCTGGGACCGCCGTGCCTCGGATGCGGTGGGGCCCTATGGAGAAGGGCTGAAAGGAGAAGAATGTATTCCGGCGGTGAGGCAGGGAGAACCTTGCTCGCTAGTCGCCAAAGGCCGCGTGCTGCTCGTCACCGTTTGACATGACGAACGCCAATAGATCGAGGATTTGTTCGCGGGTGAGGAGCACCAGTAAGCTCTCCGGCATCGGTGAAATGTCCAGTGGTTCAATGGTCACGATGTCACTCACTTGCAAGAGAATCGTCGTATCGGGTTCTTGAAGGCTCTCCGCGACGCGAAGAGTTTTGTACCCGCGCTCGACGACTAACCCCACGTAGAGAGACTCGTCCTTAAGTTCGATTCGGTAAAGCCGATGCTGGGCTTTGATCGTTTTTGATGGCTCGAGGATTTGCCGAAGCAACTCGGAGGGCGCGTAATCATCTGCAACGTGCGAAAGATCGGCGCCGAAGTTCTTGCCCTCGCCCTGAATGTTGTGACAACCGAGGCAACTTGCCGCTTCGAACATTTCACGTCCGTGGTCGAAGGAGCGGTTGCGCAGCGGCTCATCGAAGGCGCCTGCAAAGTCGCTCATCTGCCACATCTTCACGAAAGCACGGCCTTGCGACGAGGCTCCGCCCTCTAGCTCCTCGGGCGAGTAGAAACCGGTCTTGGATTGAGTGAGAGCGCGCACTTCAGCAACCTTCTCCGGCGTGATGACCGAAGCGCGGTTTCCGAATGAATTGCGTACGTAGGTCAATACCGCCGCAATCTCATTGTCGTCGAGCAAGGCCTCGAAAGGCGTCATCGGAACTAGTCCAGGATAGGACTCGCCCTCGACTTCCATTGGACCCAGCAAGCCTTTGAGTGTGAGCTTAATCAAACGGTCTTCGTCACCAGTGGCCCAACTCGTTCGTGCGAGTGGGGGAAAGCCAGCCGCTTTCAACCCAAGTCCATCGGGTTGGTGACAGGTCATGCAGTGTCCATCGCGCGCGTAAATCTCCGCACCCATCACGTAGCGATCGCGATCCTCACCCCCGATGTGTTCCGGAACTTCGACGACAATTTCTTGTTCAACACTTTGATCGTTCAAGTGAGCCTTCGCTGCGCCGAAGGCATTGCCCAGCCACTCGTCGGCGTAGATGCCTTTGCGATCGGCCGCGATGCTGAAGTTCAACTTTAAGAGCTCTTCCTCTTCGCCGCGAAAAACCGCTTCCACCGGATCAAAGCGGTCTTCGAAGCCTGGCCGATTCCAGATCTTGATGAGGTCGATTCCGATGGGCTCTTCGAAGCGCACTTCGATCCACGGATTGGCCTCGTTCTTCGTGTGCGAGAAGTTCTCCGTGTTGCCGTCTACCAAGTCTTCGATCGGATGAACGCCATCACCGTAATCGGAAGACTGCGAGAGAGTCGCGAGCGCCGTGACGTTCTTGCCACCGCTGGTGATCACCATTTCGTTCAGGTTGATCATGGCCTGCTCGGCAATCACGGTCATGCGGAAGGAGCTAATCAGTCCGTTTTGAATCGCGGGGTGCGCGATCTCGAGCATCCGTCCACCTTCGAGGATCTTCACGTACTCTGGCTTAGGCTCCTCGGCCTCGGCTTGCGGATCGAATTCGGCCTCGGCGAGAATGGCGAGCCCGTCTTCGCGCTCTTGCCATGACGCAGCCGCTATGGCTTCGAGTTTCACTCGTCCATGTGGATCGCGAGCAGCCTGCAAAAGCAATTCGACTTGATCGGGAATGCGGTGAGCGCTGTAACGCAAAACGCGTACGGCGGCAGCGCGAGCGCGAAAGTCAGTGGACGCAAGCAATCTGCGAAGCAAGGTATCGTCGACGCGATCGAAGCCCCACGTAACCCACAGAGCTTCAACGAGATGGTGCTCAAGCCCCGCGTCGTTCACATCGAGCGTGTTGATCCAGCTCGCAAGCGCTGGCAAGACCTCGTCTGGATTCCGACCGCGAAGCTCACGCCTCGTGCGATAGCGCGAGCGGTACTCCGGCAGTTTTAAGTTCTCAAGCAACACATCAACGGATGCGCCGAGGATCTTGGCCGGTTCGACCAGTGCTCGACCGGGATAAGTGATTCGATAGATGCGCCCGTGGTCGTGATCGCGCAACGGATCGCGCGCGTTGTGCTGCATGTGACCGATTAGCGGGTTATGCCAATCGACGATGTAAAGCGAACCGTCCGGAGCCACCTCGAGATCGACGGGTCGGTAGTTGCTGTCCGACGATTTGGTCAAGTCTTGACGCCACTTCGTCTTGTAACCGGTGCCGTCGTCCGAAACGCGGTGCTGTTTGGTCCCGAGAAACCCGATCGTGTTGTTGAGCAACATGTCGCCTTGCACTTCGTCGGGGAAGTGACGGCTACTCAGGAACTCCAATCCGGCGGTGGGGCGAACGCGATGATCGGGCTCGATCAAGTCCTGACTGCCTGGCGTAGAAACTCCGTACCGCGGCTTGATCGATCCAGGCAACATCCATTCCGTCGTTGGACCGGAAGTGTGCAAGAAGAAGTGCTGTCCCCAGTCGTCGAAGGCGATGCCCCACGGATTCGGAATCGGAAGTTGCGCGTGGCGTTCGAGATGGCGGCGTTGCGGCGAAAAGCGAAAGAAGCCGCCGTCGTAACCTCGAATCGGACCGTAGGCCGTTTCCACGCTCGTGCGTAAAAACGTACCTTCGCTCATCAAAATAGCGCCAGACGGATCCGCGCAGTAAGCACCGATAGCGTGATGCGTGTCGTGATCGTCGAAGCCACTGAGGATGATCTCGCGTTCATCGGCATGATCGTCGCCGTCGTTGTCTTTCAGGAGCACGAGGTTGATGCCTTGCGAAAGGTAAACACCTTCCGGCGCAAACTCGAAGCCCATCGGAAGGTGCAGCTTGTCCGCGAAAACGGTTTGTTTGTCCGCTCGACCATCGCCGTCCGTGTCTTCCAAGATGAGCAGCTTGTCGTTCGGTCGCGGATCACCGGGCCGGTAGTGCGGATAGCTCGGCATGGTTGCGACCCACAAGCGCCCCGCATTGTCGAACGACATCTGGACGGGGTTCGCGAGGTCGGGGAACTCTTCCTCGGTGGCCCATTGCTCGATCATGTAGCCGTCTGGCACTTCGATCGTGGCAAGCGCATCTGCCCCGCTAAGAAAACTCGGGATCTCGTCCTTGCCTCCTGGTCTGTAATTCGTCTCGACGGCGGGCAATGTGGTTGTCGCGGCATCTCTTGCGGCCAAGTCGAGCGTGCGTCCATTCGCCGCGGCCCAGATGGCTTCGTCGCGAATCGCGGTCATCGCTCGAATTTTGTCGACTTCGAACGGATAGTTGTCGGGACCGAAAGGGTTGAAGCGTCTGCCGAAGACGTGCACTCCGTTCGGAATCTTAAAGTCGTTGATCCAGAACCAGTTCTTCTCATCAACGGCGTCGGCGACGAGTTCTTCGAACTCGGTCGGCTTCGTCTCGGTCGTTCCGAAGATGTTCTCAATGAGGTGTGCGGACAAGAGCTCGTAACCGTTGTCGCCTAGCAAAGCGCCGTCGACGGTCAGCGGTTTCCGCGAACTCGTCTGCCACTCCAGCGACGGGTTGAACGTATTGACGAATCGCACGTCGTTCTCGCGCGCAACGGTTTCCATGACGGCCGTGTAGGCGGCCAGGTTGGCATTCTCGAGCGTCCCGTCGGGCACGCTCATGACGTCAGATCGATTTTCGAAGGCGGTGGGTGAGACCAGCACGAGCTCGGCGGTCGAAGTCCCGTTGTACTTTTGTTGAATTGTGTGCTGCAGGAAAGCGTCGAGCTCTCCCTCGAAGTTTTTCAAGCCGCTGTGGCCTTCAAACGACTCGTTGAAGCCAAAAAAGGCAATGATGACGTCGGGTTGCAGCCGAGTGAGCCACTCTTCTTCGGTTTCGAAGTGTCCCGCTCCTCTCGCGAGCCGTCCACCTGTATATGTTTCGGTGAACGCTTCTGCATCGGGAAAGCCAAGTTGATTCGCACGTCCAGAATGCGCGCGAAAACTGGGCGTGTTGCCCTCGTCGCACATATTGCGAATGAATAACTCGTGACCCGGGAACTGCAAATGCAAGCCACTCTCGAAGTGACCGAAATGCAGCATGCGCGAACCGAGTCCGTTGCCAATCAGCACGATGCGAGCGCCCTTGGAGAGTTCGATTGGTTCGGGTTCGTTGCCTGACTCCGCCGGTTGATTCGCAGTCGAGGGAAGCGACAACGCGAGTACAGCGAAAGCTGTCGAAAGGAAGTTCATACGAAAACTGTCGTGAGAGTGAATTGCGTCGCCGTTCACGGCGATGTGAGTTGCTGTGTCTGTGACTGCTTACTCTTGAGTGGCCTTGCTAGCGTCAAAAATCGGCGTGTCCCAACCTTCGAGATCGGACGGCCTTACTTCACGTCGGTAGCCGCCAAAGCTGAAGTCGACAGGGTTGTAGGGGCCGACG
>JBLINP010000212.1:0-8541 GCA_047639415.1 Planctomycetota bacterium | reverse complement strand
TTCGCGTGGTGGACCGCTGCCCAGCATCACGGCGATCGGGCGCGTGGTCTCGTTGTTGGCCAAGATGATTTGCATGGCGGCGGTCAGCGGGACGGCAAGGAAAGTTCCGACAGCTCCCCAAAGACCGGCCCAGACGACGACCGAGATGATGACGACCAACGGTGACAGGTTGAGCTCGCGACCGAGGATCTTGGGCTCGAGATAACTGCCGAGTACGGCGTTCACTCCGACGTAGGTCAAGAACACGGGCAGTGCGGGGACGAGACCTGGCTGGTGAATCAAGGCGACCGCCGTTGCGATCATACCGCCGATAAAACTACCGAAGGTTGGAATGTAGTTGAGCGCGAAGGTCATCGTCGCCAACAGCAGAGCGTATGGAATGTTGAGGCCAACTAAGACCGCGTAACAAAGTGCTCCCGTAGCTAACGAGGTAATCGTTTTCACGCCAAGGTAGCGCTGAATGTCGAGGCCAATCTTGTCGAGGACGGCGCGGGCGTCTTCGCGACGGTCTTCAAAGACCGAGAGGATCTTACGCCGGAAGACTGCTTGCTCGGCGAATATGAACAGCATGTACAGCACGACGAGGAGCAGGCTGCGCGTGAAGTCCACGCCGCTGCCGAGCAGGTTGCCGGCTAGCGCTTCTTGGTCGATGGATTGGAGAGCGTTTTGTGCCAGCTCAGCGATAGGCTCGGGAATTCGATGTTCGAGCAGCCAGGAATGAAGGCCGTCGACCATGAGCTTCGCGAAGTTGCGCTGATCCTCATTCCGAGGGTCGATCGGAGCATTGGCCGGCAACTTACCGAGAAAGCTGAGCGTTCCGTCCTTGACGATGATCGCGATCTGAACGGCACCGAAGAAGAAGGCCGTGACGATTGTGATGACCGTGACGAACGGCGGAATCTTGAAGCGTGCCGCCCAGCGGACGAGCGGCTGGAACATGCTCGCCAGAAGCAGCGCGATGACCAGGGGCTGGATGATTCCCGCTGCGACCCACAAGACCCAGCCCGCCATTACGGCGGTCAGGAAGACCAAGCAGACGGTCAGTGAGCGTGGGAAGGTTTGCATGCGGTTCGAGATTCGCGCCGGACGGAGGAGGGCGAGGCGTTTGCCTTGCGGACTCCGACGTTGGCGGACGAGTAGATTAGATCTACGAGCGAGATTCCTCCATTGCGAGTGGAGGAATCTCGTTCCGATTCGCGAATGCTTTGGGGATTCTGGAACTCGGCCGAGCCGGATCGACTATTCGTCGCTCGCGGAGCTTTGGCTGGTCGCCGAGACTCCTGATCCAGAAAACTCAACAGTAGATTCAAGGGGGCCAGTGTTCGACATTGTTGGTTCCACCGAGCTCAGGCCAAAGAGCATGAAGGTTCCCATGCAGCCGAGAACGATCATGATGATCAGCAAGCAGCCAATGGTTCCTATCGTTCCCATCGCTCCGATGCCAAACCGAGACTTTTTGGACGGTGTTTCAGCGCCAGACGACGCTGAGGCAAGCTGTGGGCCTCCGCGCGACTGCCCCACATTGTCAAGGTCCGTTTTGACCTGCCCAGCCCGCTGATACCGCTCGCGCGGCTCCTTCTCCAAAGCACGCATCACGATCTCGTCGAGTCGCACGTCAGAACTCCCGCGCGTCGATGGCGCCGAAAACCGTCCGAGCGGCAGCTCGCCGGTCAACAATTCGTAGAACACAACGCCCATCGAGTAGATGTCGGCGCGGTGATCGACTTCGAGCGGCCGCTCGACCTGTTCGGGCGCCATGTAATGCCAAGTGCCCATGGCTTGGTCGGTGCGAGTCAGCGGACTGACCGTCGGCGCCTGCGCGAGAATCTTCGCTAGACCAAAGTCGATGATCTTCAGGTTGCCTTGCCGATCGATCAGCAAGTTCTCGGGCTTGATGTCGCGATGCACAATCCCGCTATCGTGAGCGTACTGCAACGCCTCACACATGGTTGAGACCAACGCCAACGCTTCGACCGAAGACAACTCGCCGGCGTTCATCACTTGGCGCAGGTTGGCGCCGTCAACGAACTCCATGATCAAGTAGTAAAAGCGACCGACTTGACCGAAGTCGTAAACGCTCGTGATCGCCGGATGCGTGAGTGAAGCCAGTGCGCGCGCTTCCCGCGTAAAGCGTTCGGCGAAAGCGGGATCGGCGGCGGCCTCTTCCGACACCAACTTCAACGCGACGTCGCGATCCAATCCCTTTTGACGAGCGTGATAGACCACGCCCATGCCGCCGCTGCCCACGTGTTCGATAATGTCGAGTTGCGGGAAGGTCGAGACGACTTCGTCGAATTCCGGTACGTCGAAGGGGATCGGTTTCGGTGTGCTGTCCTCGAAGCCCAGTTGCATGAGGCAACGCGGGCACGGGGCTTCAGAGTCAGCGGAGGCGGACAGTTGGACGCCGCAACGGGAGCAGGTGGTGGGATTCTTCATGGCTCGGTTTCAGGTCGATTTGTAGGGGACGATGCGAAGGAAAGTCCCTCTTCAGGAAGCCATGAAGACTCGATGCGGAAAGGTTACAGCGATTCGCTGAGAAATTTGTCCTGTGCATTCTCAAACGGGCAAAGATGGCGTCTAGCCCGAATTATTCATGAACACGCGGACCAAACACCACGAACGACCGACACTGCCGGTCTATTGGTTCCTGCTGGCACTTTGCAGATACTGGCGTCCTCGACGACCTTACAAGGTCGTCTGCGGGGGCAAGTATCTGCAAAGTGCCAGCAGGAACCAATTCGAGGCGTTTTGCCTCGCGGTTCATGAATAATCCGGGCTAGCCCGCAACCTCAATGTTTTTATCAATTCCCTGCCCCATTTTAGAAAGGCGTGGCATCGAGGATTAGCGAAAGCCATGACACCTCCTCCTCCTCTCCCTTCTGCCAAATTCCTGCTCGATCACGTTTCTTGGATTCGCGAGTTGGCTAAACACCTGGTCGCCGATGAAAGCTATCGCGAAGACCTTGTGCAGGAAACATACGTGCAAGCTCTGCAGCAGCCTCCCGAAGATGCACTCCGCATTCGGCAATGGTTGGCCACAGTTATGCGCAATCTGGTGAGACAGCGTGCACGCGGGGAAGGTGGACGTCGTCACCGTGAAGAACGGAACGCGCGCCCCGAAGGATTGGACTCAACCGATGAACTCGTTGAAAGAGCCACGCTTCAAAGTGACTTGGTCAAGCGTGTTCTCGAGTTGAGGGAGCCCTACCGCTCGGCGCTATTGATGCGTTACTTCGAGGAACTGTCGCCACGCGAGATTGCTCGGCGCCTCGATTTGCCCGTTGCTACGGTGCATTCGAGACTCAAGCGAGCACTCGCGGAGTTGCGCGTGCAACTCGACGGCGAGCAGGACGGAAATCGGGGCGCATGGCTAGCTCTATTCATTCCACTTGCAGATTCCGGCAATACGTCGGCGACTGTCACAACTATCGGGACTTTGATTTTGAATACGAAACTAGTCGTTGGATTGCTCGCCGCCGTTGCAGTCGGAACCGCCCTTTCAATGGACAGATCGGAAGAAGCGGTGGCTTCCGTTCCGACGCCATTGGCGGTGTTGCCACTAGCAAAGGACACAACGCCTCAACCTGAATCGAAGTTCGCCTTGCAGCCAAATTCGGTTTCACGCGAAGCTGTTGAGCCGATTGCGCCGGCGAGTAGCGCGAATGAGATCGAACCGACCGAACCTGAGGTCGTCGTTCCCAACCTGATCAGCGGGCAAGTCTTGGACGCGTTCGGTTCTCCGCTAACAGGTATCGCCGTTCGCGTTGATGGTCGTAATCAAGTCACGAACAGTGGCATGGAGGGACGCTTTAGTATCCAAACAAGCGAGGTCGAATGTCGTTTGATGGCGGCGTCTGCCGATTGGGTGACCGTCCATGAAGGCTACTATCGCAAGGACTCCTTTGACCCGGTGCTTGTCGTCGCTCCATCGGTCGTGTTGGGCGGCGAAGTGATTTCAGGCGCGGGCCGACCACTAGCCGGAGCCCTGGTGAGGTTTACTTTACCCGAGGGCTTCAATACGAGGTTCAGTGGCATTCTGGATTCGACGCGCACCATCGCGTGGCGCACACAAACCGATGAAGACGGCAAGTTTGAATTGCTAGATGTTCCTGCTGTTGAGGGGAGCGCATTGGCCGCACTACTCGATGGATATCAGCGCAGCGAACTTGCGTCACCAATTCAAACGGAACGTGGATTGCTGCTCACGCTCCAGCGTCCCACGAAACCAACGGAAGGCGCGTTGAGCGGAAGAGTTGTCGATCAATTGGGTGAGCCAGTGGAAGGCGCACGAGTGGCGACCGGATTGGCGACGGTCGTCTCGGGTGACGACGGTTTGTTTCATTTGAGCCTTAATCGTGCCGTCACTCCCACCGCCGTAGCTGCTGTAAAGAGCGGCTTTCTGCCTGCGAGAATGGAACGCCCGTTCTCGGCCGATTCGGAGAATGGTGGCTGGCCTGATTTCGTTGAACTTGAACTCGGCGGACCTGCGCTCACTTTGCGCGGAAGAGTTGCGACCAAGGACGGCAGCCCCGTGTCGGATGCGCGAGTGTGGTTGGGCGATACAGATCATTTTGGAACGATTGGATTGATGCCTACGTCCTTCGAGAACTTGATGGGTGGTGCCACGATTCCTCCGGGGACGATGGAATCAGAGAAAATCCTCCCCGAAGTTGACGGCGACAATTATTGGGGCCACGCGACCAGCGGCATGCCCTCGAACGCGGCCTGGTATTGGAAGCTCACGGACGAGAACGGTGAGTTCGAGTTCGGTGGACTTTTCGATCACGGCTATCGCGTACACGTCTTGGATGTCGATAGCTTGAACGAATTCGAATCGGATTACTTGAACCCGGGAGCTGGCGTCAAACGTATCGAAGCACCTGACGCCTTGCTCTTTCCAGAGGTGGCGGGAGTTGTTGTCGATCATCTGGATCGTCCAATACGAGGGGTGCGCGTCTCCCTTCATTGCGAGCCCTTCGAGGAGTCTTCGCGAGTCTTCGGCGGAACTTCACGCATCACGATGAATGTGAATCGCGAGACCACTCGGACTGACGAACAAGGACGATTCGCCTTCAAAGACGTTCCGATGAGCGGCATTCGAATGAACTTTTTATCTGACGAGATCGTTCCTGGTCAGGCCTGGCTTAAGGACTTCGAGTCGAACCCAACGACAATCAAGATGACGGTAGATGCCCGTTGCCACGTTTCGATTGAGCTTGAACCCGGGAATCTTTCGAACGAGTTCGGGTTTCGCGACGCCGATGGCGAGCAATTGAGCGTTCACCGTATACCACCGCATCGCCCAGATAGAGATCAGAGGTTACTCGGAATCGTGAAGAACTTTATTTCAGCGGGAGTTGCGGTTCTAAACGGAAGGTCACTTTGTGGGACAACGCGAACTCGGCGGCAATTCCGCGCCGCAATCCGGGCATGAAGCGCCATTTGCTGACCGCTTCCACAGCCGCATGATCCAGGGCGTCGAAGCCCGAGGAGGCTTCGATTTCTACGCCGAGAACCAATCCATCGACTCCCACTCGAATCCGACAGGTCGTCGTTCCCTCCCACTGCTTTCGCCGGGCAATCGCGGGATAGTGGGGCGGCTCTGCTTCGAGCAACAGCGGCTGCACGTCGGCAACTGGAGTTTCCGAAGGATTCGCTTCCCGCTCTTCATCCACAGCCGTGGTTTCGGGGGGCGTGTGGCTCGAAATCGTGTCCTGAGGAACAGGTTCCTTCGGCCGTGATTGAGGATGCACTTGCGGGGGTAAGGCAGCCCAATCAGAGGTCTCGCTGGACGATTGCTCAGGAACCGGTTCCGGTTCGTCGTCCGATGCGTCGGTGACTGGTCCGACCACCCAATCCAATTCGGCGAGCTCTTCTTCGAGACGCGCGTCGTCGACTTCGAAGACGCGCTCTTCAAGTCCAAACTCTGAACCCAAATCCGATCGCCGTTCCACGTTGGCGATGGTCATCACCAGATGCTTGTCCGAGTTCCCCGCAAGCGAAATATCCGCTGCACCCAAGAACCCTAGTCCACCGAACGAAGCGACGTGAAAAGCTGCGGCCAGGGAGAGTGAGCGCGCGGTTAACGGCCGTTCGTAATGGCTGCGCAAATTGCGCAAGCGCGATCGAAGAATCGGTTTCACGTTGGTGCCGTGTGGTTCGGCGGTCGGATTGAGTACTTCGGCTTTCAAGAGTCTTAGAAGGATACGGACAAACTCGCGAACAGGTTGAGTCCCGGCTGATTTTGACCGGAGCCGTGGACGCGATAATCCTCGTCGGTCAGGTTTTCGAGCCCAAGGTTGAGTGTTGTGTTCTCGCTGATGCGGCAGCCGCCGCGAGCGTGTAAAACGACGTAACCCGGTGTTCCGCCAGGCGGAATGCGCGAACCGTCGCTCATGTCCCGCGTGGAGAGACGATCAGCATCGTCGGCGTAGATGCCGACGAGCTCGGCATAGGTATGGCCATCGGCATTGTCCCAGCGCGCGCCGAACTGCGCCGTCAGAGGCATCAATCGGTCGATGTATTCCTCTTCGATGACCGGCGCAGACGTGGGGAAAGTTTCAACCTTGCCGCGTGTGATGGTCGCATTCCCGAACAGCGTCCATTCGGCCAGAACTTCGTACGCGGCTCCAAGTTCCACGCCGAGTACGTACCCATCGCCGACGTTGTCCTTTGTGATTTCGGCGTCGCCGGACCCGTTAGTGTTGCCAGTCGGGAAGCGAACGATTTGATCTTGGATGCTGGTATAGAAAAATGCCAGCTGTGAAGAAAAGGAAGCCTGCTCGGTCTTGATGCCCAGCTCGTAAGTCAGGGATTTTTCAGCGTCGAGCCCTGGCGACGGAATTTCAAACTCGTCGGTGCGCGCACTGTCGAATCGCGTGAGGTCGGAAAGGTTGGGAGCGCGAAAGCCCTGCGATATGCCTCCAAAAAGGTTCGTCGTCGATTGCGTTAGGCGATACAGGAAACGTGCGCTGCCAACGAAAGAACTCCAATTGTCGTCTATCGAGAATTTGGTCGACGAAACGGGATCGAGAACGCTGTTCGCGTCGGCAGCCGCGTAGTTGAAGCGCCCGCCGAGTGTGACGTCGAGCTTTTCGTTCACTTCGATCTCGTCTTGAACGAACACTCCGAAAAGATCGTAAGACGAATCGTCCGCGATGGGACCTTGGATGGCGTTGGAGCTGCTGAACGAATCGACTTCGTCGTGATACAGGTCGAAGCCATAGGTGAAACGACCATGCGAGTTGGGTGAACTGAAGTTCATGTACAACCCGAGCGTGCCAACGTCGAACCCTTGGGTCTGACGACTCGAATCGCTCTTGATGCGATCGCGGAATTCGGATTGCTCGTGGTAGGAAAGGCTCAGGTTGTATGTGTCGAAGAAGCTGTCCACGTTTTCACCGTGAACCTGCACGTAGGCCAAGTCGCGACTTTGGTCGAGGTTGCGTTTGAGGTCACTGCCAACTGCCGTGCCTTCGAATGAAACCGCGAAGATCGTCCTGTGCGTTCGCGGCACGTCGTTCAATCGAACGTGTTGGTACCCGAAGACGAGCCGCGTATCCGGATCGAGATACTTTTCGATCTTGAGGTCGCCATCCAGTTCCGTGTAACCGGTACCTCGCTGCTCACCAATGTCTTTGCCGCCTTTGAGGTCGTCAAAGTCCTTGCCCGTGACTCCGACCAGAACGCCGAGCGTTTGATCGAGCGCAGCACTCAGTTCTCCGCGAACAACGTGGGATTGTTCGGCGCTCGACCAACGATAGAACAGCTTGCCGCCGTAGCTTCGATCGGAACCAAAGACATAGGGATCCTTGGTGATCGCATTGACCGTTCCACCGATGGCATCGGAGCCATAGAGCACCGAACTCGGACCTTTGACGACGTCGAGTCGATCGAGGGTCAGAGGATCGACGGTATTCCAATATTGATTCGGTCCGTCGCGGAACACCGAGTTGTTCAGTCGGATTCCGTCAATCAGAAGCAGGTTACGAAAGCCCGTAAATCCACGGATGTAGGGCGAGCCCTGGCCGTGCGAGGTTTCTTGCACCATAACGCCGGGTATGTCGCGCAAGGCTTGGGGCAGCGTTCGATAGGACCGTTGCTGTAGCGTCTTCGAATCGATGACCTCGATGGAAGCGGGCGTTTCGAGCTCGGAGTGCGGAGTAATCGTCGCCGTGACAATGGTCTCGCCGAGATTCAGCGCGCCGTTCTCGTTTGTCGTCGAGTTTTGACTTTCGCCTGTCTCGCCTGCAGCTTGTGCGCGGAGACTCACGAGATTTTGCGCCAGTGGTATATTCGTCGCGAGTGCCAAAAATAACGACGGAGCGAGGACTTGACGTAGGCGTCGATTGGCGAGAAAACCGAGAGGAAGCATGGGCGAGGGATCGGGGAGATCAGTGATTCGTGCTAGACGATTTTTTTGGTTCGAACGTGGGGCGGAAGTGTGCGGCTCAGGCGGGACTCCGCTTTAAAAAAGCGAAACGATGAACGCGGGTCCAGGTTCAGGGATTCGACTCGTTTTTGAGGAAAACTCGGGGGCGA
>JBLINP010000211.1:0-8573 GCA_047639415.1 Planctomycetota bacterium | reverse complement strand
GGCAGTGCCGGTCGTTCGTGGTGTTTGGTCCGCGTGTTCATGAATAATTCGGGCTAGACGCTGACGGTGCGCTCATCCCGGATGTGGAATTGAGTTATCGAGCGAGAGGTGGTGTCGACTCCGCAATTGTTGGAGCCGACGGGAACGCGCGATTGGATGTGCATCTGCTTGACGGACGTTCGGAAGACGAACTCATTTATTTACAGGCCCGTCATCCAAGGTTCACGACTCGCCTTATTCGGGTATCGCCGCGTGCGGATCAGACAACTTGGTTAGGAGACATTCTATTGTTACCTGGCGGATCGATTGAGGGTCGACTCATCGGCGCTGATGTTGGTGATGCCGAAGTTAAGGTTTACGCGCGCCCGGAAACGAGGTTCGGCCGTCGTTGGGCTTGGTGGGGATACAGAGATATTGTTCGCAGTTATGACGACGGGCGATTTTGGATCGACGGGTTGGAGCCGGGCGAGTACTCGGTCGTTGCGATCACCAAGAATGCGTTCACAGGTTCTCGCGCCAATGTCGAAGTGGTCGCAGGCGAATCGACGCAACTGAGTCCACTTTCAATTGCGGTACGCGAACCGACGGACACAGTTGAAGGGCGAGTTCTAAGCGCGGGCGGTGAACCGATCTTGGACGCACAAGTGCAATGGATATCGCTCGGAAAACAGAAGCAGGGAATTCGAGCAAGCTGGCGCGATTTGAAGCTCGACGAAGATGGCTCCTTCGTTGTTGAGTTGTTGGAGCAGAACGCAATTCGTATTGCGGCTTGGATTCCAGGGCGAACGGGTCGTGTCGAACAGAAAGAGATCGCGCCGGGATCGCGCGACGTCTTACTGACGCTTCCCTTTGAGCGGAGCCTTGAAGTGAGATTGCGCGATAGAGAGGAGATTCCGATCGCTGGCGCATACGTACGGGTCTATCTCGTCGACGAAGAAAAACTCCCAACGGTGAAGGGGCGCCACCACGCGGCGGAACGGGCCAAATTGGAATACGACGATTTCATCACGGATGAAAAAGGAGAGGTTCGTATTCCCGAACCCGGACAACTGTACTTCCTTCAGGTGACAGGGGATTACCTGGGCTTCTCCGACAACTATCAGCCTGGTCAGACCAAGCGGATCGAGATGCGCGGGTATGCGGAGAGCTTCTATCGTCGCGGTTCAAAGCCGGTGGTGAGTGCGGATGAAAAACCAAAGGGAATCAGAGGAAGGGTGCTACTTGATGGCCGTCCGGTAGAGGGTGTGAAGGTCTCCGTTCACAACGCGAGTCCTCCCGGATTTTATAAGGACGCCGAGCTCCCGACGCCTGGCGGGTACTCATCGATGCAGCCCAAGATCTACGATGTCGACGAGACGGATACGGGTGGGGTAACTCAAGCTGCGGTTCGCCCATTTGCCGTGTTTGCTCGAGGAGCAGAGACGGACGAATATTCGACGACGGCGACTGGTGAGTTCTTCTGTCCAGCCGCAAAAGATTTCGGATCCAAGGAATGGGTTGTATTGCGAGCCGATCGGAAGGGATACGCCTCACACTTGGCCGGACCATTTGATGCGGCCGCGCTCGATGTTGACGACTTCGTACTGGAACTGCAGGCGACCGGGTCGATCGAAGGGCTTGTTCACCTTTCGCAGGGAGCGGACACGACCGGACTTGCCGTTGGAGTCTCCCGCGGCGACGGGATCTGTCGAACGAGTAGCGTTGCCCCCGACGGTAAGTTTCGAATCAGCGGGCTTCCGGCAGGCGAATACCAGGTCCGGTTGTGCTCGAAGTTCTACAGCCGCGAGTTTGAGATAAGCGCGGAGGTTGGTAATCCGCTGTTGCCGAGAAAGAGGATCGAGTGGGATTGCCTCGTTCAATCGGGAGCGAAAACATGGTTTGAGTTGGACTTGTCTTCAAAGTGCGAACTGCGAGGAACGGTCGAAGTTGAAGGGCGAATTTCCGAAGGTTGGCGTGTGCGTGCGTTACCTCGCAGCGGAAATGCGTCCCGTGAAGCGAATGCTATTGCTGAGACAACAATTTCAAGCGGCGGGACTTTTAGCCTCGAGTTCGTCGACGCGACATCTGTTTGGATCGAGCTGTCTTCCGGCGATGGTTTTCTCAGTTGGTCGCCTTTCGATCTCTCGCATGGATTGAACGATGTCGAGATTTCCTTAGAAACTGGTCATCTCACTTGGGAGTCAGAACTGAGCGACCACTTGATTGCGCGTTGGGGTTCGAAAGACGGCACGCACGGCGAATGCTCAATGAGCTTTGGCTTCAATGCGGTGAGCAATGATTTTGGTTCGGTACCTGCAGGGCCAGTTCAGATCCTTCGGATGTCGCTGAGTTTCGTGAATATCGGCTGTAGTATGGGCGGTCGAGCGAACGAGTTTCGACCGGTCAGAACTCCGCCTCCGGCAATTACTGAATACGAGAATAACGGGAGGGTCGTGAGGCTTAATAACTACGGCGGGGAGACGCTCATCGCCGAACTCGAGCTACTTGCCGGTGAATTACGCATCGCGAACGCCCTGCTCGACGGAGTCGAAGACGACGCCCCAGTCTCTCCGACAGAGGTCGTGATCTTCGGGGACTGACAGTCCTAAACGACCGAGCGCAGCGTATGTGGCGGGGGCAAGCTCCGTACCGAAATCCGCGGATCGGCTAGATTCAGTACTGCACAGCTGAACATTGCGAAAAAACGGAGCTTGGCGATCAACGATTCATTCGTCGCGCGACGTCCAGGATCACCCCACTCTCCGAACCTCGTACGACCAACCGATCCTGGCACCCTTCAAGCGGGGTAGCTTTCCCTCTTATTGCAGGAAAAAGCAGACAGGTGCTGGCAGAGCTTGTCGGAGTTCCAAAAGCGGCTTATCTTTCACGCGTCGGACGTGCTTCTCGTCCATCCTAGGTTTCTCTCACCTTCAAAAAGCGCTTCTCCAGGGAGCGCGCTTCCCAGGCTGACTCACCTCCATGTGCGGATTCATCGGTGTTTACGGACCGGAGGGCGTTGATGTCGCCCCCGAGGTATACGAAGGCTTGTTGGCGATTCAGCACCGTGGTCAAGATGCTGCTGGAATCACCACTTTCACTGACCAGTTCCATGTGAAGAAGGGCTTTGGGCTCGTGCGTGAGGTGTTCAACGAGCAGAACATGCCGCGACTGCGAGGAAACCTTGCCGTGGGACACGTGCGCTATCCAACGGTGGGCACGGGAACTGGTGATGACGCTCAGCCGTTTCACCTGACTTTTCCGGTTGGCATTGCGATGGCGCACAACGGAAACGTCACCAACTTCGAGGAGTTGGTAGAGAAGCACTTTCACAAGAGCGGCTCGCGTCTGAACTCTTCCTGTGACCTGGAAGTGATTTTAATGGTCTTTGTCCGCGCGTTGTCGGAGCACATTCGACCTGGCGAAGTGGTCAGGCCGGAAGACGTATTCGCGGCCGTGAAGACGGTTTTCAAGGAAGTCAAAGGCGCCTACTCAGTGGTGGCGACTCTTCCTGACGTCGGAATGCTCTGCTTCCGCGACCCATACGGGATCAAGCCGATCACTTTCGGCGAGAAAGTAACGGACGAGGGCACTTGGTACGCCTGTGCAAGTGAGAGCGTTGTTCTCGACGTTACGGGCTACAAGCGCACGATCGACCTCGGGCCCGGCGAGGCGTTGCTTCTGACCGAGGACCGCCAAATCCATCGGACCAAGCTGGCAGACAAGCCTCACCGTCCCTGCATTTTCGAGTTGGTTTACTTCGCGCGTCCCGACTCGATGCTCGACGGGATCAGCGTCTACAAAACCCGCACGCGCTTCGGCCACGCATTGGCCGAACAGTGGGAGGAAAGCGGTGCGCCGGTACCCGACGTCGTGATGCCGATTCCGGACTCCTCACGCGACGCGGCGATCGCCATGGCGCAGAGATTGGGCGTCCCCTATCGCGAGGGATTGGTCAAGAACCGCTATATCGGGCGGACTTTCATCATGCCCGACCAGGGCTCGAGGCAAACGTCGCTGCGCCGCAAGCTCAATACGATCCCGCTTGAGTTCCGCGATAAGAAGGTGCTCTTGGTCGACGACTCGATCGTTCGAGGAAACACGTCGAAACGCATCGTGCATATGGCGCGGGAAGCCGGCGCCGCCGAAGTCTACATGGCGGTCACGAGCCCTCCGCTCGTCGCACCTTGCCCGTACGGCATCGACATGGCGTCCAAGATGGAGTTCATCGCCTCGGGTCGTTCGAATGGCGAAGTGGCGGAAATGATCGGCGTCAATCACCTGCTGCATCTCGATCGCGATCGAATGAACGAAAGCGCTCGCGTCGGAAATCCGGAGGTCGAAAAGTTCTGCAACGCGTGTTTCTCCGGCGAATATCCGACGGGCGATATCACGACCGAAGTGCTTGAGAAGATCGAGGGCGAACGGAGTACGGCGCAGCGCGTCTTCCGCTTCTCTGAAGGTGGCCCAGACAGTTCTAGCGACGAAAAACGACCGAACGGTATGACACCTAAATCTCAGTCGAAGGCCGCGCACGAAACTGTTTCCTGAATCATCGAGAGTCGTCAATTCGGCGAATAACGCCATGATTCTCTAGTGTGGACCCGATGCGCGTACTGATCACGAGCCCCGTCTTTCCTCCCGACTTGGGCGGCCCTGCTGTTTACGTTCCGAGCATTGCGCGTTTCCTAATGAGTCGCGGGCACGACGTTGGCGTCGTTGCCTTTTGCGCGGATTCCAATCCCACCGGGCACGCCTTTCCGATTACGGCAATTCCCCGCGGGCCTTTGCCGATTCGGTACCTCAAAGCTTTTTTCGCCGTCTGGCGCGAAGCCAAAAAGTACGACGTCGTTTACGTGAACGAGCACTTGGCGCTTTTGCATGTGCTCGCTGGTAAGTTGGCCGGCAAACCCGTCGTGATCCGCATCATGGTCGACGGCATTTGGGAAATCAGTCATCGCAAGGGCTGGATTGATGGCGACGACATCAACACTTTCGAGACCAAGGATTACGGCTTTAAAGTCAAGGCGTCGCGTTGGTTGCAAAAGCGTTGGTGGGGATGGTGCTCGCGCATCATTTCGTGCAGCGATTTCCTGCGACGTATTCCGATCGATCGCTACGGCGTGCCCGAGTCGAAGCTGAAGCTGATCTACAACGCCTATCATGGTCCGGAGGCCGACAGCATTTCGGAGACGCAGGCTGAGGCGCGCCAACAGCTCGAGCTCGATCCCGATCAGCGCTACGTGCTGACGATCTGCCGTTTGATGGTTTGGAAGGGGGTAGACGGCATTATTCAGGCTTTAAAGGGCTTGCCCGATGACGTCCACTTGCTGATCGCTGGGGATGGTGACATGGAGCAAGAGTGGACGCAGTTGGCGGCAGATTTGGGCTTGGCTGAGCGCGTCAGCTTCCTCGGAAATGTCCCGCACGCACAAATTCCGCTCCTGATTCGTTCGGCGAACTTGTTCGTGCTCAACAGTGAGTACGAAGGGCTCTCACACACCTTGCTCGAGGTCGTTCATCTCGGAACGCCGATCGTCTGCACCGGCGTGTGTGGAAACCCCGAAGTTGTCGAGCACGAGAAGAACGGTTTGCTCGTTCCGATGCGCGATACGGAGGCTTTGCGTGCGGCGATGGATCGCGTGCTCAGTGATCCAGAATTGGCTCAGCGTTTCGTTGCTGAAAGCCTGCGACGCGCTCCGATCTTTTCGCGCGAACAAACCTTCCCGCAAGTGGAAGAAGTGCTCGAGCAAGTGCGTCGCTAGTCGACGCTTTAGCTCTTCCAAAAGCGTGGCATGAACAAAGCCTCGCGCGCATACAACTCAAGTCGACCGACCAACATGAGTCGGACGAAGAAGTTCTTCACCTTCGGTTCGAGGTCTCCAAAGCCAGCGGCAGGTCCACGCAGCGCGCGTCGCGGAGCTCGGGTAAATAGGCCGGGGAACCGGTAGGCCATCGAACCGCGGAGCCCGACGAAAACCTAGGTTTGTTCGACCGCGGACATGTCCTCGCGGCGGAAGAAGTTCGGTGGACCGGAGCGCGTGGGTGGGAACGGGCCCAGGACAAGTGTCGTGAGGGCTGCCAGAGCGCAGGCCACAGCGGCTTTTCGTTCACCGAGAGCGAAACCGGGGCCGGTGGGGACGAGCAAGGCCACACCGAGAATTAGGAACACGCAACCGGTGATGAAGGAAACCGCTTTTAGGTCCCTCTAGTCGGCCTCTCTCCGGCGTATGCCCCTGGAAATGGGCTTCGACGGGGCAAAGGGGGCGAATACTGTGCTCGAGGGTGGTGCGCCCGACAGGATTCGAACCTGTGACCTTCCGCTCCGGAGGCGGACGCTCTATCCAGCTGAGCTACGGGCGCCTTTTGCGGCCGCCCACTTTGGGGCGGGGGTCGCCCAACTGCAAGCGGGCTATAGGACAAGCGGTGCAATCCCTCGAATCGAAGACTCGGATTGGGCTGTGGATTTCTCGCGGCTTAGCCGATTAAATGGAACCTTCCGAAACCACGAAAAATCGCCATTAGAGGCGTATAACCCGAGGTTTATGCGATCGCAGGGGGCTCAGTGGGAGCGTATGAACAGCAAACGCTCCCACTTCTGTTACCTTGACGGTTCAGGCAGGCTATGCCTAGTATGACTGGAGAGTTCACCAGCTCGTTTCGTCAACCCGGCGAGACGGTGCGAACCAACTTGTGTCGGAGCAATCAATGACCGTGCGACCCGAAGACAATAAATCAGCCCATTCCGGGATTGGTTTGAATGCTGAAGCCCCCGTGGCCTCAACCGCAAGGTTGTTGCCGTGGGTTGCTGGGCTTTCACTGCTTGCCTTCGCGGCCGGGGCAAACCTCGGCAAAGCCACGACGCTCTCCGCCACCTTTGGAACTCAACCGACCACGGATTCTGATTTAGACGGTTTCGCGAACTCGCATGAGGAAGTCCTCGGCTTGTCGATGGATCTCTCCGACACTGACTCCGACGGCTGGTCCGACGTTGAGGAAGTTGCCCGGGGAAGCCAGCCCAAGAACGCGAGCAGCGTGCCGGGTAAGACCGACGTGGATGTTTCGGTCACCGGATACATGGATGACGGCCTGTTTCACGTAATCGCTTCTGTCTACCTCAAGGGTGGAGTGGGAAGCGGTCACAATTTCAAGCTCGGTTTCTTCCACAGAGGGGTTGCTCACATGCTGCCCCCCTCCATTTACCTACCGCACGCCGAAGTGACGTTGGTGCCTGGTCAAAGCGCCACGGACGCGATCTACATCCTTGATGTATCGCTGCCCTTCCGCTTGGTGAACCTACTGGGTGAAGTTTCCTTCTTCGCGCTCGCCGAGACTTCTCGCGGCGGCCAATCTCGTGAAACCTCGCATTTGAATGTCGTCGTTCACGGAGACATTCCCTTTGCGGTCACGACTCCCGGTGGCTCGGGAGGCAGTACCTCAAGTGGATCGCATTCCACTTCGAGCGGAGCCGGCTTCTACACGCCGTTGACCCCCATGGGGAATCTTCCAGCCGGGTCCAAGACTGGCAGAGTTTGCGTCCAGACCTCAAGGGTCGTGGGCTCCGGCGGTGGCGGTGTGCAACTCGAAGTTATCTCGGCTTCCTGCCAGGATGGCGACGGGACTTGCGTATCGTCCTGTGGAGGCAGCGTGGGAACGACCTTCGGCGGCCTCGATCCTCTCGTTCTCGTCGGCGGCTGAGAGCCAAAACGAACGAAAATGCATTGAGTTTTCCCAACTGGGAACCGCTCGAGCAGTATTTGAGGTTTGATCGAAACTCGGAACAAATTGCCGATTTTCAGCCAGTTTCGACGATTTTCGGCGAAATTTGACTCTTCGAAACCAGGGAGAAACGGCTTGCTTGGGTTTTTGCAGCTAGGATTGAATACCTAAGCGAGCGAACGTCAGCTTTGTGGGAACTGATCCCATTCACGGTTCGTCTCTCCTTTACTAGAGTAGGAAACCGTTAGTGACGAACCCCGATATAGACACAGCCCTGGTTAAAGCATGCCAGGCCAATCCTCAAAGAGGCCTTGATGGGCCCTTTCGTGACCTTTACGAGAGGTTCAAGGATCGTGTGTACAACGTCTGCTTCCGGATCACAGGAAACGCGACAGACGCTCTCGATGCCTCCCAGGAGACCTTTGGAATCCTCTACCGCAAAGTGGGCGAGTTCCGATTCCAATCCAAATTCTCGAGTTGGGTCTATCGAATCGCCGTAAACGCCAGTATCGATCTCAAACGTAGGTCGAGCGCGCGCAAATTTATCTCTCTCGATGCGCTCGATGATGCCGCCGGATCACGTGGCGCCATTCGCAACGAGATTCGCGACGAAGCTATCGAAATGCCGGTTGCCTCGGCCTCTCGCGGCGAGCTCGAGCTTGAAATTCAGCGAGCAATTTCTCGGCTCAGCCCGAAGCTTCGCACCGTTACCGTCCTCCGTTACACCGAAAGTCAGAGCTACGAGGAGATCAGCCAGACGCTTGAGATCTCCCTTGGCACTGTAAAGTCCCGATTGGCGCGCGCTCACGACGCACTTGACCGTGAATTGTCGCCAGTTCTTGAACGCCACTACCTAGGCTAGCTGTCTAGGCTAGCTG
>JBLINP010000210.1:0-8653 GCA_047639415.1 Planctomycetota bacterium | reverse complement strand
GTTCGTGGTGTTTGGTCCGCGTGTTCATGAATAATCCGGGCTAGGTCGGACTGATTTGCTCTCGATTCGTTGGTTCTGGCCCGATACTATGGTTCCAGCTTCAGTGAGCCGGTAATCCAATGACAGAATCCTCTGATACTGAAGGCCACGACGACCAGACGGTTCCGCACGACGAATCATCTGCGGACGCAGAGACGTTGCCCTTTGAATCGACGATCCCGCTAAACGAAGCGGATCGCCCCGAGGAAGTCATGTTTGATGGACGTTATCGCGTCGTCAAATTGTTGGGCGAGGGCGGTTTCGGCAAAGTCTTTGTAGTTGAAGACACGCTGCACGGTGATGAGCGTTTGGCGCTCAAGTTAGTCAAGCCGGAGCATGCTGAACGGGACGAGTTTGCGCTCCGTTTCCAGAACGAAATTCGCGTGTTGCGTTCGATGCAACACGAAGGCATTCCGCAAATATTCAACGACGGGAAAACCGATGATGGTGAGGTTTATTTCACCATGGCGCTCGTCCCAGGTCGCTCGCTCGATGAAGTTCTGAAGGAAAAGCGCGTGTTGGCGCCGATGGTTGTCGCCGATTATGTGCGACAAATCGTTGCCATTCTCGAGTACGCGCATGGTCGCGGAATTGTTCACCGTGACTTGAAACCGGCCAACGTGCTGCTCGTCAATGAAGGTACGGATCACGAGCAACTGAAGGTTCTCGATTTTGGAATCGCGAAGATTCTTCGCAAGGAGGGCACGCTTGCGCAGGCGCTGACCATGGAAACGCAGATGCCGATCGGCACGCCTCATTACATGGCGCCGGAGCAAGTGCGCGGCCGCGACGTGGACGGACGCACCGATCTGTACGCTCTGGGAATCATGATTCACCGCATGGTGTCGGGCAAATACCCTTTCGAGGGCGGCACGGCCATGGAGATTCTGACTGCGCGACTTGAGGACGATCCCAAACCCGCTCATCTGAAAGAAGAGACGGGAACTCTGTCGAAATTGGTGGGGGAATTGCTGGCGCGCGATAAGAACAATCGCCCGAACGGCGATCGGATTGAAGAATTGTTGGTTTCCGCTCTCGCAGGGCGCCAGGAGACCAACACGCTGCTGCGCTTCCTCTCCGGATTCATTGTGTTGTCCGCAGTCACGGCCGCCTTCTTGGTGTGGAAACCGTGGGAAACGGATGAGCCGGGCGTTGTGCCGCAAAGCACTGCGAAGCAGGCGAACAGGGATGATTCAAAGTCCCCGATCGAGCCCTCGAAGAGCCAAGCGGTTACGGATGACCCGAACGAGGAGCCCTCTGTGCTCACACCGATCGATCTCGAGGCCAACAATCCGCCGACGAAATCGACGGACCCCGATCTGCCAGGGTTGAGCGTCGACACTCCCAATCCAGTCATAACGCCAGAATTCACAAAGACGGAGCCCGCTCCAGTAGCTGCACCCGTGATTCCGAGTCTGGTTCAGTTCACGCCGGAAGATCGTTCGACGTTGGCCTTCAAGGATACGATTCCGGTTTCGGGTTCTGCGAATCACCCCTTATCTCGCGCGACGGTCAATGGCATTGAAGTTCAAGTCAACGGAAACAGCTTTTCGGCCGACTTCACTTTGGATCAGTTGATCGACAATGATGGACGATTCGAGGTTCAGCTTTGGGGCGTAGATGAAGTGGCCAGCGAAACTTTTCGACGCCAGGTTGATCTTCCGGAAGCCTTAGTTCCGCACGGGTGCTCCTTGGCCGATGGCGCTACCTTCACAACGAAGGGTTGGGCCAGTTCGGTCGTTCACAAGCGCAGTAATATTCAACTGGTCTTCGTCGAATCTGCAGGTGAAGGCTTCTACATCGGAATGACCGAAGTGACATGGAATCAATATGAAGCTTTCGCTTCGATTGATAAGCCCAAGGCATTCACGCCCGCCTCGGATCATCCTGTGGTAGGCGTTTCCTTCCAGGAGGCCGTCGACTTTTGCGAACGAACCGGTCTAGAGCTTCCCACAAGTGAAGAGTGGCTGGCCGCCGGCGCAAGAACTCCAGGAGATCTATACCCGTGGGGAAACGATTGGGGTGCGGGTAGTTGCAACGGCTCCGAGTCGGTTACGAAGGATGGATTCGAACACACCTCTCCGGCAATCAAATTGATTAGCGCCGACGGCGCTGCGGACGTGACCTGGACGCAGGCTATCGGCTTCGCGGGTAATGTGACGGAGTGGTGCTCCGAAGACGGGAAGCCCGCGTTGTACGGCGGTTCCTACGAGGACGATGCGGATGGATGCACGTTGACGGCCAGGCGAGGATTTATGCCTCGTGGTGGCGCGCGTCACATTGGCTTTCGAGTGGTCGTGCGCCTCAAGTAGGCGCACGTTTCGAGTCCGATCCCGAGCGAGTTGCTCGGGATCATCCATCGGTCAGTACTTCACAGACATCGGGCCGTCGGACGTCTGAACGACGAGTTCTTCTTCAGAGATCCAGGCAATCGAATCGACTTTGGGATAGGTGCGCTCAAAGATAGGAGCGGAGGCCTGACCGCCATCGATCAACCGATAGATTTGGACCGTGGTACCGTCGAGTAGTACGGCGACAGCGCCGACCCCGATGACCAAGTCGCTCACGTAGGTTTCACGGGCTTGTCTCACGCTGTAGACCAATTCAGTGGCTTCGAGTGATTCGAGACTGATGCGCGAAATCACAAGCCATTGCCACAATCGGCCCATGCCACCGGCGCTTCTCTGCGTCTCTTCGCGCAAACCAGCGATGTAGAGATGTTCGCCGTCACTGGCGGCCTGATGGACGCGAGTAAAGCCAGGCAGGCTGCTTTCGTTACGTAGTCGCCAATCGCCCTTGGAGCGATCGAGGCGTTGAACTTTTGTGACACCGTTCGTCCAAGCGCTGCTCGGTTTTGTTGCCAGGATCACAATCTCATTGTCGTCGTCTTGGGGGACAGCGAATTGCAGGTTGGCGACATCGGATGCTTTGAGGTTCGCGCTGAGATCTTCGTTCCACAGCGGTGTACCGGCGGGCACCCGCATGGCAAGTGCGCGCGATCCCGATCGTAGGATGGCGGTTTCGCCTCGGATCGAGATGCCATCCAGCGCCGAGCCCAACGGATTGGATATCCAAGTGAACTTATGCGAGGACAGCTGTACGAAGGCGAGCTTGTGCTCGTAACCGACGACCGCCCAAGCGGAGTTCAAATCTATCGCACCGACGATCGGGCGGCCCGTTCCGACCTGGGCTTCTTCCGAGACTAGAGCTCCATCCTCGAATAGCGAAACTCGTGAAGTTTCAAACGCGAAGTAGCTGGAGACGCCTGCAGGGAGAACGACGGGGCCGCGACGCGGCGCGCGGGATTCAACTCGCGACGCCGTATTGCAAGCGGCCATGAACAGACCGCTTGCGCACGCTATAAAAACAAGAACGAGTAGACGTGTCCGCTCGCCATTGAAGCAACTGCTCACAGTGCGAAGTTGATACCGAACAAGATCGTGAAGTCGTCCAGTTTCGAAGACTTGGTGATACGCGGCTCAATATAGAAAGCCGAACGGGAGGTTACCCACTGACGCATTCCGCCATGAACTCCGTAGCTAAGCTCGGTTTCCGATTCGTTAAACCCGCCGCCTGAGAAAGTGACTTCGATTAAACCGGCGTGGGGGCCAGCGTAGAACCAGGTCTGCTCAGATTGACGAAAGTTCCAGTTGAAATACGGGAGCAAGCCAAGAACCTCGGACTCGAAATTACCTGAACTCGAATTAGCAATGAGGATCTGTCCACCGACTTCGCGCACTTCATCAAGGAAGTGACCGATACCGACCTGTGCGATTACGGTATCGGTGGTATCTCCGACATCAGGCTCTTGGCTGCTAATTGAACCTGCCACTGTCAGGATGGATTCACCGGGCAGGGGACCAAAATGACCACCGCCCTGCGGAGCAGACGCATAGCACGAGGCAAGCAAGAGAACCGGTAAGAGAAATAGTCGCATGGTTTATCAGCTAGTAGCTTCTGGATTTATAGAACGCGAAATTCGAAGAATGCGAACGCAAGCTAGCAATCGCGGAGAGGCGGTTCAACAGTAGGTAGCCTCAACCCTGGAAAGGGGCAGGACGGTCGACTGGCACGCTAAACTTGTGGAAAAGCGCTTGAAACAGCGATGGGGTCTACGCGGTTGCGCCGATTGGCAAGTGCATGAACGGCAGCGCGATTAGAACTCGAAAGGCATCCGTAGGAATTCGATCACCGGCCTTGGGCTAGAAGCTGAAAGTCCAGTGGCTAGTAAACCGGCGTCGATATTGAATTCCACTTCGAACCGGAAAAACTCAATTGGCTTGGCAAGTGAAGGATTGAAGAGGTCCGTGACGTCCGGAGACTGACCGACGAGAAGCGTGGACTCTGGATTGCCGAATACGTCCCGACTCGTTCCTTCGAACAAGACTTTTATGGATGCGCTGTTCGGCAACCGATCCTCGACGCCATTGGTCGTGATCCGAAAGAAGCGCGGGACGATTTCGAATTCGACCAAACTCAACATCGGGAACGCAGAATCCGAGCTACCGACGAATTCGGTGAACGTTAAGCCCGTGTTGGTCGTCGAAAGAATCATACGATTTGAATCAGCCGGATCTTTAGATGCTGATTCAATGTTGTACCGGCGGAGTATGACCGATTTGGGCGTTGCGATTTCGCGGAAGACCAAGAGGAAGTTTTTCATCAAGACCGGGTTGTCTCGATAAATTTCATTGCCGGCCGTGAACATGCTGCCGGTCACATTCGCAAAATCGAAACTAAAGGTGTGCTCATCGAGGATCACAGCCATTTGAGCGGTATCCAAACTCAATGGACCTACGATCGGCGTCAAGTCATCGACGATGCCGCCCGTACTCTCGATGAGTCCGTTGTTATCCGTACCGGCAAAGCGAAAAGTTACATGCTCCGGTTTGGTACCAACCGCTCCACCCAGTGGTATCCAATCTGAACGGGCTCGAGAGATCGCTCCAAAATTCGGAAGCAGCACATTCGGGCGGGGGATTGCCATCGTTTCGAGTTCAGATTCGGACGTAATGGCCAAACCGTTGACAAGGATGTCACTTAGGCCGGCGGGAGTATGCAACTGAATCACGCCGGGGCCACCGTTGCCGCCTTTGGCGTTCGTTGGACCAGCGGCGGCCGTTTTCTTTCCAGGACCGCCCCTTCCTCCTCGCGCCGATAGCACGTCAACGCCAGGTCCAAGATCGATCTTTCCGCCAGTTTCAATGACAAGGTGTCCGCCCGAACCTCCGCCGCCTGCAGCGCCTGACTTGAAGAAGAAGTTGCCCTCGTACTGAATCGTCTGACCTTGATCAGCAGTACCACCGTCTGCGATGATTTTGCCGGAAGCACCGAACCTGACATCGCCGAGCGCACGGATCAAAAGCCCGCCCGAACCTCCGCCACCCGCGGAACCCTTGTCTTCGGTCTTATTGGAAAACTTTGGATTGGGATACGTTCTGGAGCGAACGCTATCACCACCACCACCTCCACCTGCACCCGCATGAAGTGCAGTCAGTTCGCCCGTGATCAACGTCGAGTTGGCCGGATCGAATCGCAGACCAAAGAAGTCGTTATCGGAATTGTTGTCATCGAAGACAGACGGTCCAGGTGGTCCGCCAAAAGGGATGGGGCCACCCGTAATGGCTCCGAAATTATTCGCGTTCGTATTATCGTCTCCGGTTGCTCCGGATTGTGCCTTTGTGCCGAGGGTGACGATGCCCAGCGCTGAGTCGTAGAGGGCCTCGTCCAGCGCAAAAGCCCCGCCGCCACCACCGCCACCACGCCGATGCCTTGGATGGGCCCCCAGGACCTGCGCCGCGTTATCGGTTGGTTTCGCCGAGCCATAACCGGATTCGCCACCTTGACCGCCACCATTGGTAAGCCCGAACGCGCCGCTTCCATGATCACCTCGAGGAGTGGACCCGGTCTTGTTAGCGCTCGCATCTCCACCTCGACCACCACCCAAATTTCCCGCGGCACCAGGCTCGGGGAAAGTGGACGTGAAGACTCCCGTGACTTCTTTGGCTCCAAATCCGCTTAGGTCAATTTTCCCATCGATGATCACGTTGCCCGTGGCGTTGATCTCCAGCGGAACGGATCCTTGTAGTCGCAACACAGCACCTTGCTCAATCGTGAAGTTGCGCACATCTAAGCGGCCGCTAAATATGGTTTGCGAGAGGGTTTGATCCGCATTGAGGATCGGCTGGAAGTTCGTATTGATCACGACCAAGCCGTCCGCTTGTCGCACGATGAAGTCGAAAGCGCCGGTTGGACCGCCAGTGCCTTTAAAGTCAAAGCGAGGCTGGAGTGCACCGTCGTTCGCCCAAATGGCACGGGGGACCGAGTAGGCCACCTGGTCGTCTTCGAATGAGCCCGCTGTCTCGCCGCTCAATGTGAACTCTTCGAGTAGTTCGTCGGCCAACTCGCCGCCTACGGTGCGTGTTCGAATCAAGCCAAAGTTATCGATCGGCGCGCTTAGGTTGTCGCCAACCAGATCCTCGAAGCTGGCATCGATCACAATCCGTACGTCGGAGTCTTGTGGGAGAACTCCAATGGGTTCAATGCGAAGCGTCGCGCCCGTCGCTGTGCAGTTGCGAATCAAGTTGACCTTCGACGGTATAGCTACAAAAGCGGCTGCTCCCAAAACCGGAGAAGCCTCCAGTCGAATGCGACTTGAATTGATGTTGACGGAACCAGGGTTGACGGGCTGATTGAATTCAATGACGAAGGCAACTTTGCTGCTTTGATCGCTATACAGGTTCAGCGGCATTCCATCATTCAGCGCCTCCATCGGATGCCCAATGGGAATACTGCCGTCGCCGCTTCCAGGTTGGCCGATGGTCTGCGCGGGCAAATCACGTTCGAAGTAGATACGACTGGTGACGCTCGAATCCCCCGCAATTTCGACATAGCTGGCATCGATATCCAGTGAGCCTGCTGTACGAATGATCGGTTGTGGTGCGCCAGGAACAGAGTCGATGAACAGGGCGGACAATGCCGAAGAGGAGGGAGTCGTGAAAAGGCGAGACTGAGAGATACCTAACTCTTCTCCATTCGCTGCGCGTACCGAAGTGCCATTCGCACTGTCCTTTCCGATCACGACAATGCTGTACGTTTCTCCACCGGGCAGAAAACCGGCGTCGGAGAAATCTTGCTTGACCGGGCAAGTTGGCTGAAACACGACAACTCGTGGTTGAGCCGCATCAAAATTAAAGACACCGCTCGCAGGGATGTTATTCGAGCGGCGAATAGCGATGGAGTTGAGGCTAATCGAACTGAAGTCGATCGCCTTTGTGAAGACGAAACTGACCGGACGATTGATCTGCCAAGTGAAGTTGTCGGGAACGGAAATCGAAGAGAGATGAAACCCTCCAACGTCGCTCCCGCCGACATTGTTGACACCGTCAACGCCATCATTCGCGCCTTCGCTAGTGCCGCAACTGGCAAAGGTCAGCGCCGCGCTCAGCAGCGACAAGGTTAGTTTGGATGGAGTTCGGAAATTGATGAGAAAGCACCGTATGCGTTACAACACAACTCTACAGGTTGTTCCGAATGCCGTGGCCATAAAGCTCCGCAAGATGAGCCGGCACTCGGATCGGGGACGTGCTCCATCGATTGCACGTGGGGGGGGAAAACCGCCACAAGAGCCATTCAACGAAAACAGGGAGGCTTCGACATTTTGCCAAAACCTCCCCGTGTTGATGTTTGCGAGATCGAGTCTAGCCGAGCAAGTCCTTGACGGTATCGCGCTCGCCCGAGAGCTCTGCAATGGTCTTGGCCAGGCGGTCGGATAGGAATTCGTTCATCTCGAGCCCCTGTACGATTTCGAGTCCGCCATTGCCGTCAGCCCGCACCGGGAACGAACTAATCAAACCTTCGGGTACGCCGTAGGAACCGTCGCTCTTCACGCAAACCGAGCGCCATTCACCGTCGGGCGTTTTGGTGCGCAAGTCGCGAATGTGATCGATCAATCCGTTGGCCGCCGAAGCTGCACTCGAAAGCCCGCGAGCAGCGATGATGGCAGCACCACGCTTTTGAACGGTTGCAATGAACTCGCCCTGCAACCAATCGAGATCGCTGATGACTTCGTTGGCGGGCTTGCCGTCAATCGTGGTGTGATAGAAGTCCGGCACTTGCGTGGCCGAGTGATTTCCCCAAATCAGCGTATTCTTGACTGCGGTCGAATGTACGCCCGCTTTGGCCGCCAACTGAGCCGCTGCTCGGTTTTGATCGAGACGAGTCATCGCGGTGAATCGATCGTCCGGAATGTCGGGCGCCGAATGCATGCAAATCAGTGCGTTGGTATTGCACGGGTTTCCCACGACTGCAATCCGAACGTCGGAGGCGGCGTTGTCGTTGATCGCACGACCTTGACCCGTGAAGATCGGACCGTTTTCTTTGATCAAATCGCCACGCTCCATTCCGGGTCCACGCGGCTTACTGCCGATCAAGCAACACCAATTGGCGTCCTTGAATCCGACTGCCGGATCGGACGTGAGCACCATGTCTTGGAGGAGCGGAAAAGCGCAATCCTCCAATTCCATAGCCACGCCCGTGAGCGCTTGCATCGGCTTTTCGGCCGGGATTTCGATCATTTGCAGGATGACCGGTTGGTCGGGTCCAAACATCTGAC
>JBLINP010000209.1:0-8656 GCA_047639415.1 Planctomycetota bacterium | reverse complement strand
GTACCCACCGCTTCATCGATCAATTCTGGCGAGCGGCGACTCTCATCCAAAAAGCTCATCAATTGAGATCCAACCCGTGGACCGATTTGTGCTTCCGCGACCATTAGGAAACCAGCGCGGGCTTCACGCTGCCAAACGGGAACGATCCCATGCCCGCCGAAATCCCGTAGTCGAAAGGATTCAGATGGGGTCCAAAGTTGACTGCGATCAAGGGGCAACGCCCGCAACGCACCGCTCGTATCGAGGGGACGAAGCTCGATAACCGCTCCGTCTTCATCGTTCGATCGAAGCACCGCACGCAGCGCGATGGGATCGAGGGATTGATCGAAGTAAAGCTGAAAATCCTCTCCGAACAATGTGGACGGGTCGACGGGTTCAGCGCATCGCAACCGGATCGGATCGAGTGGCCCCAGTTCTGGACTTTCCAATCGCAGCGGTGCGGATCTATCCGGCGACAGGTCTTCAAAGCGCGGTGCCGTTTCGTCGAGCACATTGACCGTTTCGAAATAATGCACCTCGGTCCGAGCCAAGGGCTCCCCGTTTCTGCCGCGCAATCCATCGGGGTTGGGGAAGCCAAAAAGCTCGACTCGATACAGCTCCGAGGGCAGTAAGCCCCCGTCCATAAAGTCCCTCGCCAAGGGCGATTTGGGAATAAATAAAACCTGGGAGCCGCGTACCTCAAAGCGCCCCGCGGCCGCTTCTCCATCGGTACGCGTGATGGACAGGCTGGCGTTCGTCAGCGAGCTACGGTCCAACTCACCATCGAAATGGAAGACCAGCGTCTCGTTGAGAAAGACGCCCGACTGGTCCGACTGGCGGAAAGACAGCAAGCTCACTACCCCGGGGCTCGTCCCGATTCTCTCGCAGCCGGCGGCCAACAGGATCAGCCCGAGGGCGATCGCGAAGCCCTTGCATATTCGTTCCGCGTTTCGCACGGCCCCATTGAAGCAACTCCGTGCCGCCCGAAGAAGCATTTAGAACTGACTGGCATGCGTGTTGACGCATTGGAGCAACTCTTCTGGCCATCAAGACTTAGGCGTGAATTCGCCAGATGAGGCCCTGACCAGCTCTACGATTGCCGTAACTCTTGTCACGCGGTGAATATAGACGACCGGCAACAACACGGAAGCCAGTCAGTTCCGCGGTGTCCCTTGTACTGAAACTGCCCGAGCGCTATCGGAGTCGGTATCGGCTACTAAAGAATCAGCCCGTCACCTCGAAAGAGGCGACGGGCTGATTGATTTCGATGGGGGCGTTCAAGTCCCCCGCCCGACTAAAACTCGAAGGGCAATCGAAGGAACTCGATGACAGGTCTCGGGCTTGAAGCACTCAAGCCTGCATTCAGGGCGTCGATATTGAATTCCACTTCAAAGCGGAAGAATTCCACCGGCTTCGCAAGTCCAGCATCGAAGAGCCCGGTTACAAGCGGCTCCTGGGAAACCAAGAGTGTGGACTCGGGATTGCCGAACGCGTCACGTCCAGTGCCCTCGAACAAGATCTTGATAGAAGCATTGCTGGGCAATCGATCTTCAATCCCATTGGTCGTGATCCGGAAGAATCGCGGGATGATCTCGAAGGTCACAGAAGCAAGGGACGGAAACTGGGAATCCGTGGCTCCGACAAACTCTGAGAATTCCAAACCCGTGCTGGTCGTTGTAATCAGCATGCGCTCGTCATCGAGAGGATCGACTATCGCGGACGCAATGTTGTAACGACGGCTTGTCGTCGACATCGCTACGTCTTCCGTGAAGACCAACAGGAAGTTCTTCATCAAGACCGGATTGTCTCGATAGATTTCGTTGGCCATCGCGAAGGTCGTCCCCGTCACATTCGTGAAGTCGAAGCTGAAGGTGTGTTCGTCAACCAACACAGCGCCAGACGTGGCTGCATCAAGATTTTTCGGACCAATGATGGATGCTTGATCGGTGACAATTCCGCTAGTCGGACTCGTACGCTCAATCAAACCGCCGGTGTCTGTTCCCTCAAAGCGGAACTGAACGTCTTCGGGGTTCGCCCCGACTGCACCGCCCAAGGGAATCCAATCGGAACGCGCTCGAGAGATCGAACCGAAATTGGGCAGCAGGATATTCGGACGAGGAGCAGCAAGCAGCTCAAGCTCGGTCTCGTCCGTAACCGCCATTCCGTTGACCAAAATATCGGTCACCGCTCCGCTGGCAGGGTGAAGCTGAATCACACCGGGACCGCCATTGCCACCCTTGGCATTGGTTGAGGACACGGCTGCATCTTTATTTCCAGGTCCGCCGCGGCCTCCGCGAGCGGAAATCACATCGAGTCCCGCACCAAGATCAATTTGGCCGCCAGTCTCAATGATGACGTGCCCGCCGGATCCACCGCCGCCGGCAGCACCCGACCTGAAGAAGAAGTTATTCTTGAATTGAATCAGCTGACCGCGATCTCCAGATCCGCCATCCGCAAGGATTCTGCCCACGGGACCAAATTTGACGTCCCCCAATGCACGAATCAAAAGCCCGCCGGATCCGCCACCGCCAGCCGCTCCTTTGTCTTCAGTCGCATCAGAAAACTTCGGATTGGGAAAGACCTTAGCGCGAATACTATCGCCGCCACCGCCGCCGCCCGAACCAGCGTGAAGTCCAGTGAGTTCACCGTTCACCAACGACATCGTTGCCGAATCAAAGCGGACGCCAAAGAAATCATTGTCGTCATTTCCATCAACGAATGCAGACGGTCCAGGTGCACCGCCGAAGGGAACATCGAGACCTGTAATCGCTCCGATGTTGTTCGAAGCCGGCAAATCGTCTCCAGTCCCGCCCGACTGTACCTTCGTTCCTGCCACCACAAAGTCAGGCTCAATAGAGCTCAGGGCAACGTAATCCTCGTCCGGCGCAAAGACTCCGCCACCACCACCGCCGCCACGGCGATGCTTCGGGTGAGAATCTTGAACTTGCTTGGAGTTGTCCGTGGGCAGGTTGGAACCATATCCGGCCTCGCCACCGCGGCCGCCTCCATTGAAGATGCCGAAGGGCCCTTGCCCGTGGTCACCGCGAGGTGTCGACGCCGTTTTGTTGGAACTCGCGTCGCCGCCCTTACCGCCACCCAAATTGCCCGAAGCTCCTGGCTCAGGGAAACTCGCTGTGAAGACACCAGTGACCTCTTTCGCGTCGAATCCAACCAGGTCGATCGTACCGTCGATCTGCACATTGCCCGTGGCATTGATGATCATCTGGTCTGACCCGCGCAACTGAAGCGTCGCCCCTTGCTCAATTGTGAAATTGCGCACGTCGAGACGGCCTTTGATCACCGTTTGCGAGAGAGTCTGGTTGGCGTCCAAGAGCGGTTGGAAGTTGGTGTCGAGTACAACCTCACCGTCCGCCGCACGAACGATGAAATCGAAGCCGCCTGTCGGGCCGCCAGTACCGGCGAAATCGAATCGAGGCTTGAGCGTTCCACTGTCTCCCCAGATGGCCCGGGGAACTGAGTAGGCGACTAGGTCGTCCTCGAGCGAGCCCAACGTGGAGCCACTCAAGCTGAATTCTTCGAGCAGCTCGTCCGCCAAGTCATCGCCAGCATTTCGCGTGCGAATGACGCCGAAGTTTTGTATCGGAGCGCTGTTCACATTTCCAATCAAGTCCTCGAAGCTGGCATCGACCACGACTCGAATGTCAACGTTTTGGGGAAGCACACCAATCGGCTCGACGCGAAGCGTCGCGCCTGTCGTCGTGCAGTTGCGAACCAGGCTAACCGTGGACGGAATAACCGAAAAATCAGTACCGCCGGGTGTCGAGGATGCCTCCAAACGAATTCGACTGGAGTTGATGTTCGTCGGTCCGGGATTGACCGGCTGGTTGACCTCGATGACGAACGCAATCTTGCTGTTTTGATCGCTGTACAGGTTGAGGGGCATTCCAGATGCAAGCGAGACCAACGGGTGGTCTGCCGGAATGCTTGCAGGATCAGTGCCAGGCTGTGAAATAGTCTGAGAACCCATCTGGCGCTCGAAGTAAATTCGATTGACGACCGTGGAATCCTGAGCGACCTCGATAAAGCTCGCGTTGAGACTGGAGTCGCCGACCTCACGAATAATCGGCTGGGGAGCGCCAGGAACAGCATCTTCAAAGAGAGAAGTCAAATCTGTTGAGGCCGGCGTGGAAAAGAATCTCGCCTGTGAGACCTCCAACTCCTGTCCCTTTGCGGACCGCACAGATGTGCCGGCCCCGCTGTCTTTGCCAATGACGACTAGGCTGTACTGCTTGCCACCCGGTAAAAATCCAGCATCCGAAAAATCGCTTTTGATCGGGCAGGTCGGCTGGAAAGACACCACTCGTGGTTGTGCCGGGTCGAACGAAAACGTTCCGTTTGCGGGGATGTTGTTCGAGTCTCGAATTGCAATCGAGCTCAAACTGACAGAGCTGAAGTCAACCGCTTCGGTGAATACCAAAATCACCGGGCGATTGATTTTCCAGACAAAGCTCTCGGGAATAGAGATCGAGGAGAGTTGGAATCCCCCTACATCGCTACCGCCCACGCCGTTGACGCCAACCGCGCCTCCATTGCCGCCCTCGCTCGTGCTGCAACTTGAAAAAGCAATTGCAGCGCTAACCGCAAGAATGGACAGATTGTTTTGAGTATTGAATTTCATGAGAGGCTCCCGGAGGTGGAGAAGAGCTACAGGCTGTAAGGAATGGCGAGGGTCGAAAGCTCAGGTCGGAAACCAGTCGCTGTGTTCGAGAGGAAAGTGACACGAGCTTGAATGAACCGGAGGCCGTTCAAATCTGAAATATCGGAATGCCAAGTCGAGTCGAAGCCAGCGTACTTGGGTTTAAAGTTCGCGAACGACTTCGTCAGAATGCCCGAATCGGGACAGTCATCACCGTCTCCCCCAACGAAGGCTCGTAGTTCCATAGGATCGCCATAGGCGTCGTACATGAGTGCGTTCAAGTGATCGTCGTTCGGAGCACTAGAGCCAAGGTTTATGTTCGAATCGGAGGTGTCCACCGACAGGAGATCTGTAGCACCTCTAAACGCTAGGACGATGCTTGTGCCACTGGGTTGATCGGCTGCTAAGGGCTCCACGATTGGGCTTAGGAATGTGGGCGTTCCAGCACCAATGCCGACCAGAGTATCGAACCAAATGGTGTGCATCCGACTCACGCGGATCACGGTATCCAACTGGCCCAACATGACCGTGTTGTCATTGGATTTGGTATTCTTGCCCGTCGTGCCGCTGAGGCCGCCGGAAGCGGATGCTTCGCCATCGGGATTGATAGCCACCGTTGCTCCGGAAGCTAGGAAACCACCGCTTGAGAACACGCGGAAAATCGGGAAGCGCTGCGTCGGAAGGGCGAAGGACGTATCCAAGCCGTTGAAACCGCTGGCAAAGATATCCTGGAAACACTTGAACTCCATCAGGAGTGGCAAGCCCAAGGAACGCACGGAACCAGGTCCGTAAACCGTTGCAATATCGGTATCGCAATCCCCCACCGTCACCAACGCCTTGAGATCCGCGCCGAAACCTTTATCGCCACCTTCCCCAAGAATCGCAGTGTCCCGCCAGGTGTAGTAATCGAAGTCTTTGACTTGCTCCCCGTTGCGGTTCATCGGATACGGCATCATCAAAATGCCGGTTGACGAGGTGAATACCTGACTGGGACTGAGGAAGTAACCTTCATCTCGGTCGTGGACGATGGTCAGTTGGTTATCTGGATCGTCGAGCACATTGTTTACGAAAGTATTGACCAAACCCGAGTTCTGGAACTTCGCGTAACCGCCTCCGCCATCGTCGATTGGAATCGGATACTCGTCAGGAAGCGAGGCACTGTGCGCGAGGCTGATCTCGAAGAGATCGAAGAAGTCCGTACTGACCTGTCCGTCAAAGGGAGCAAAACTCAATCCCTCGACATCGACGTTGGCTGTCGATTCATCGAGCACTGAGAAGCCGACATCGGCATATCTCCAGACGGTCATCATTCGACTGCCGAGCGGAACCAACGGTGTGATGATCGGCGCCCCGGTCGTCGTCATGACGGAGATCAGCGGTGAATTGCGATCGACTACTCGAGAGTCTCGAGTGACATCTCTTGGACGTAGTACGCCGGCATTCACGTCGCGAATAAACTGTCCGCGAACTTCGGGTTGAAGCTCGCCGCTCGCCGGATCGCCCGGGAGAGCGACCGGTGAATTGTTGTCTTCATCAATCGACTCGAAGGTCAGCACGATACTTCCTGAGCGAGTGGTTAGCTCCGCCGGATCAATCGTGAGACGAATGTCGAGAGGCAGCGCGTCGGCAAGAGCGTTGCCAGCTAGGTCGACGATACCTCTCGCTCCGCCCAATACACTGAGATACAACTCATCGTTCGCCGTACCGCCAGTTCCTTGAACGTGGTCAAAGGGCGTAATCGGTGTATACCTGAATTCGCGGAGATCGGGGGTTGCCGAAATTTGAGCTGCAATCGACTGATTCGGTGTGGGCTGATCGGCGGACTTGACCCTGTCAATTCGGAAGGTTTCGTGACCCGTAACGGACGCCGGACTCATCGGCTCACTGAAGCGCACTGAAATCTGCGACTGAGTGGAGATGAAATCAACCGGCGGCGAATTGGGTGCCGGTGAAATCCGGAAAAAGCAATTGGGAACGACGCCTGGGCCATTCGTGAATACCGACTGAAACTCACCGCTCAACACGCCATCGAAATCGTCTCGCAAATCCGCAAGGCTTGCGCTCGCCGGAATGGGAAGCAGTCTCACTCTCACGTCGCTCGCACGCCCCGCCTGGGTCGGTGCAGATTGACGAGTAACCACAGCGAAGATGTCTGAAAAATTCGTTCCACGCATTCGCAGAATATTGCCCGGAAGCGCGGTTTGGGCGCAGTTGGGAACGACGAAGTCATAATCGAGCAAGAAGACGATATCGCTCGGCGAATCCCCCTCGGCACTGTCCGCAGCGAGCAGGGTCGGTGAACCCGAGATCGTGACGGCTTGAGAGCCGAGGATTTGTGGTGCATCCACGTCGAGCAAGAAGCCGTTATTGTTGTCGACTTGCCCTGAACTACTGCCTCCATTTCCGGCAGATTGTCCCGAGCGGAAGGTTCGAACCACATCCGCGGTGACCGTGCTATCGGTCGGGCCGTTGTTCGCAAAATCCAACTCGTGTCCAACCACGTTGCGTACGACCTGGAACTGCCCAATTGCAGCACCAGACTTGGTAGGAATACGAATGATCGCATTCGTCAGGAAGCTATTCGAACTCGACGGCATTCCAATCGAGTTGACCTCAACCGTTGAACTTAGCGCCTCGGTTTCGGACACCGTAAAGTCGACAATGATTCGTGTTGAATGGAAGACGAACTGTCCATTCTCAGTCAGCACTTTGCCGAAATTGGGATCGGGAAACACTCGCGCGCCAAAAGGCGTCGTCGCAGGAACACCGGTGGCCACACGCACAGTCTGCTCACTAATAGAGCTGTGATCGAGCAGGTCCGACATCTTAATCGAAACCGCGGCATTTCGAGGAATCAGGGGCGGAGTCGAGAAGCTACCGGTACTGAGACCGGTCGGAGCCACAAAGCCCAAGTTCACCGTAGTCGCCGCAAGTAGCCGTGTAAATCGCTCAGCTTGGGTTTCGAACGTCCCTGCGACCGTCTCGTCGCTGTCGAAATCAGCAAGGATCGTCAAGTCGGTTTGCTCGGTAAAAGGACTCGTATCGAGGCTGTAATCAAATCCGTCAGTGATGATGTTCTCACTGATCAAATACTCACGATAGATCAGGTTCCGAATCGGAGGCGTTTGCGGATTGCCGTCGTCATCCTCGGCGTCGTAAACATTGACGAGTCGTCCCCATCGCATTTCCACGACCTTGATTAGGGAAGCTTTACCATCACTGTTCGGATCTTCGACGATTGGTCCCAAAGTCACTTGCCCCGTGACGTTCGTCGGTTGCTCTCCATTAGGCAGAGAAAGCGTTGAATCCTGGGTATTGCTCGAAGGACCGCAAGCAATCAACCCCAAGCTCAAAAGGCCAGCTCCGATCAGTCGAGGCAGCTTGGCTCCCGAGGCGGACGCGCGGAGATTGCGATCCGTTTGATTGGAATAGGATCCGTCCCCGTCGTTAGTTGAATAATTCATCGGTGAGGAAATGGTCGTGGGTGCTCGGAGGGAACGAACACGAGTGAATTTCTCGCGGCGCGACAAAGCACCGTGAGAGACAGTGGCCAGAAACACAGTGGCCTGACAGACAGTGGCCTGACAGGAGGGATGGGAGAATGCCGAGACGAGACCATCGTCACATACCTCTGTCTTGGCTGCTGAAACACCCATTTGAGCTGTATGTGAATTGAGTCCCGCTAGGTTCGTGCGTGATTGTTTCATTGGCTGAAATCCTGGTCAAGCCACATCCTGCTGAAGCAAAGGCGCCCGCATGACGTTCGCCCAGCCTGATGTGTCTATATCTGTACTCCCATTCGGTAACCGCTGCCCATCCCGGGTAGAGATCTCCCCATCTAAAAGTGGTGGCGGAGATATTGTTATCGGCAATATGAAGTGTGAGCGGACCCAACCATTCAACTTTCGTGCCGCTCGGGAAGTCAGGCGCGCCCCTTCTGAGACGCCTATAGGAGCGATTCAGCCCGCCATCTGAGTTTTGAATCTCCGCTCCTCCCCGTTCCGCATCGATTGCGCCCAC
>JBLINP010000208.1:0-8683 GCA_047639415.1 Planctomycetota bacterium | reverse complement strand
GACGACCTTACAAGGTCGTCTGCGGGGGCAAGTATCTGCAAAGTGCCAGCAGGAACCAATTCGAGGCGTTTTGCCTCGCGGTTCATGAATAATCCGGGCTAGGGCGGCTACTGCTGCTTTTTGAATCGATGAATTTGAATTAGAAAGCGCGCTCGCAAGGGCGGGAACGACTTGGCGAGAGCCGAGTTGTCCCAAGGCGGAGCAAGTCGCCACGACCATGTCGGGGCTTGGATATTCGAGCAGTACGGATAAGTGCAGCGCAGCTTCGTTTCGAAAAATCGGCCGCGCGGTGAGGCTTCGAACCGCCGCCATGAGCGTGGGCGGATTGGCAGATTCGAGATCGAACTGCCAGAGGGCTTGATTCGATTCCCACCAGTCGAGTTCGTGGTCATACCAGTCGAGCCTCTCGCGTGTATTGGTGCCGCGAGGGGAACCGGCGAGTTCGCGCAGTGCCCAATCGGCTACCTGGCCAAGTTTGGGATCGTCATCCTCAACAAGGAGCGCGAAGACCGAAAACGACTCGAGATCTCGAATGCGAGCGAGTGCGACTATCGCGGCTACTCGAGTTGCAGATGTTTTGGATGCGAGCAGTGGACGAATTATCTCTCGAACCGCGCCATCAAGGTGCCAAGGACGTTCGACGACCATAGCTGCCAATTCGCCGACAACTAGATTGTCGAGGCCCTCGCTTTTTCCAAGTAGGGTTTCGAGCAGTTTTACGGCTTCCAAACTTGGTGCGCTCGACAACGCCGTTGCAATAATCTCGATCAGCTCGTCCGAGCACTTCTCAAGTGTTTGTTCGAGTGTCTCTAGCGATTTCGGCGCCTTATGAAACGTGGATGCGAACGCTTGCTCGATCGGTAACCGAACGCTGTTGTAACGCAGCAGAAGCTCACCACAGCTTTCGGCAACTCGGACAAGTAGGTCGAGAGATTCGTTCGTCCCAAGTGTGGTCTTTTTTGTAGATGCATCCAATCAGGGGGCGAATCAGACAGTTGGGGGGGGGGGAGAACCAAGCGCCTATTGACTGCCGCTCTAGAGCAGATTGAGCCAAACTAGAGCCATTTTCCCCTGGTGGGGGCCTCGAGCGCGGGGCTTCGCTCAGCCGAGGCTGCGGAACCCTGAACAAAGCTCGGACCAGGCCTTCAATTCGCGTTTCGGCGCAAACCGAGGGGCTGCGCGATCGGAGCTGGCCTTGAGGCGCGAATAAAATTTGGAGTCTGTTTCGGCCCGCAAAAGCAGCTTGGCTAGGGCTTTGGTGTCGCGGTACTCGAAGTAGCCGGGATGGCGGGCGCCCAGAAGGCCGAGGTTGCCTGGGGCGTTCGTTGCAAGGATCGGGACGCCCAGAACAGCCGCTTCTCCGATGGCGTTCGCTCCGCCCTCCATTCGGCTCGAAAGCACGAGTAGGTGTGAGCCCGCCAGGATTTTGAGCGCCTGTCCGCGGGGCAGCTCGCCCGAAAACTCGTAGCGTGGATTGCGATTCGATTCGGCCAAAGCGCGGATTTCCAAGCGCTCGTCCAAAGTGCGACCAAGGTGCCGAACGCGCAATTGTGAATCGAGAGGGGCCAATCTCGACGCCATGGCGGTTCGCAACGGATCTTTTACGGGTCGTAAATGCGCCAGAACGCACACGTCGAAGCGACCGGTGGGGGGCTTGCGCTGAACCGCAGGGACGTCTGCGGATTGATAAATTAAGTGAGCTTTGCGGCTGTGGACTGCGGATAAGTTGCGCACGGCCTCCGCGTTGAGAACGACGAGGTGGTCGGCGATATCCACGGTACGGATAGCCGCGCGATTGCCGGAAACGAGGTCGTCGTAGAGATCTGTGCCTGTGAGCGCGACGACGAGAGGACGATCTGGAAAGCGCTCTTTGAATGTCGCGGCGGATTTAGCGCTCTTGCGCGCGTGAAGCGCGATCAGCACGTCTGGCGAGCCGGTCAGTCGCTCCGTAATGCGAACTTGATGTCCGAGGTCGCGTAGCAAGCGGGCCCAGCGAGTGGCCGTGACGCGATTGCCCATGGTCGATCCTGCGGGTGCTGGACAGGTTAGCTGAATCCGAAGCGGCATAGCGGTATCCTCCAGACTCGTACATCCGCTTCCAAGGCTCTCTTCAAGAATGCGTGAAGATTGCTGCGGACACCGAGGACGAATTCGACCTCCAATTCAGAGACTCCATCACAATATGTCCGAGATAAGACTCACTCAGCTCGTGCCCGCCGGGGGCTGAGCTCGCAAATTCGGTGCTGAGGACCTCGTGCAGGTGCTCAAAAAAATCTCACCTTTCGACCATTCCTGGATCGACCACAACGTCGGTTCGATGGATGACGCGGCACTTTTGCGCCCAGATGGGCTCGACCAAGGCCTCGTCTTCACGGTCGATTTCATCACGCCGCTCGTCGACGACCCCTATGCCTTTGGTGCGATCGCCGCTGCGAATTCAATCTCCGACGTCTACGCGATGGGCGGTCGCCCTCAAGTTGCTCTGTCCTTGTGCGGTTTTCCCGACGAGTTGGTTTCAAAGGAGCGTTTAGGCGAAATCTTGAAAGGCTGTCGAGACAAAGCTGCCGAAGCCGGTGTGGCGATCGTCGGCGGCCATACGGTCATTGATCCCGAAATGAAGATCGGGTTGTGCGTGATTGGAACAGTCGATCCGGAGCGGGCTTTCCGTCAGACCGGCGCAGAACCCGGAGACGTGCTGGTGCTCACCAAGCCGATTGGAACGGGAATCGCGGCGCAGGGAATGAAAAAGGACAAGCTCACGGCCGATGAAATCGATACGGCGATAACGGCAATGACGACGCTCAACTCTGGCGCATGTGAAGCTGCGTTAGAAGCTGAGGTCCGAGCGGCGACCGATGTGACCGGGTTCGGCTTACTTGGACACCTCCACAACATCGTCAAGGCTTCAGGTTGTGCTGCGCGGCTTGAACTCGAAAAGGTTCCGGTCTTTGAGTTCTCACGCAAACTCGCGTACGAAGGTGTGATTCCTAGTGGCACGCGCCGCAACCTCGAGTTCGTGAGTTCCTACATCGAATTCGCGGAGGGCATCGATCCAACCGAGCAATTGATTCTTGCCGATGCGCAAACATCGGGTGGGCTCTTGCTAGCCGTCAAACCAGCTCGCGTCGACGCGCTCGTGTCGCGTCTTCGCAGTGAAAACAGTCTGGCCGCCGACGTGGTCGGTGAAATTACCGAAGGTCGAACGGGTTCGATAGAAGTCGTGTAGTTCGATCAAAGTTGCAGGCTCACGAAATAGCCCGCTTGCGATTCGCCAAGGCGTTTCGCAAGCGGGCTTTTGAGTTTTGGTCAACGGGCTGCTAGTGATCAGACGATTGGCTGGAATCCTCGACCTTTGTTTCGAGGTTAGCGAAGGCCGGATTGCCACCGGGTAGCGCACCCGGCACCCCGTCAGAACTCTTCGGCGCATCGTGAATGTCAAGCGCCGGAGAATTCACGCCAGAAGCAGGGTCGCTATTGGGGCTGGCCGGAGCTTCGGTCTTTGACAATCCAAAAGCGCGTCCCAGTACGATCGCTGCTATGGCGACGGCGGCCGAGAACAGTGCGCCCATTTTCGCTTGGCCCTGTAGGTCGGCGTCGTTCGGGAAGGCAGCTCCCGAGACAAACAGAGCGACGGTCAAGCCGAGCGCGGCGATAAAGCCAGCCATGATGAGCTCTTTCATGCCCATGCGATCCGGAAGCGGCATGCCGAGTTTGATGGCGAGCCAAGACATGCCTGTGACGCCAACCGTTTTACCCACGACAAGCGAACCAAAGATGATCCATGTCATTGGTCCAATTCCGCCGAATGCAACGCCTGCATTGGCGAGCGCGAAAAAGAACAAGCCGAAGTCGACGAAAGTCTTAGTCGAGTGTTCGAATTGGTGAAGCGGCGAATGATCGGCGTCGGAATGGGCTTGATCCACTTCATCCTCTTCCACAAACAGGCCTGTGTCGCGTTTGGGCGCCGGCAAGAAGGGCACGATGAAGACGAGCGCAAGTGCGGGGTGCAGGTGAGCCAAGATCAAACCACACCATGCGATGGGGCCGGCGATAAAGATGTAGGGGTGCCACTTGTTGACCTTCAGCTGTCGCATGGCGAAGGCGATGAGCATGCCCAGCAAAACGAGGCCGAGCCAAGCAGGTTGGGCCGGGTGTGCGGGGTCGCCATAGAAGATAGCGATGATTCCTAAGCCCAGCGCGTCGTCGGCGACGGCCAAGAGCAAGAGGAAGTTGATTGCCGGGTGACCTTTGCCGAACACGGTTCGCGCTATCAACCATGCCAGTGCGATATCTGTAGCCGTGGGAATTCCCCATCCCTTGGCAACTGCGCTCCACTCTGTGGTTTCGGGGAACATGCCGGCTTCAAAAGCGAAGTAGGCTGCGATAAAGAAAACACCAACCGGTCCGAACACTCCGCCCAGCGTTGCAAACAGCGGGTTCAGGGCTTTCTTGAAGGGGTTGAGACTTCCGCCAGGCAAACACGCTTCGGCGATTTCCTTCGCAGCGATGCCGAAGAAGAACACCATGAAGATGTCGTTGACCAGGAAGTGAATCGTCAGGTGATGACCGAAGATGGTCAAATGTCCGGGCACCTGCCAGATATCATCGCTGTGACCGGCACCAAACCAATGGTTGTACCACTCGGGGGCGAGGTTGGCTGCGGCCAGCGCGGCAACAACTCCCACGATCAGCGGAATAGAAAACTCCTGGAGGAGATTAACGAAGCTCTTTTTTTCGGGGTGACTCACGGACATTCCTTACGGGCATGCACTCCCCATGAAGGGGGCTGCAATTAGTCTTTGGGGCAAGGGGGGGGGAAGTAAGGTTCGGGCTCGGAGAGTATTGGACTTGAGGGGACACTAGGGAATCATTCGTAGTGTTCCAATACCGATAATTGACGGCCGCTGGAGCGCGATGATGCCCGGTTCTAACCAGGCTATTAAACAAGTGAGGGGCAGTCACTCAAATGAATGACCGCCCCTCAAATTTCGAATCTCAATTTTCTTCGGATTCGGCCTGCTCCCGCTTGGCGAGTCGCTGTGCCTCCTCCGAAATTTCCGCTCGATCGACTTCCCGTGACAGGCGCGTATTGGCGTCACTCCGAGTCGTTTCTTGCGTTTGCTGCTCGGTTTTCGTCGCAGAGAACTGCTGCCGATCGACATGCGTTTTGTGGCTGCGAGCGTCGTTAGTACGCTCCACAGGCCGCGTTTGATTCACTTCCATAGATGACCCTCCCCAGGGATTTGGACTGAAGAAACCTTCTCTATAGAGAGGGTCGACCTTAGGAAGTCGCAAACTGGTGCCCGATGGTCAAATCGAGGCTAAGAGGAAGTTGAGGTGCAGGATTAGGGGTGAACGCGGGCGGTGAGACCGCAGTCCTCGATCTGCTGGCCGAATTGAATCAGCCACTCGCTGGGCAGCGCCGAGATTTGACTGGCTTCGGGCTGGTGGGATTGCCGCTCCAATCCGTACAGCAAAACGCCTTGGAGCGGAGTTCCGTCCTCGACCAGTTTTCGCAGGCAGTCCAAGTAGGCGTTCAATTCGGATTCGGCCGGGGGCTCACCATCGCGCGCCAGCATGCAGGTTTGAATCCAAGTCGAGCAGGCACCGGCGGTCAATCTCAAATTCTCAAGCTGGCGATCCGGATCAATTGCGGTGGAATTGATTTCCGCAATACCGGCAGCGGTAACACGGTCCAATTTGAACCAGGTCTCTCCGCCAGCAGCTCCCAATTTCGAAATGGCGTCCAGAATGCCCGGGTTTCGAATCACTGAACCATTCGTAATCACGATTGGTTTGACGGTTGGCGAGAGATCGAATCGCTTCAGCGCGTCCAGCCCGATTGTGATGGCCTCGGCGAACTGTGGTGAGCTAGTGGGCTCGCCATTTCCAGAGTAGGCAATGTCGTTGAGTCGTCGCGATCCTTCCGGAACTTGGCTTTCCATGAAGTCGCCGTTCACGACGGACTCGAGCAACTCATCGAGTTCTTCCGACAAGAGCGCAAGGTCGATGGTCGGCCCTTTGCCCAACTTTAGGTCGGGCACCTGGCAGTAAATGCAGCGCCAATTGCAGGCGTTGTTCGGGTTGAGGTTGATTCCGATGGAAACGCCTTGGGCACGGCGTGAAACGACGGGATAGACATAGGTCATGCCCGCGTTGTCTCGATCGTGACGTTGAGTAGTGAGGCGCATGGGGAAAATCTCGATGGGATTGTAGAGCGAGTTGGCACGCAGCACCGAACAGAAACTGCTCCTCGATTGTAGATGCAGCGACGTGGCTTATTTCGAGTGCCTTGGGGTGCTAACGATCGTGTAACTCGGAAAGATGAACGAGCGCGGAATCAGCCAGGGCGTTGAGGTCGTAGCCGCCCTCCAAAAGCGATACGAGCCGACCCTCTGCGCAATCGGAAGCCAGATCGAGGGCGCCACGAGTCAACGATTGAAAGCCAGCGGTCGAAAGGTTGCAGCCTGCGAGCGGATCTTCGCGGTGTGCGTCAAAACCGGCCGATACGATTACGAACTCGGGATTGAACTTTGAAAGTGCGGGAAGCACGCGAGCCTCGAAAACCGAAAGCCATTCGACGTCGCCGGAGCCCGCCTGCATGGGACAGTTCAGTGTCGCTCCAACTCCGTCTCCAACTCCTCGCTCATTGGCCGCACCCGTTCCAGGATAGTGGGGGAACTGATGCAGGCTGGCGTAAAAGACGTTTGGATCCTTTTCGAATATGTGCTGCGTTCCGTTGCCGTGATGGACGTCCCAATCAAGTATGGCCACGCGCTCCAATCCATGTTTTCGCCGAAGGTGCTGAGCGGCGATGGCGACGTGGTTGTAGAGGCAGAAGCCCATGGCGCGATCGTGTTCGGCATGGTGACCAGGTGGGCGCGCCGCCACGAACGCGTTTTTCCATTGGCCTTCCATGACTTGATCGACCGCTTGAACGATTCCGCCTGCCGCCAATCGTGCCGCGCGGTTAGAGCCGGTACCCGCTCGAGTATCTGGGTCGAGTTGCCGACCGCCACTGTGTTCCGCACTTTCGACTGAGTCGATGTATTTTGCGTCATGCGCGGCTTCGAGTGAGTCGCGAGTTGCTTCGTGGGGGACTAGGTGCGCAATTTCTTGGCCGAGAGCGACTCGATCAACCGCTTGCTTGATGGCGACCACGCGATCAGGTGATTCGGGATGGCCAGGGCCCGCAATATGGGTTTGGCAATCGTCGTGATAGACGAAACCCGTCAGCTTTTTCGAGAGACTCATATGGGTATGGTAACGAGCTCGTTGAAGCATCGCAGCACGCAATAAAATCAGATGAAATTGAGTCGTGAATACCGCTCCAATCATGCTCTAACGGTTGGAGTTAGAAGAGTTTTCCGAGTCGTCCGAGTGCGGATTGAGACTCTTGCGCAGTCACTCTTTGGGCGGGATAGCTTTTGATAACGAATCGAATTGCCTGTCCTCTCTGGAATGCCGCCACATTTGCCCGATGTTTTTGCGCTCATTGCAGCTGGGAGTCAGCCTGCAGCTTAAGGCACGCTTTTTCGATTGGCACTCGCATGATCACTCGAACCCTCATCACGGCCGTGTTGCTTTGCAGCACGGCGCTTATAACGAACGCTCAGTCGAACGTTCGACCGGCGCCGCGGTTGGTTCGCGTTCCAGAGATGGGGGTTAAGTTGTTGGCGCCTTCGAACCCTTGGGCAACGCGCTGGGTTGAATCGAAAACGGACCCATTTGCGAGCGAGTACTCGGCCTTGGTTGCATTGCCACCGCTCACCGAACGACACAGTTTCACTCATTTAGAACTCGACTCGAGCGCTCATCCCGCCGCCGCTTTGGAAGGCGGCTCCGGAGATGTTTCGATCTTGCGCGCAGGCTGGGTAGCAACGCTTGGAGAGCGAATCGACGACGAATCGATCTTTGCTGTCACCATCGAAGCGGAAGCCTCCTTCTATGATTTCGGAAAAGCAGGCCAGCTCAAAGCGGGTTCACCTGATCCGATCAACGATGTTTACGAGACGAGGATTGGCTTGCTTGTCATGCAAGACCCGCACAAATCGGCCAGTTGGTTCACATCGGCCGAAGTGGCCTTGTCCGGTGAGGACGATGCCGACTTAGGCGACGCGCTCACGCTCGGACTAACCGGTGGCGTGAGGCATCAGGTCAGCGAAGACCTATCGGTTTCCATTGGTTTGATTGGGCGATCGCGATTGGAGGATAGCGCCTGGCTGTTCCCCTATATCGGCTTTGAGTGGCGCATTGCCGATCGATTGAAACTGACTTCGAACGGGTCGCGAGTTGGGGCCACCATTGAAGTCTCGGATAACGTCGAGTTCGGTTTAGGCGCCGAATACGCCATTCGTCAGTTCAGGCTCAACAAAAATTCTAGCTTGCCTGGGGGGGTAATCGCCGATGAAGAAATCTCCGCTTCGGCAATCTTAGGTTGGAGTCCCAGCGATCGAGTTAAGTTCGATTTGGAATTCGGAATGACGCTTTGGCGCGAATTTTCTAGTTTCGCCGATGGCGGAAGGAAACAGGCCGAGGTCGAGACGGCAGTGAAAGAATTTGCGGGAGTGCGTCTGAGCGTCACGCTCTAGCCCGAATTATTCATGAACACGCGGACCAAACACCACGAACGACCGGCACTGCCGGTCTATTGGTTCCTGCTGGCCCGTTGGAGATAATTGGG
>JBLINP010000207.1:0-8690 GCA_047639415.1 Planctomycetota bacterium | reverse complement strand
CGAGCAGAACCGCTTGAATCTCATCTGGATTAGGTTCCCCAGGATCCGCAGCGTCGACGACTCGAATCGGGAACATGCCTTGTGCAGACATGAGCAACATGAGATCCAGGACGCGCTTGCCTTTGCCGGGCGGAAGCGCGTAGGGCTTGGTGATGCGTCCATCGGGATGAACCACGATGCGCTCACCAAATGTGAGATAGGGGTTCGGCGTCCGGCTCTTCGGAATTCCCGATTCGCGCAACTCTTTTAGCTCCGCAGTTTCCCGAGCGATGCGCGAGACCAACGCCGCTTCGATCCGCGACATTTCCGCGGTCGTACTTACACTGGGATCCAACGGATCTGCGCCCTCGACACCCACCAAGAGCACTTCGCTCTCGCCTTCGATAGGCTCCGCACTCCCTTCGGTTACCATCGAAGTGAGTTCTTCAATTCCGTACGACTCTTCCGACTCCGTCGTGGATTCGGGAGCCGAAATGCAACCGACGAACCATGCTACAGCCAGCAACAGTCCCAGCGATTTGGGGAATGATACGTGGCCCGAAGCCGGTAAAGATGAAGCCGATAAGGACATAGATGTAGCAGGCAAAGGTGAATCGACAGCCTCATTCCTACCGGATAAAGCGCGCCGAAACCATAGACCTACCTCCCCTTCGTCTTCGAATAGGAATTGCTTGAGCGACTGAGAGCGCAGAAACGCGCTAAATACGCGAATCCATCGCCCCCTGAACCCTCGAGTGATTCGTCGTCTCCAATCGACCGAACGAACGCTTTTCCCAAGTGACTCGCAACCTAGCCGAACTACACGGGAAACTTCTCTTTGACCAATTTCGTGAGGTCCGTGATATCGCGCTCATCCTTGTGCGAAATATCTTTCCAGATGCTGCAGTGACTTTCGTCTTTCATGACCTCTTCGCAGGCATCGAAGATCCGATCCGTCGCCAGCTTCTGAAGACGAATCCCAGCGGCCGAATCGGGATCGATATTGTTATCGTTCATCTCGATAATCTCGGGCGTCGCCTCCCAAAGGTCGTCGTAATCGACTTTGGCCGGATTACTCAACTTGCGGAGCGAACTCAGTCCACAAACGTGATCCTCGTCCTCCGCAACCCAATCCGAAGTTTCGTTATTCGCCAAAGAAGAGATTCCTCCGCTCGGTTCCAATTCGCTACGAAGAACCGGAGCAGGGGTACTCAACGGAAGAGCGAAGAGAGCGAAACCAATAAATGCGGTTGAGATACTCATCGGGAATACGAGACGGTCTGGGGTTAGACCTGGAGCCCAAGCCTCCAGTTGGGATAGACACATACTCTTTGAACATCGACAAACTCACCAGGTTCGTTCCTTCAATAAACCCAGATTTGAACCAATTTAGGGACATTTGCCCCCGGTAAGCTCCAATGGCGCGGCTGAACAGTGCATTCCAACGAGATCGGGGGCGGCACGCCATGCGTACCGCCCCCGATCTCATAGAAGCACTCACCCCCTCAATGAGAGAGGAATGTAAGCGAATCGTTATCGAAGCCTAGGCTTCCTGAACTTCCATCGCCTGGCGACGCGACAACTTGATCTTGCCGCGATCGTCAACGTTGATGACCACAACTTCGACTTCATCGCCCATGCTGATGATGTCCTTCACGCTCTCGACAAAACCTTCGTCGAGTTCGGAGATGTGGCACATGCCTTCGACACCCGGAAGGATCTCGATGAAGGCTCCAAAGTCTTTGATGCCTTTGACGGTACCGGTGTAGCGCGAACCGATTTCCGGCATGACGCACGTGCCCGAGATGGTCTCGACACACTTTTGAACCAGCTCCTTGTTGGTACCGAACACGGACACCTTGCCGGTGTCCTCGACGGAGACGCGAACTTTGAACTGCTCTTGCAAGCCTTTGATGTTCTTGCCACCCGGGCCGATCAAGAAACCGATGCGATCCGAGGGGATCATCACGTTTTCCATACGCGGTGCGTGGTCGGCGACTTCGGCGGAAGGACTCGAAACGACTTCGAGCATCTTGCGCAGGATGTAGCGACGACCTTCACGTGCTTGCTCGAGAGCTTTCTCAAGCAGTGCGCGATCGAGGGACTTCACTTTGATGTCCATCTGCAACGCGGTGATACCAAGACCTGAACCAGCGACTTTGAAGTCCATGTCACCGGTGTGGTCTTCGGAGCCGAGGATGTCGGAGAGGACAACCGTACGATCGCCCTCTTGGACCAAGCCCATGGCGATACCGGCGACGGGTTGCGTCAACGGAACACCAGCGAGCATCATCGAAAGGCAACCACCGCAGACCGAAGCCATCGAAGAGGAGCCGTTTGATTCGGTGATCTCTGAGACCACGCGCATCGTGTAGGGGAAGACGTCTTTGGACGGCAGGATCGGCTCGAGCGCGCGCTCGGCCAAGGCACCGTGACCAATTTCACGACGCCCCGGTCCCATCAAGCGGCGGCATTCACCAACGCTGTAGGGCGGGAAGTTGTAGTGCAAGTAGAAGGACTTGCGGTACTCGTCGTCAATGCCGTCGATGATGGCTTCGTCGTCGGGAGTTCCGAGCGTCGTGCTGACGATGGCTTGGGTTTCACCGCGGGTGAAGAGCACCGAGCCGTGGTGACGCTTGACGAAGTTAGGAGCGATCGTGATTTCACGAATCTCGTCCGAAGCGCGACCGTCGACGCGCTTGCCGTCGAGGATGGCCGTACGGGTCAGCTGAACTTCAAGGTCGTGGAAGGCTTCTTTGACGGCCTTCGTGCGAGCCGCAGCTTCGAAGCGGTCGGCGATGCCGGTGGCCAATTCCGCCAGGCAGTCCTTGCGGACGGCGCGAACCGCTGTATCGCGCTCGTGCTTGCCTTGGGTGAAGAGGGCCTCCATCGTGCGATCGGAGAACTTGGCAACCGCTGCCGTCAATTCCGCGTCCACTTCGGGAGCGACGAAATCGACCTTCGGCTTGCCGATCTTCTCGCGCAATTCGTCGATCGCGCCACAGATGGTCTTGATCGTGGTGTGAGCCAGGTCAAGGGCGTCGAGCATTTCGGCTTCGAGCAACTCTTCCGCGCCAGCTTCAACCATGACGATACCGCGCTCATGGCCGGCAACGATCAGGTCCAAGCTGCTCGTCTCCGAGCGACGCTCCTCATCACTGGGGTAAACCACCAACTTATCGTCCACGCGACCAATGCGAATAGCACCAAGGGCGCCTTCGAACGGGATGTGGCTAATGTGAATAGCGGCGAATGACGCGATCATCGCAAGGATGTCAGCATTGTTGACACCGTCATAGCCGAGTACACGGCTGGTGACTTGAACCTCTTGCTTGAACCCGTCGGGGAACAGCGGGCGGATCGATCGGTCGATCATCCGCATGGTGAGGATTTCCTTCGTTGTCGGACGACCTTCGCGCTTGAAGAAACCGCCGGGGATTTTGCCCGCAGCTTCAGTCTTCTCGCGGTAGTCCACCGTTAGGGGAAAGAAATCCAAATCGTCGCGACCAGCGCTGGTGACGACTGCGGTGAAGACTTGCGTCTCACCAAGGGTAGCGATAACCGCACCGTGTGCCTGACGAGCGACCATTCCGGTCTCTAGCGTCAGCGTTTGTCCGGCGATTTCGCAGGTAACTTTTGTTGTTTCTAAACTCATGCTTACAACTCTCTTTTCGACTTCAACTGTGTCGATTTTTTCCGTCTGAACACCAACCCCGAAAAGGCATTGAGCAAAACCGCAATGGTCTCGCCCTGCAGGGGTCGGTTTGAACCACGGCTCGCACTTCGAGCGGCGTAGTCCAGTTGCGCACTAGGCGCCTGTCTGAATTGCATCCAAGTCCATAAGGACTCGGGTGCAGTGTGCAAAAAGAACGGCTCGTCTAATTAGCGACGCAAGCCAAGGCTTTGGATCAATGCGAAGTAACGCGTTTGATCTTTTCCACGCAGGTAGCGCAGAAGCTTGCTTCGCTGACCGACCATCTTCAAAAGACCGCGACGGGATGTGAAGTCCTTGCGGTGCACTTTCAGGTGCTCGGTCAAGTTCTTGATGTGCTCCGTAAGAAGCGCAACTTGAACCTCGGTGGATCCGTTGTCGCCGTCCTTCGACGCGAACTCTTTAACGATCTCAGCCTTACGGGCCGTGAAAATTGCCATAGTGATTTCCTGTTGGGTGGGAATGAACAAGCCCGCTCCCCAGGGCAGGATGCTCCAGGCGAGGGGTGATTGAGCCATGGCTCGCGCCGCGGACGAATGTCTCACGTGGCAAACCACCAATGCCGTCCGGTGGGGACGAGATCTGAAGGAGATGCCCCCCACCTAGGGAGCTCCGGCTCAAATTCAGGGCGGAAGTCTATCCGCGATGCCTCTTCGGTACCAGTAGCCGCCCCGAAAACTGCCCTCCGTGGCGACTTGAGCTTTGCCTGGTGGCGGACCGTTTCCAGCCAGATCCGCTATTGAGCGGCGACGTTGCGCGCAGGAATGAGCGCCAGAATCTCTTCGGCGACCAGTTCGGCGGCCCGGTCAAAGATCTCTGCCCGAGAGAGAGTGACGTTCCCCTTCATGATCTCGAGACGTCGCCGGATGCGCACGCCCCAGAGTGGATCGCCGCTCGGAGCGGCCCCATCAAGAATCTCAATCGCGATTTCGGCCGCCAAGGCGCCGTGGGTCGAAATCAGGCTGGTGTCCCACTTCTCAATAACGATGCGCAGCACCGCATCGGCATCGAGGGAAGTCGCGTCGTGGCTGGCTTCGACCCAATTGACGTCGACGAAATTCAAGCTGATCGGGCTGTAGAGCTTATCCGCCAAACCCAAATAGAGCTGATTGCGAATGATCCGTACGGGCACTTCGCCGCCGGTGCGATCCACGATCGGAAGCACGGCCATGTCCACGGGGCTCGCCTTTTCGAGTCCGAAGCTCGGATAGCGATTGGTCTCGTTTTGAGCTTTTTGAATCGGAATTGCACATCCGGAGGCCGCAATGAGGGCGACAAAAAGTATTCCGAGCAAGGGGCGCGGAGCAGTGAGGGATGTACGCATGGCGATCTGTGAGCTTCCGTTTTCGAACCGAATCCTCGTCGATCGAGGAACGAACAAGGCTGAAGTATAGAAAGTGAGGGAATGGAGTCAGCGCAAAAGGGACGCGGATTTGCAAATGAGTCCGAACGAGGCCCATACCAGCGAATTAGGGCCTCGACGGGACAATCCCCCATCGCTCAAAACCGGCCACGCGGCCCGGTCTACTGCAGAGTGAAGGGAACGAGTTCGGTGTGCGCGTAGGCTTCAACCTCGCGCCCAATATCGGTCCACATCAAGGTTTCGGCGGTCGCAAAGGTCGGAAAGGCCTCCCACGCGAAGCTCGAGACCTGAACGGTCGTCGCATTGCCCAATGCGGGGATCGGCACCGGGTCCCCACCGAGGTCCGGGAAGTGAACGGTCACGGAGGTTGCTCCCGCTTCATCCAGTTTATAGAGCATCCACCTGCGCCCTGGATCCGTACTACCGACATCGGTCAGCACCACGCGGTAGATACCGCGCCCATCGAGGGTCAGTCCAGACGTGTCGTCGACTTCATCGCGGAAGGTCAGATCAAAGCCGGGCGCCATCAGGATGCCCGTGCCATCGGTCGCCATGGACGTGACTTCGGGAATATCGGGCATGACGAGCGGATCGAGCGCAGCCAATTGGGAGATGTCGGGCCGCATGCCGCTAATCGATAGAGGCAACATGGTCGTGGCGTCCTCCGATCGCAACTCAACTCGCAGGTGCAAATCGCTGTCCAGGACACCGATTAGAGTTCCCGTGGTTGGATCCGCCGCTCCGGCATAGGCCGAGCGCAGATCCCAGGTTTCCATATCAGCGTTCTCATCGTAAGCGGTACCCATCCCCACCGGGAGCGGACGATCCACACCCGGCAAAGTGGCCTCGATCGTCACCAAGGGCAGGCGGCCGTAATTCGTATCACTCACCAAAGTGTGCGGATCCATGCCGTCGAGGCTCGTCGCGTCGACACTCACGTTGGAGACAGCTTTCGCCACACCGCTCGCAGCGCTTGCAGGGTCATCGAGCAACTCGGTCACTCTTAAAGCTCCTTGCGCGATACTCACCGAAGTCTCTTGGCCGTCGACTGGAATCCGCAGGTCAAAGGCTTTGATCAAGCGGTCTTTGCCCGCGTTGTTGATGTCACCGTCGACGACACCAGCCATAAAACTCTGCGCTCCAAAGCGGAACGGACGCAGCCCGAAAATGTCGTATTCGAATTCAACGACTCCGGGCAAGCTGCTGGTGGCGCTCGTCGGAAAGAGCAAGTCGGAACGGCGGGTATCAGCGACGCGCCGCGTCAAAGTCGTGAGATTAACGCCCGGCGAGACGATCACCGAGTTGCGTTCGGTACCCGGAATTTGTTGCACCGGCGTGAGCGGAATCGAAATGCGATCGGTGGGAACGCCATGAAAAGTCAGCGCGTCGTAGCCGGCCGCAACGACGGTGACCAGCGTCGCGATTTGTGAACGCGTGGCCGTGCTGTCGTGATGCGGAATCGTGTTCGTCACGCCGCTCGCATTGGTCACCACACCGCCGGCAGTCAACATCGTGTAGCTCAAGTTCCCGATGCCATCGTCGACTTCGGCGTGGGAGTAAACCAACGCGCCTTCAATCGGAAGCAGAGTTTCGATGTCGAACACTTCGACGATCAATGGCGTCGAATCAGCCGCATCGAGCGGATTGGAACCGATTGCACCGGTTTGCCTGAAAGGTACGGTTAGGCTGCTCACCGATGCATTGAGAGCACGATCATAAACCGTCACGGTCGCGTTGAAGGCCGCCGTCGTGGGTGCCAAACGACCGATGTTCACCGGTGCGGCAATGAAGAACGAAGACAGAATCGGTCCATCAGCTGTGATCACGAGCGAGTCGGAGCTACCCAGCACATCGGGGATGACACTCATCGTCGTAATATTGTCGCCCATGCCTGTCGTGGTGACTTCTGCGCCGCGAATGAAGTCTCCCAACTCCACGTCTGCATGTCCGACGATTACGAGATCGGTTTGATCGCTGACAAACTCATCGGAGGTTGTCGACTGTCCGTCGAGCAACAACAACTCAGGGCGAATCGTATCGAGGAGCGGATCTTGGACGCCATCCACTGCCAGGTCGACGTCGAGCAAACGCACGTAGCCCTGATCACCACCGCGCTCTATGCGCATCGCGAAACGAACGGCTCCATCACCGAAGCGAACGTTGAGCGGAGAGCTCGAAATGACCAAATCAAGTAGCGCGAGCTCCACCTTGGTCGACATGATTCCAACGCCCGAAGCAAGCGACACCGAACGAGAAAAACCGATCGTGTTGGTGGCGTCATCGGGATCCGCACCGAACATGAAGACGGTCAAGATATCGCCGCTCGCTGCCAAGTCGTCCGATTCGAAATCGACTTGCAGTTCGAGATTGCGAGCCGCCGTCACGCCATCCAAGTTGGCAATTCCAATCGCGTCGTTGAGTTGCAAGTCGGGATTGAGCATCCCGACCATGGGCCTTGGCGCGGCTGATATGTTGAAGCTGAAACTTTGAACCGGCGCTGCCTGTGCACCATCGAGCAAATCGACGAAGGGCGCTGCACTGGGCGAAATCGAAACACTGACAAGTCCACCACTGGTCGTGACGCGAGCCGGGAACGTTCCATCGAGACTCTGCCAAACAAAGATTCGGGGCTCGGGAATGGGTAGGCCCAAAAATCCCGGAGTCGTTGGTGCGGCCGGATCGGGATCAAAGGTCGGAGCGGCCGGCGTCGAGATGTTGTCCGGAGCAACGAGCACATCCCAGCCCGCTGCTAAGTTCAGCGGTGCGGCCATGCTGCGATCAAAGATGCACAGAATTTCGGGGCTCGAACTCGCGTTGGTCGAACCAGCCGGCGGGTAAACCGCCACGACTGCAGGTTCAACCGGATCCGTCGCTCCGATCGAAAACGTCGGCAGGTCGACACCGGTCGTGAAGTCGAGCGCCGCGCCACCCAAGTCGATCGGCATAGCGCCGTCGACGAGACGAAGTTCATATTCCCCTTCGGAGAGCCCAATGGTTGGGAGAACGACCAGTACTCGCCCCGCGGCAAATAGTTGACTATTTGAGGGCCGCACGATGTTGCTCAGCGTGTCGACGATTTCGAAGGCACTGGTCACCGAACCCGGAGACATGGTTTCGCTGAAAGTGAGGATCACCGGCGTCGTCGAGTGACGATCCAAACCGGTCGGTGCGGCCGCCACGATCGTCGGAACAGCGGTGAGAATCAGCTCTCCTTCGAGCGGCTCCACGGCGGTGGATCCCAGGGCACCCTCGGGAATCAAGGGATCGTCAAAACAAGTGCTCGAAAATACGCACGTCGGATTGTCACATCCGCCGAGCAGCCCCAGAAAGAGGGTCGCGGCGAGTAGGGAGCGCCACCAGAGTGGGTGAAATCGTTGGTCGGGCATTATCAGGCGTCGTATCGGGCGAAATCCTAGCCCGGATTATTCATGAACCGCGAGGCAAAACGCCTCGAATTGATTCCTGCTGGCACTTTGCAGATACTTGCCCCCGCAGACGACCTTGTAAGGTCGTCGAGGACGCCAGTATCTGCAAAGTGCCAGCAGGAACCAATAGACCGGCAGTGCCGGTCGTTCGGGGGGTTTGGTCCGCGTGTTCATGAATAATTCGGGCTAGGGCGCTCGCGACCTGCAATGA
>JBLINP010000206.1:0-8693 GCA_047639415.1 Planctomycetota bacterium | reverse complement strand
GTCCAAGCTTCAGTGCGCGTATCGCAGAGCACGCCTAAAGCCAGAGCAGCGCTGCCTCGCAGAGCATCGTCGCGTTCATCGTCGCCCATTAATTCGATGAGCAATTCAATCGACGTGCTGTCTCCGAGGACACCGGCTGCAGAAATCAATGCGATTTGGTCGTCTGTTTCTTCGAGGTCGTCCAACTGGGCGAGCAACGTGGAAGCAGCTTCTCGATGTCCGAGCAATCGCAGGGCGATGGAAGCCGAGCCAAGTACCATCGGACTGAGGTCTTCCTCACTGACGAGTTTAGTCAGTGGCTCGATGGCCTCGCGGGCTCCGATCATTCCGAGCGCCAGCGCTGAATAGCTGCGGACGTGAGCGGCTTCCTTCGGACCAATGTGCTTGAGCAACGACGAGTAGGAGTCGTAGTCACGCAACACGCCGATTGCCAGAGCCGAAGCGGCCGCACGATCCTCGGAGCGGGCGTTCAGCGAATCGCGAAGGATGTTGGTGATGCCTTCCGGTATTTCGGCGGTTTCACGGTTGTGATCGTGCCCGAGAATGGAGAGCGCCATGGCTGCCCAAGAGCGAATGTCACCGCGGCCTGAAGCGAGTTTCTTGGAGAGGAACTTTTGAACTTTGCGAAGGCCAGAACCGGTATTGTCGGAATCGCCAACACGTGCGGCGACCTTGGCGAGTGAAACCATCGAAAGGCGTTGCAGCAAATCTTTGCCACGCGAGGCCGACGAGAAGAGGGTTTCGCGAATCGCTTGGTCGGTCGGGTCTTCATCGCTGTCACCGAGAACGCCGAGTGCGACGACACAACTATGGCGAACACTCGGGTGCTCTTTTGAACGGCTCTCGAGCGGTTCTTGAAGCACTTTGGCGATCGCCATCTTGTACGGTTCGCTGGCATTTAAGGCGAGGCGGGCCAGCGGCACTGCGGCATGGGCGCGAAGTTCGTAAGGCCGCTCGGTATCTTCGAAGTAATCGACGAGGGCGGCAATTTGAGTGCCTCGGCAGAGGTGCGCTTCTTTGTCGGAGAGCGAGGTCAAATCGACAGCGATCTCACCGTCGCACTCATCGTCAGGTGCGAGCCCGAGGCTGAGCATCATGGCGACGTGCATTTCGAAGGTGGCAGTCTCGTCCGTTACGAAGCAGCGTGTGAGTTCGCGTCCGATCTTTGCGGAGAGCTTGGGGTCGTCCGCGCGACGCGAAAGCAAGCCAAGTGCATACGTCGCGAATACGCGAGTGCGGCTATCAACCGACTGATCATCGCGCAGCTCTTGACCCGCTTCGTTGTTGCGCACCAAGTTGAGCAAGAGATCCACACTGCTGGCGTCCGCGCGCAAACCAAGTGCGATCAACGCAGATTCGGTCGACGGTTGGTGATCTTCTTTGAGGTAAAACTTGGCGGTTTGATCGAGAGTCAAACCAGGCAGTTCATTGCTCTTGCCGATTCGTGCCAGTGCAATCATGGCACCTCGCACAACATCCGTATTGTCGGCTGCCATTAGTGCTGCACGCAAAGCGGGGACGACGGTGGCTTGAATTTGACCACTCGTCGGTCCGTATCCTTGGCGCGCTTCAATTTGAGTACCGCCTCCCGTTGTGCTGCTCAATCCAGAGACGAGTGTCCGCAGGCGCAGATAGGGATCGCCATTGAATTGCCACCACTCTTGCCACGCCGTTGAGTAAGTCGAGCGTTCGGATCCCGTCGTCGCCATGCCAGGGATGGCGGGGGGAGCGGGGCTCCAGGGCGAAACCGCGCCTACGCCAGCGGGAAAGGATGCGACTGGTGCGGCAGCCGGAGCGACTGCGATCGGAACTGGTTGAACTGCGGGAGGCACGCTCCCGCCACGACCGGGGCATCAGCCGCCTTTTGCGAGGGCGATGTTGTTGGTCGCGAGACCCGAAGCGGCAACTAGCGTGCAGACGAAAAGCTTAATCATAGCGAGGGGAGGTCGGTGGCAGATACAGCAGACGCGAGCTACGAATTTAAGCCCCTGCTTGGCAGAGTGCTCGTCAATTCGTCGATTCTTGGTGTGCGAAAGCGGGGAAGGGGGCTAGGGCCGCTTTGCAGCGTCTCCGGCGAACATAGCTCTAACTTCTAAGACGGATCGAGATCTCGTTCAGTAGGTTTTGAGTACCCATTCCTTCCACTCGGTCTCGAAGTCATCCATGCCGAACTGGAAGGCTTCGAAAAGCGCGTCGCGAGACGTTGAACGAGCACGCATTCGCTTCATCAGCAATCCAAATTTTTGTGAGTCCTTCTCCATGAGGAAGTCGACGAAGCTGAACGCTAAGAGGTGGAATTCAAAGGTCATCGTCTCGGTGTTTTGCGCCATGACGAGCGCAAGTTCCGGAACCTTCTTTTGCGCGACCAATCGCTTAACTGATTTGCGCCACTTGGACGGATTCGCTTCGCCCTTGTAGTAACTCGCGTTGTAGCAAACCTCTTCGCAGACCTGTAGATGATGGTAGTCAAACCAATGGGCGAAACCCGCATCGATCCAGCCACCGCGTAATCCGCCCACCCAAGTTGCAGGTCGTTGAGCGGACGGCAGCAGGTGTCCGAATTCGTGAACGATGCCTTGATAAAGATCTTTGTCGTCTTTGTAGAACGGTTTGCTACCGCACAAGGAAAGCTTGGCTTTGCCCCCGTGCAGTCGCAGTGCCTTGTCCGACTCTTCGGTGCAAAACTCTTTCGATGCCTTGAGTTGATCTTCCTCGTTGTCCCACACCAAGAGGGTTAGACGATTCTTGAACTCCTTGCTCTCTGCACCCAATTCCGACTGATAAGACTCCATGAGTCCTTCGAGTCGATCAAGATAGAGATGCATGAGGCCATGCTTGCCCTTGTACTTCTTCGAGCCGCTGAGCTTGTCTAAATCCCAAGCGATGGCGAAGTGTCGACTCTGCGCAACGAGCACTTTGCGGCCCATGCCTTCCGCTATGAATTCGAGGGCGCTAGGCGCCTTTGCGAGCGCAACCTTTTTGGTTTGAATCCAGGTACTGGCTGCTTCGTTTTCACAATTGGTGCAGTCAATGAAGCCGAGCCCCGAGCAGAGTTCGCAGTTTTCAATTTCACTGCAATACTCCGTTTCGTATTCGTGTTCCGCCGTCGTTTTGGGGTGATTGGCACAGGGGCGAAGACCGCGATCTTTGCAGCGCGCGCACTTTCCTGAATTTTCAGAGGCCACGGTTGTTCGAGCCGATTCGTGGGCGGAATACGGTTCCGCTGTCAGCACGCCGAATGCTCCGAGCAGCACACAAAGTAACTGGGCAAGTCTCATCATCTCGAGCGATTGGATGGTTGTTCGCATGTTTGCGAGGCTGCCCTTGTGGGGACGATCAGGTTCAGCGATTCATGAAGGCACTCTTAAATGAAAGTGGGGAGTCGCGCTTCGCGCAACTCCCCACTCCAGTATCGTTGTACGGCAGTCTCGCTAGAGCCACCGAATAGCGGTCTGTGGTTAGTTGCTCTCCGCGCCGGCAAAAGCAGCGTCGACCTTCTTCTGCAAGTCACCGCTATTAAGCATCTCGTCGACGATGTCGCTGCCGCCAAGCAGTTCGCCAGCGACGAAGCACTGGGGAGTGGTGGGCCAATTGGTGTGGCCGGTTAGGGCTCCACGGATCGACTCGTCTTCGAAGATGTTGACCACTTCAAAGGGCTTACCGAGTGTGTTGTAAATTTCGATAGCGCGATGGGTGAAACCGCACATCGGCTCGAACTTCGTACCCTTGCCAAAAATGACGAGAGTGTTGGATTCGATGACGTTCTTAACTTGTTCTGATGTCCACATGACTTGTGCTTTAGCCCTTGTGGGCCTCTAGGGGGTGCGTGTTTTGATTTTGAGCGCGTGAATTGTAGTGGTCAGGTGTTGACCTACGGCGGCGTGAACGAGTTTGTGCTGCTCGATCAAACTCATGCCTTCGAAAACAGGCGACGTGATGTCGACGTCAAAGTGGTCCATCGTGCCCGTCATGTCGTTTACGACCGCGGTCGAATTCTCAATCCCGTTCTCAAGAATGCTCTTGAGTTCACTATCGGTCATCATAATCCCAGTCTCCGTGCCTCGCGGACCCAAGTGTCCGCGTCTTGTGTAAGGGCGGGAATATAACCTCTAGTTCACTAGAGAGTAGAGGTTGCCGCTAAGAACCTTCCCGAACTGACAGGCTTCCGTGTGGATGCCTGAGAGCGAAGCTCTTGCGGGGTGCGAACTTCGGACGGTTTTAGCGCAGGTTACCCCCTCGATTCGCGATTTCAGACCCAAACACCGCCGTAAAACGCACTGAGCCGTCTGGATCGCATCCAAACGGCTCAATGCCTAGAAATTCGCCCTGTCGTTGGGCTGAGATCGCAGACCCTCTACATCTTCACGTAGATATGGAAGTCTTCTTCGTTATCGATAATGGCCTTACGGAGCTTGGCGTCTGCCTCGGCTGTGTCGGTCCCTTCACGAATGGCGTTGGTTAGCTGAAGGTGAGCGTTCATCACGGGCTCGCACTTTCCATCCAAAATGAAGGAGACGAGCATGCCAGCCTGGTTGATCCGCATGGACGAGCCGGGCACGTCGTTGGGGTTCAGCTGCATCTTGAAAATCTCGTCGAACTTCATCGGGCCGCCTTTGCGACGAATGTTGTCCAGGGACCAATCGCGGGCCCAGTATGGATTTTCTCCGGGGTCGATGAAGTAGCGCTCGCAATAGGCCGCTACTCCGACACGGAACCAACTGGGAATCTTCTTCTCGCCCCAAAACCTTTGGGTGGGGAAGTTCTGCTGTCCCTGGGAGGAAGCCATGCTGGTCAGCGTTTCGGGGCTCGGGTCGATGGCTTCGGCGTAGGCCAGAGCGGCTGCGTGACGAACGGCGTGCTTGCCGAAGGGATCCGGGTTTCCGTTGGAGTCCTTCTGATCGCTGTTCATGTTCCACAAGGCCACGCCAGTTCCGAGGTATTCCGGCGGCTGAGTGGGCAGGAACCAAGTCTCGGCGAAGTAAGCGTAGTGGAGCGATGAAAAGCCTTGGGCTTCTGTGGGGAGACGTACTCCGTTGGCGCCAGCTGCGAACAGGTTGTACTGCACAGGACTATTCAATACGGCGACCACCGGCGGTTTCTTGGGGTCGGGGCGTGTGCCAAAGGCGCGAGCTAGATCGCGGAAGGTTTGATCGGCATGCCAACCGGCCCAATAGGTTGTCGTCCAAGGGCAAGTGCTCCAAATCTCGAAGCGGTTGTTCTCGCTTCGAACGGTCCACCATTGATCGAGCTTGGAGCGATAGTCCGTGGCTGCCTCAAGGTCGAGCCACTCATCGCCGCACTTGACGAGTCCGCTCTCCGCTTTCGGAAGTTCCTCGGGCGAAACCCAAACCAAGTACTGGAGTTGCGTCCAACCTTCATTTTTGTATTTGGCTTCGAGCGTGCGGCGATCGAGTTCGCGCTTCGTGAGCCACTCTCCCGACTCACTCTCGCGCACCATACCTTGCTTAAGGTAAGGCTCGTCTGCCACGGGAACCCATTCTCCCTGGAAGCGCACCAAGCCCTTCTCATCGAGCATGCGCTTCTCCTCTTTGCCCTTGTAGTCCGTCAGCGAAAAGTAGCTTTCGAACCACTGCTCGTCATAGAAGTGGTGACCAAGGGCTTTACGAGCCTCTTTGTGGTTCGGATCGATCTTGACGATCTTTTTGAGACATGCTCGAGCCTCTTTGATTTTGCCGTTGTTGCGGCACCAAACCTGCAGGGCCAGCAGTTCTTCGACGTTATCACCAGCCTTGGCTAGCTTCGTTTCGTAATCCTCTGCCTCGGCGCCATCTTGAATCAGAGCGAAGGCGGGCTTGGGAGTCGCCGGAGTGACGGCAAACAGGGGCACGAGTGTTATTAGCGCGGAGGCAATCATGATCGATGTGGTGCGGTTTTATCTCAGACCAGAAGGAAAGGAGCATGCAAAGGATGTGCTCCGCTCCCCAGCGTAAAAAATTTTTGGGTTTACCGAGCAAGCTCGTCGAGCAATTTGCAGCTGTTCGGGGTTGAGGGGGGGATATTCTGATTTCAGTGCGGTCAAAGAGCCAGCACAAGTGGACGCGAGAGCACCGTTCGGCGAGTATTCGATTCACGATGCGGAGCGGCTACAAATATTTTGCAGAGATGCATGCCAATCGGGAGGTCCGCGCCGGGGACCGCTCGATCCTCGACGAGTACGCTCTCCAGGCGTTCGGCGGCGATTCCCTGGCTGAAAAGCTCGCCCGCGAGCTGGCCCACGAGAGTGCGATCCCGATCAAAGAGCTGTTTGAGTCCTTCGAGTTCTATGCCCGAGTCCGAAAGTGGGTACGCGCTCCCAACATGGCCGATTTGTGTTGTGGGCATGGGCTGACCGGCGTTTTGTTCGCACTCTTCGATCGAAAGGTCGACCGGGTCGTCTTGATCGATCAAGTTCGTCCCCCAAGTTTCGACAAGGTTCGGGCCGCTGCTATCCGAGTCGGCCCCTGGGTCGAGGAGAAACTCGAATACCGCGAGGGCAAGCTGAAGCGCGAGGTGGAGCGATTGGAACCGGGCACTTCCATTCTCGGCGTTCACGCGTGCGGCTTGCGCACTGACCAATGCATTGACGCCGCGCTTCGATTGCGCTCCAAGGTAGCGGTGATGCCCTGCTGTTATCCCGCGGCACATTGCTCAGCGCCGGCCACCTTGATCCAGCATCTCGGTGTCGAACGCGCCTTCGACATCGACCGCACCTACCGATTGGAGCGCGCAGGTTATCGCGTGAGGTGGGATGCAATTCCCGACGAGATCACACCGATGTCGCGAGTGCTCGTGGGATTGCCACTCGAGTAAGCGTGCCGAGGTCGCTCTTGCTATTGGTCCGAGAAAGTCCAATTGCGAATTGAGCGTGGACTGGTTTTCAAAATCGATTTACTCGACGTAGCCAATCGCTTCGAGTTGAAGAATCTGTTCTTCGGAAAGGACGCTGGTGTCCGTTGCCTTGTAGAAGGCTTCGCGGGCTAAACGAAAATTGAATTGCGACAATTGACTGCTAAGGTCGTCGATAGTGGAGGGGGCAATCTCGGACTTGCTGCCGGGCTCAAGGTCGTGGCATTCCTCGAATATCTGGTCTGTTTGATTTCGTTGACCCGCAAGAAAACGATGAACTTCGGCGCGCGATATTCGCGAGCCCTTATTCGGCAGGTTCTTGTAAGTCGTCTCGTCGTCGATGATTGCCGTCAAGCCGCCGATTGTGATTGTTCCTGTTTCTGGCGTTCCATTTAGTTCCGTGGCTACGCCTCGAATTTCAAAGTCTGGCTTGGCGTCGCTCGAATAGAGCTTGACTTGAGTGGCGCGTCTCCCAACATCCGTTGCTTCGAACTTCACCTTGACCATGACACCTGGTTCGAGGTCGCCGCTGTCATCAGACCTTCGAATGAGCGTTTCGGAATCGTAGTTGAGTTCAATACCGCTGACCTCAATCGTTCGCTTTCCGCAGGCCGTCAAAATTCCCTTCAGCTCCGTCGGTTCTACCGTTGATTCGTCCCTCGGCTTGATTTGACGCGCGAGAAGTTGTCCCGAAGAGTTCCGTTCTAACTCCACTTCCCAACGTTCGCCTATAGCAATTGGCCATAGCCGTTTGGATTCGTTCGTCTCGATTCGCAAACGCCTCACCAGCTTGCGATCGCCGTCCCTGAGTGACTGCATGTATTGATCGGGAGCCTTGTGTTCCGCGAAGATTGACTGCTCCACATCGGGAGAATCGAGGCGATTGACGCCGAGCAGATTTGAGGGAGTCTCCAAGTTCGCCGCCGCGCCGAGCGTAGGCAGTAAATCGACCAAACTGACGGCGGTTTGAATCTTAGCTGGAGCTCTTCCGGGGAGGCGCAGGATCCAGGGCACCCTGAGCAGATTTTCGAAGAGGCCGTGGCCGTGCCCGATGCGGCCGTGTTCTCCAAACTCTTCACCGTGATCGCTAATGACGCATACGATCGTGTTCGTCCAAAGCTTTCTGGCGCGCAAACCATCAAATACCAATCCGAGTTCGTGGTCCGCATAGCGAATGGCGCCGTCATACAAACCTTCAAGGGTCAGCCGTTCGGTTTCGCCAAATTGCGTGCTACCACTATTGATCTCATCACGAAGCTGCTTCCAATTCGGGGTTCGAAAAGTCGCGAGGGCGTCGAGTGGTACAAAAGCCGAGGCATATTCATCCGGGATTGGATAGGGCCAGTGAGCGTCGAGTAGATGCAGATAGAGAAAGAACGGTTGTGTTCCGTTCTGCTGGTCCAACCACTCGACGGCCTGCTGCCCAATCTCGTGTGCGTCGCCAGCGCGGTCTGTGTACAAGTCGAAGCCTTGTTCAATTCCCTGACCTTTCCGAAGTTGAGCATTTTGAACGAATGCGGCAGTGCGAAACCCGTGATCCTTAAACAGTTCGGCGAGTGTGTAAGCGCTCTCAGGAAGTACATGGCTAATGCGTCCCGACTCATCTTTTGAGCTGCCCTCATAAACGCCATGCTGAGCGGGATATGTGCCGGTCATGAAAGAAGGCACCGCACGCCGTCGAGTTCAAAGTGAGCTTCTAGCCCGAATTATTCATGAACACGCGGACTAAACACCACGAACGACCGGCACTGCCGGTCTATTGGTTCCTGCTGGCACTTTGCAGATACTGGCGTCCTCGACGACCTTACAAGGTCGTCTGCGGGGGCAAGTATCTGCAAAGTGCCAGC
>JBLINP010000205.1:0-8731 GCA_047639415.1 Planctomycetota bacterium | reverse complement strand
ATTCCCAATCTGCGACAAAAGCATGTCATCGAAGCCCTCGAACGCTGCTTTTGCAAAGCCAAGGATCGCTTCGATTTCGAACTCAACGCCTACACGGTGATGAGCAGTCACTTTCACTTCCTCGTCTACGTGCGCAGCAACGAAGCTCTTCGCCGCGGCATGCAAGGCCTAAACATTCGCTTAGCCCGAACCATCAACCGACTCTTCAATCGCAAGGGCAAAGTCTTCGCCGACCGCTTCCACGCCCGCGTCGTTCGCGGCTGGAACGCGATCAAAAAGGCCCTGCGTTACGTCGTGCAAAACGCGCGTAAGCATCAAGTCGCAATTCCGCCCGGCCAATGGGATCGCTTCTCTTCCGGCCATTATCGACATGCCCACGGAACCGATCTAAAGGACCTCCCCATCCTCAAGGCTAGTGGCTCCTTCCTAATCATGTGCGCCACTCTCCAATTACTCCCGAGCGAATTCCCCGGCCCGCACAACCGCGGCGACCCCATTAGCTAGCAAGCCCTGCACTTCCTCCCAAATGTCTCTCCGCCTTCCCCGAACTCCGCAACCGCTCCTCTCCCTCCCAATCGCCTCTCTCCCCGGCAACTCCAACCCCCGCCGTTTAAGTCATTCTTGGATCGCCGCAATAACCCTGCACTTCCATCCATCAATCTTGCTTCCACTAAAGGTGCAGGAGACCCGAACTAACGGTCTACGACCAACACACCTCTGCTGCTCTTGGCTTGCGATCGAGAGTGATCGAGACTTTATCTCGCATCGGCGCAAACCTGATCGCGTCTAGCGATCATTCGAATCGCAATAATTCGGGTTGCGTCAAAAAAAACCGCGGGAGCTCAATCATCTCTTCATCGGTAGAGCGACTCGCATCTCGATCCATGTCGGCGACGCTAAAGTTGAACTCGCTCATCAACTGAACTTTGCGTATCAGAGCATTCAAATTTGAACTTCGCCGTAAGATGTACGAATCTTGAATCGAGAGTAAGTGTGCACAGACCTCAACTCTTGCCGACCAACGGATATCAAAGCGATGGGCGCATCGGATGGCGTTGCTCCGGCGTACCCACAGGAAACGACCTCCGCAAAGGTGGTCAGTGCGCTGAAATTCGTCCTCGAAAATGTATGTGCAACGGCTTGTCAGCCAATGTCGGTCTTGAACAAATCCGAGAGTCCGGAATCTGGGACGAAGCCATTCTCATCTGCGGCACTGACATCGAAGTGGTAGCTAGGCTAGATCACCTGTACAGCCCTAACTACGGTGCACCAACGTCCTGGATTACGCATTAGGCGGTCAGAAGCTAAACCGTTTCTGGCGCTAACGAACAACGTCAGCTCCGCCAAGTAACCCCGGTCGAGGCGAGTAAAGAGCAACCATTGGGACGATTCTAATTCGCCATAGCTCGATAAATTCCGGCGTAACTTTGACACCGCCGAGAGGGTTATTGATCTGGCGAGTCAACCTGTACCTAATAGTCATACTCTTGTAACTCTCAACCAGCAGTTGATGCCAGCTCGCTCACGAATCGCAATCAATCGAAATGAATCCGTCTCTGCGCTTGCCGATGATCCTACGTTCGCTCAACTCCGAATCGGAAATGCGAGTGAACCATCAGTTCGAGGAACAAATCGGCTTCACGGGTGAGCAGCTCAAACAGAATAAGCTCCTTGAGTGGATTCACCCCAGCGATCAAAAAGCTCTAAGTGAACTCATGGATTCTGGCCACGGCAGCTGCTCCGCCCGGCATAGGTCGAGTTTCGGCGAGTGGATTCCATTCGAGTGGACCGCAAAAAATCACCAAGGCAATACGATTCTATTGGGATTGGCTTCGAGTGATTCCATATCGCGAGCGCCCTCATTTTCGTCAGCGCCTGGAACGAATTCAGCCTCCTCAACACATTCGAGATCTTCAACACCTTCATCATCGTCGGACGATCAGGGTTCGCTCCCGCAAACTCTCGAGTCGATGGTCCACATCCTCGAATCAAAGAACCCCGGACTTCGTTGTTCGATTTTGTTACTCGACGACGAAAACCAATACGTTTCGGTAGGAGCCGGTCCCAGCTTGCCGGCTGAATACAATCAAGCGGTCGAGGGACTTCGAATCGGCCCCTTTGTCGGGTCTTGCGGAACGGCTGCCTTTTGGAATACGTCGATCGTAGTCGAAAATATCGCAGAAGACCCACTTTGGAAGGAACTGCGCGACGCCGCAAAACACGCCGGCGTTGCAGCCTGTTGGTCGCACCCGGTTACCGCTACCAATGGTGACGTCCTGGGAGCTATGGCGCTTTATTGCAACGAGCCTTCCTCACCAGCGCAATTCCAAATGGATGGCCTCGAAGTTGCCGCGCGAATGGTTGGACTCGCCATCGAACGGGATCGACTTGAAGGACGAATGAAGGTCGCCGTCAACATTGAAGCTCTTGCCGTACTCGCTGGAGGAATCGCGCACGAATTCAACAACATCCTGTCTTCAATATTGGGCAACACGCAACTGATCGCAGCGACCCTCGATAAGGAGTGCGAAGCCCAAGTGATGCTTGCGGATATCGAGAAGTCCAGTCAACGAGCCACGGAATTGTGCGACCAAATGCTCACCTATTCGGGTCGCGGTGCATTCACCGTGGAAACGTTTGACTGCAACGAATTGATTCGAGAGTTGAATAAGATGTGGACTCCCACGATGCCCTGCAATGCTTCATTGACCTACTCGCTCAGTGAAGCGCCGCTCGGGATCCGCGCCGACAAGTCTCAGATGCAACAGTTGGTGATCAACCTAATCACCAACGCGTGCGAAGCTATGGGGCCAAAGCAGGGGCGAATTTCAATTTCCACGAGCACTCGCAACTACAGCGGCGAAGAGCTTCGATTGGATCACCCGCATGCCGATCTAAACGCTGGCCCCTACGTTCTGATCTCGGTCAGCGACACAGGAGGTGGAATGCCAGCCTCCGCCATGCGGCGTGCGTTCGACCCCTTCTTCACGACCAAATCAGCCAACCGAGGACTTGGATTGACCGCTGTTCAAGGCATCGTGCAAAAGCACAATGGAGCCATTGAACTGAAAGTCGACCCAGGCGTGGGCTCCACCCTGAGCGTATTGCTGCCGCAAGTCTCGATTTCCGTTGAAGAACCCGTCGCTTGTCTCCCGGCTCAACCACGTGGTAAGAGCGCTCGTATCATGATCGTCGATGACGAGGAACCGGTTCGCACTGTAACTGCTCGGATGCTTCATCACGGGAAATACGAAACAGTTCTCGCTAGCAATGGCGCCGAAGCTATCGAGATCTACCGCCGTGAAGGCAAATCTATCGATTGTGTCATCCTCGATCTCAGCATGCCCGACTTAGACGGCTCGGACGTTTACTTTGAACTGCGCAAGATCGATCGATCCGTTCGGGTGATTCTCAGTAGTGGGTTTACCGAACAGCAGATCATGATTCGTTTCCAGAATGCGGGCTTAGCGGGAATTTTGAAAAAGCCGGCGACGCTAGGTGATTTGCTCGACAAGGTCACAGAAGTGCTCGCCGTAAAGAGCTAGCGCTAGTCCGCGACTAACGCAGAGCTTCTTCAAGTGCCGTGGCGGCATCAGTCTTCTGATCGCGATACTTTGTAATGATCGCGCAGGACACATTGAGGCCCTGCGTTTGCGCCCATTCGTTTGTCGAGGGTCGCGTCCCGGGAATCACTACGGCTCCCGACGGAATTTCAAGCGGCGCATCGCTACTGCCTCGCAACACTCGCTGATTCACGATGTCAAACACGGGCGTTGAGCCTGTCAAGATTACGCCAGCTGCCAGCACGGCACGTTCGCGAACGAGCACGCCTTCATACAGCCCAACTCCGCCACCAATCAGGGCATCGTCCTCGATGATTACGGGACGAGAACCGATGGGCTCGAGCACACCGCCGATCTGTGCAGCGGCCGAAAGATGTACGCGTTCGCCAATTTGAGCACATGAGCCAACCAGTGCGTGGCTATCGACCATGCTGCCGGCGCCCACGAACGCACCGATATTGACGTACATCGGGGGCATCAAAACGCAGCCATCTCCGATGTGCGCGCCACGCCGCACGCTTGACCCACCCGGCACCAGACGAACTTTCGATTCGAGAGAGAAAGAGCGAACCGTCAGTGATTCTTTATCAACGAAAGGCCAAGCCGCGCCTGCCTGTTGCTCCACCACCGCTGTCTCTCGAAACAAAGTCAAGATCGCGCGCTTGACCCAATCGTTAACGCGCCAGTTTCCGTCCACTCGTTCGGCGACGCGCACTTCTCCGCTTTCGAGAGCATCGAGCAATTCCACGCCTTGCAATTCTTTTTGAACGCCATCCAAACTCATAGCTCTTCCTCCGCATCCAATCGCAATAACAACTCGAGCGCCGTGCGTTCGTATTCCGCCACCGCTCTTTCAAACTCATCCAACGTTAATTTTTCATGATCGGTGTGCGCATCCAAAATGCTGCCCGGGCCGTACAAAAGTTTGGTTCCCCAGTCCGGTAAAAAAGGTCCGTCGGTTGCAAAGGCCACGACTCGCGCGTCGGTCTCAACGCTTGGAACTTCGAACGCGAGCGGGCCGTACGCCTTCTCGATCAAGAACTCGATGTGCTCGCTTTCGTACCTGCGTATCCGCTCTTCGACGAACTTCGGATCCTCGACAATGCGGAGCATCAATCGCGCTTCGGCTCGATCGGCAACGACATTCTCTGCCACGCCGCCGTCGATCATGCCGACGTTCAATGTACCGTGACCAAAAAGCTCATCGTGCCCCCACTCCTCGGCGAGCAACTTCGAAAGCACGCTCACCAACTCATGAACGGCCGACGGGCCGATCGGTTGCGAGCTATGTCCGGCCACGCCGTGAGCGCGCGCGGTGCATTTGAGCACGCCCTTATGTCCCGCAACAAAATGATTCTCCGTCGGCTCGCCGATGATCGTGAAGGCTGGCCGCCAGGGCGATCTCAGCTCGGAATTCGCCAGGCATGCTCCCGCGCCGTCGACTTCCTCACCCACCGTCAACAGCAGCCCAATATCCCGTCGACCCGCCTTTACGAGTCGCTCAGCGGCCATAATCATCGCCAGAGCGGGACCTTTCGCATCGCAAGCTCCCCGCCCGAAGATCACATTTCGCTCGATCCGGGGTCCGATCCAAGGCGGAACCGTGTCCAGATGAGTGCAGAGCACCACCCGCGGCTCGCCGGATTCTCCAACTCTTGCCAAAAGGTTTGAGCGTCCGGGCTCCAGTTCTTGGCGTTCCACGTCGAAGCCAAGCCTGGAGAGGTATAGGGCGATAAGATTGGCGTAATCGTCCTCGGTTCCTGTGACCGAGGGGACGTCGATCCAATCCGCGAGGGTTTTGAAAGCTGTAGGCATTTGGGTGGTCTCTTACCCCCGAGTCTCCGCGCGAGCGGGCCCAGGTCAAGCCTTGCGGATGATCGCTAACCTATCCGCGCGGATCCCGTAGGGTGATGCGAACAACTGAACCGACCTGTTTCGACGCAAGTGGGGATCTTTCCTCAGGTTGCAACCGTGCTGGGATTGCGCTTCAAACGCCTCCCCGACTAACATCTCCCCCATGAATTCGTCTGCTCAACCCAACGGAAGTGCCGCGGAACCGCAAGCCTGGCACAAGATCCTGGTCGCCGTTCTCGCCCTCGCCTTTTTCGTCACGCCTTACCTGTTCAGCGCCCAGCAAAATTCGACCGACGCACTCGGTTCGGAACTGCTTGGAGACGGCTTGCTTCTGGTAACGGGTCACCCCGAATTGGTCGCCGCGCAAAAAAGCGCTTCAGCCCTACCAGGCACCCTCACCACAACTTGGTGGGGTGGAATGGCCGAAGGGCAGGCGCTTTACCGTCCCATCCCTAGCCTGCTCCTCGGTGTGGCCGGTTGGCTGGGCGGAGTCTACGACGAGTCGGCACCCGGAGACCGAACCTTCCCCTATCACCTCATCATGCTCGCACTCAATGTGCTGTGCGCTTTGATGGTGCTCGAACTCGCGTGGCTATTGTTTAAGAACGCGAAGGTCGCGCTTTTAGCAGGCGCCCTATTCGCCACGCTTCCGATTCACGGCGAAGTCATCTTCGACGTCGCTGGAGTGGCCGAGTTATGTGCTGCGGCCTTTTCATTGATGGCCTGGCTTGCGTGGTTACGAGCGGGAGACAACCCACTTTCGAATATCGGTCAACTCGGCATCGTGCTGCTCTGCCTATTCTTGGCGACGATGAGCAAGGAGAGTGCCTTCGCACTTCCGCTCGTCTTTTTCCTCGCAGACATCGGACGAACCCCGAATGGCGGCGGCATTGGTGCTGGCATTAGCTATGCCTTCTCGAAGATTCCCGCCTTAGTTGTTTGCGGCGTCATCCTCGGCATATCACTGCTCATTCGTCAACAAGTCACGGGCGAAGTCTTCCCCAGTTACGTTGCTGCGCACGCACTCGACAATCCGCTCCTCGACAGCAGCGTTGGATTCTTGACGCGCGCCATGAACGCGATTCGATTGATGGGCGCTGGTGCCCTCTCGATCTTCGGCATCAACACTCTGAGCTCCAACTGGAACTACAGCCCCGATTACTCCGCCAATCAGATCACGATCTTTGGAGCTTTTGAGCTCTGGAATCTCATCGGCCTCGTCGGTGTTGCCGGCTCCATCGCACTCGCGGTGCTCGCCTTCAAGAAATGCCAAACGCGCGCCGCTTTGGTGTTCGCACTCTTCGGTGCGATGCTACTCACCTCGAATTTGATTAGCCCGGTCGGCACCATTTATGCCGATCGCCTGATGTTCTTCCCCTCCGTTATCGCGGTCATGCTCCTCGCCGGCTTCTTGGCTCGTATTGGCCAAGCGGGCGTCATTGCCGGACTTGTACTGTCCCTCGGTGGCGGCTACTGGACTTGGACCAATGGCTCGAACTTCTGGAGCAATCAAACGGACCTATGGACCTACGCAGCCGAGCAAGCCGCTCCCAATAGCGCACGCGCTCACTTCAACAATGCCGTTGACGCGTCAAAGGATCAGGTCTATCAGCTAGCACGCAAAGACTTCGAACGAGCGATTGAGATTCAGCCGAACTACGCGCAGGCCCACGCCTATCTGGGCAACATCTATACGTTGCCGCAGATCTATGACCTCGACCTCGCGATCATGCATTACATCGCAGCGTGCGAGTCGCAACTCGAAGATTACGACTACGTCAACTACCCGGCCGAGCCGGATCTCGCGTCCGACAGCTTCGGCCCGCGTGCCTTGCTCTGGCGTTTGAACCGCTTACGTCTCTTCGAAGAAGAAACGCGCGACCCCGAGGGACAGTTGGCTTGGCTCGATTCGATCATTGCCAAGGGTTACAACCAAGCCTACGTCCACCACCGCCGCGCATCTGCGCTGGCCGAAATGGGACGCCACGATGAGGCGGAAGCGGCCTTCGAGAAAAGTATGTCGATCGAGATTACGCGTGACTGCGTGCTCGCCTACGGCAAGCGCTTGCTCGACACCGGTCGCCAAGAGGAAGCTCTGACTTTGTATCGCAGTGTCGACTCATTCAGTGCTGCATCCGACAAAGTGATCTTCTTACTCGCTCGCGGTGAAGCGGAATTCGTCGATAGCCCCGAAGCTGTTCTCGCATTGGCCGACCAAGTCTGGGGCATGAAGCTCTCGATGGAAGAAAGCGGCGAGTACTTGTTCACCGACGAGGAAGTGTTCAAAACGCTTTACCTCCGAGCGCGTGCCAAGTCGTTGATCTACGGGGAAAACCCGACCCAAGAGCAGTTGCAGGAGCTCACTAAAATTCTGCGGAGCGCACTTGGCTCTTGGAAAGTCCCGACACCTGCCACTTACGCCGCAAGTTCGCTCATGTCGCAGTATCTCTTGGCACTCGGCCAAGATGAGGATGCCCGCGTGATCCTCACGGCCCTTTTGAGCCAGCGAGAAACGCCCAGCCTGCGCTATCAACTCGGCGGCGTCTACGAACGCCAAGGGCGCTTGATCGATGCACTCGATCAGTTTGAACGTGTCGATGGAAACCTTGCGCAAGCGGCGCTCCTTTTCCCCGACAACCCCAGCTACCTGCAACACCTTCTCAACACGCGCAGCACGGTGCTCGACATCCTGCGCACCCTCGATCGCGAAGACGATGCTCTAATTGCGATCGGTCGTTGGCATGAAGCTGCAGAGACCGAATTCGACCCGAACGCTCTCTACGTGCAAGCCTACTGGCTTTTGGGTTCTGGAGATCTTGAGGGAGCCCATAGCAGCGCGGACATGCTGGTCCAACTGTTCCCCAACAATCCGCTTGGTCCGGGACTCGTGAACGACATCGTCAAGTTGAAGGAACTTGTAAGCCGTACTGCCACCGGCAGTGATCCGGCCGAGTGCCAACAACTGGCAGACCTCCGTCGCCGACTCAAGGACGCTGACGGCGCTCTTGAAATGGCGCAACGAGCCGTCGACCTTTCGGGTGAAGCGGCACCGCGTGAACTTGCTGCGAGGCTTTCGCTTCTGGCTGCCTGCCACGAGATGACCGGCAACCGACAAGGTGCGTTGGACGCCAATCAAAAGGCGCTTCTGCTCGAGCTTTCAGACGAAGACAAAGCCTTCATCCAAGGTGACATCACGCGGCTCGAAGCACTGCTCACCGAGTAGACGTTCGAACTAGCCCGGATTATTCATGAACACGCGGACCAAACACCACGAACGACCGGCACTGCCGGTCGTTCGTGGTGTTTGGTCCGCG
>JBLINP010000204.1:0-8756 GCA_047639415.1 Planctomycetota bacterium | reverse complement strand
GACGGTGTCGCCCGCGACACGCTCCAAGCCTTCATCTCGATCGCGCGGGTTGAAGGCCGAAACTTCAGCGTCGTATTTGAGAAAACCTTGGGACAAGCCGAGCTTTGGATCAAACAGTGCGGTGCTCGCAAATGCGGCCGTGTAGTAGCCGGTCAGGGAAAGCGTCTCGGCCATCGTGATGGCGTCGTCTTTGAGAGGCAGCCCGTTGCGCACCATGCCAAGTTCGATGGGATGCTTGGATGTGAACAGCGCGGCGTGCGCGGGCCCAGTCGTGCTCATCGGAGAGTAGACGGTTTCGAAGCGCGTTCCGCTGCTCGCCAAAGCATCGATGATCGGAGAGGTGTCGCGCTCGTAGCCGTAACATCCGAGGTGATCGACGCGCAGGGTGTCGACCGTGACGAGCAAAAGGTCGGGTTGGCCGGTGCGCGTCTCTCCCGGGACTTCCGGAGCGGATTCGCCACAGGCGCCCAGCATGAGCAAGCCGAGCGCGATGAATGCGGATGAACTTTGAATGGGGGAGCTGTGAGGAAAGGTCATGACCAGTTCGCTGGAGAGGGGGCGGAAGCGCATGATAAGTGCGAAAACACGGCTTGCCACCGACGGACTTTGAGTTCGGCTCACAAGCTGTGAAAAAAAGTCGAGTTCTTGAGAAACTGAGGAGGCCGCCTTCCTGAAGAACAGAACTCTGATCTTTGTCGCACCACTTGGTTGCCGCCTGCTTGCGTGTATCGTCTAGTGATGTGATTCAAAAGGGCGCATAACAAATGACGCGAACTTTTGTATCACACCACTGGTTTGCAATTGCTAAAGAGGGGACAGCGGCTGAACCCTTGTCGAATTCCGTCGATTTGTCGATGGATAAGAGGACGCCCGGATTTGATTTCCGGGTCGAATATATGAATCCCCAGCTCTCACAATCTCTGCGGCAAATTCTGCTGTTAATCGAACAGCACGGACACGGCCCCAGCGCTTTGCGTGCACGCGATCGGCTAATGCGCGATCTCCTGCCGCGTACCGTCGACGGCGCGCCCTACTTGGTGGTCGGCATCGTCGGTCCCAACAACTCGGGCAAGTCCGCTTTGTTCAATGGTTTGGTGGGCCGCGATCTATCGCCGTCGCTGCCAACGGGCGGCGCGACCAAGCGTTTGTACGGTGCTGCGAGTAACGAGTTGCTCGACCGGATGGCTGGCGATGAAGCGCTCGAACGTTTTAGTCTGTTGCGTGCCAACGGATTGTCTGGATCGCAGATCGAAGCCAGCGCCGAGACGACCGACGATCCCAGCGAGCTGCTAGCGTTCGATGTCGATTTGCCGGATGGCTTGCTCCTGATCGACACGCCCGATTTCGACTCGGTTTCCGAAGCGAATCGATTGGCGAGTGAATCGCTGCTCGCAGTCGCCGATCTGGCTGTCGCTGTCGTCACGCGGCACACGTATCAAAACCGCGAAGTTGTGATGTTCTTGCAACGCTGGCTGTCACATGGCCGTCCCTGGTTGTTGGTTTACAACGAAGCACCCAGTCATGATCTGGCACTCGAGCATGCCGCGAAAATATCGGAAGACTTGGGGCACGCTCCCCTTGCCGTATTCTCCGCGCCGCACAGTTTGGAAGTACAGGATCGCAAATGCCCGCTGAGTCCGACGTCGCTTGTCGACAACGAACAAATGGCGTTGCGCAGTTACCTGCTCGACGTGGAACGCGTCGGTCAAGTCAAACAGCAAGCGTTGGATGCATCGCTGGCGCAGTTGTCGGACGATCTCGGCTTGTGGATCGGCGAGTTGTCCTCCGAAGCCGACAACGCGGCCGAATTGCTTAGCGTCGCCGAAAAACACATCACGGTCTTGGCGAATAAAGTAGCGGGCTGCGCAATGCCAGGCGGGCCATTCATCGAAGCCTTTCGAACGGTCTTGGATCGCAGAACGAATGCGTTTTCACGTCGCTGGCGTTTGGGCTTACGCAAATTGCGACTGAAGATTGAATCGATTCCGGCGATCTTTACTTCCAAAAATTCGAGTGAGCGCGAAGAGGTGCGTGAGAGCTTGGCCGATGTTGAGCGCGCAGAACTCGAGCGTTCATGGCCGGAGTTTTGGGATGGGATCATGCGCGACTTGGGACCGGAGGGCCGCATGCTCTCCCACGATGACGTGGAGTCCGAACTCAGCGAGTTACTTAAAAGTGAACTGACTGAAGAGTTGGCCGCGGATATTCGCAGCGGCACTTCGGCCTCCATCGGAGAGAGCGCTGTGGATTTGGATGCCTTCCAGGACGTGTGTGAAGTGCTCGTCGAAGATGGTATTACCGAACGCGGACGCGATTGGGATATTCAAGCCGCCGTGGACGTGACCATGCTCGCGCCGATTGCGATCGCGACGGCCGTGATCATCAAGACCGGCGGACTCGGAAGTGATATGGGCGTGGCGGGAGGCGCTGCACTCTCGAGTTACCTCTCCGAGAAGTACTCACATTTACTCGGAACACAAATTACCACCGAGGCGGCGCGGCGTTGGGCGGAAACCCGATCGGTCGAACTCGCTCCGATGCTCTTGAACTCGGTTTTACCGAAGAGTGCGACCAGCATGCGTGCAACCTTGGCGGAGAATCGTAACCTGATCGAGTCGCTCGCCACCTTGCGCGGCACTTTGTTGTCATGAGCCTTTCGATCCAAGAAGAACTGTCGATCAGGCTCGGCGCCCTATGCGCTGAGTTGGACGCTGATATTGAACGGGTCGAAATGCTGAGCGCCTTTGGTCGTCATCGCGAACGCATCGAACGCCTGCGCGCCGACCTCAACCGGCAGTTGGATCGCGTGCACAAAGCGCCAGTGATTACGTTGGTTGGCGCAACGGGTGCCGGCAAATCGACGCTCTTGAATGCGTTGGTCGGGCGACAAGTTGCGATCGAGGGCACGGAGCGCCCGACGACTCGCAGGCCTGTGATCTACGCTCCGCGCGATGCGAACCTTTCAGAGCTCACCGGTGGTTTGCCGGGCGAAGAGCCAGATGTCGTTCGCTACGACGCTGTCGATGGCGAGATTTGGTCGGAACAGGTTTTGATCGATGCCCCGGACGTCAACAGCGTGGCGGCCGAACACCGCGACGTCGTTCGAGCCTTAGCCGACAAGAGCGACATTCTGCTGGTCGTGATGCACCGCCAGTCGGTGGTCGAAGACGCGTCGGTCTCCTTCGTCGATCATTTCGTCGGCAGGCGCGCGATGGTCTTCGTGCTCGGACGCGCGGACGAGTTGACCGAAGAGTCACGCGAATTGCTGCTCACGTCTCTGCGCGAGTTGGCGAGCGATCGCTTCCAGTCTCCTGACGCGCCCATTTTCGCGCTCAGCGCCCACGCCGCGCAGACAAACCGCGAAACACCGGGTTGGCAAGAGCTCACAAACTCATTGGCCGACTTCGTTAAAGAGGGCGTGCTAGGCGGGGTGCGTCGGCACAACGCGATGGGCACCGCGGCGGCTCTTCAGGATGTATTTCGTGAGTTTGCAGCCGATCAACAAAAAGCACTGACCGAACTTCCCGGAGCAATCGAAGCCGGGCTCTCCGATTTGGCGAATAAGACCGCCGAAGAAGTGGCTCTGCGTTTGTCGTTGCGTCGCGCCGACCTAGCTTCGACGCTTTGGAACGAAACGGCCAAGCGTTGGGACGGTCCAGGCGGTTGGACGTTGCGCGCCGGTGGTCTGTCGGGCCTTGGAGTCGGCGCTGGTCTCTTGGTCGCGCGCCGCAATCCATTGCTCGCCGCCGGAACAGCGGCCGGTTCGTACGCCGTCAGCAAATTGCGCCAATCTGCGGAACGTCGTCGCGTCACCGAGGTCAGCGAGATCTTCCCAGCGCAATCGGAGTTTGAAACCTGGTACCTCGACGCGATGGGGCCGGCGCGGCGACAAGCCGCACTCCTGACCGGTAGCACATCGGCTTTCGGCTTGCCCGATTCTTCAACGGCAGTCGAACTCTTGGCACCCAGAGTCGCCGACGAGTGGAACAATCTGATTCAACGTGACTTGCCCGCCGCCGCCGAGTCCAGCGCGGTTAACAAATTGCGCCTGCCCTTCGACTTCCCGGTCTATGCGCTAGGCGTCTACGTCGTTTACTTGGCGGTCCAAGGCTACTTGAGCAATGAATTCCTCGGCATGGACTTCTTAGTCAACACGACGCTCTTGCTCTTGGCGTACCTCTTTGCAGTGCGAACACTTTGCCGCCGTGTATTGGGAGCGCGAGCCAAGCGCCTGCTCGCCGACGTGATCACCCGCTCGCGCGTATCGATGCAAGCCGCCACTGCCAAAGCCCAGAATGAGTTGTGCGAGCGAACCGCGGAAGTGTCCGATTCACTCGAGCGCCTCTCAGCTTTGGAAGAGCGTTGGCGCGAAGAGTTTCAACTTGGCCGTTAGCTAAAGGTCGCTGCGGAATTTGGGCTCCATCGTCAAGGGAAAGCCTCGTTGAGTCTTCAGGCCAAACGAAGCCTTCGAGCGTCCTTGTCGTTCCACCAGCCCAAATGATCAGCAACGCTGAAACCGGGGTACTTGGAGAACTCCGGGAAGCGCTCTCGGTAGTAAAGATCCCAGTAGCTGACGATTCTTTGTTTGGTGAGCGCGACGAACTCGGGATTCTGATCTGTGAACTCGGCGTACTGTTCTCCGCCCAATACATCGCGATGTTCATGGAGGACTTCCAAAATCTCGACGACGTATTCGCCGACCAGGCGCAGGACGAAGGGAACGATCCAAGGCTCTTCAGCACGCAACAACTTGATCAAGTGTCGCTGTCGCACGTAGCCGTCATTGTGCCGCGTGTAGAGGCAATACGGAATCAATGGCAGCGCTCTTCCGAATCGCTCAGCACGTGCAACTGCCGGATTGTAAATGCGTTCCGGAAGGTGGAGCGTTTCACCATCGAGGTTGACATGGAATCCGAATCGCGGTGGGATTCGCGTGGGACGCATGAACTCAATCGTCTTGAACGCCTGCTCGCGCAAGTGCTCCGGAAAGGCGAGTACCAACTCCTCAGGTGATGTTTGATTCTCGATGAGAACGGCCCTTCTTTTCTACTCGAAGCGACTACTTACGTAACCAATCGCTTGAAGATGCTTCAGAACCCATGGCTTTAGAGGCGCGCGTTCGATGGGCACCTGCGAATCTTGTTTATGTCGCTCCAGCACGCGAGCGTGTTCCGCGACGGTTGTTTGATTGGCAACCTGAAGGGGATTCGTTTGAGCGGCGTCTTTCGTCAGATCGAACGCGACCGTTTCGCCTCCGCTCGAAGCCAGAACCGACCAAGTTGACGAGCGGACGGAGGTTACCGAAAGTTCGCCAATGGGGCGATAGAGCTCAGATACGGCGAGATGCCCGCTAGCGTCGGAGCTACTTCGACTAAACAGATCATGGCCGGATGACACGAAGGGCGAGAGAGCAAAGAGCGCACTCATGGTGGGAGCGAAATCGACGTGTGAAGCTTGTCCGAGGGCTTCTTCGCTGTTTCGTCCAGGAACGCGAATCATGAACGGCACTCTCAAGACTTCGTCGAACAGGTTATAGCCGTGATCGAATTCGACGCCGTGCTCACCCAAGGCTTCCCCGTGCGTTCCAATGATGGCCACAGCTGTGTCGTCGTACTGTTTGTTGTGCTTAAGAGCGTGACGCAATTCATTGGCGAACCAATCTCCGACTCGTACGCGCGCGTTGTACATCGCGTAGTATCGACTGTAGACGTTCGGCTGTCCGACGCGTTGATACTCCGGCAGTGTGCGGGGGGACGCAGCGTAAGATGATTCGTCTAAAACCAGTTCGTCGCCCGCTCGCGCCCGTTGTAGTTTTCGGTCGAGTTTGCGCGGGTAGGGCACCATCGACTTGTTGAAGAAGTTGAGCGGATTGAAGGCCGTTTCTAAGGCGCGATAAGGGCCGTGTCCAGCGTTGAGATGAACCCACAAGAACCAGGGGCGATCGGCGCGATCGGATTGCGAGAGCCATTGGCGCGCGGCCTGAGTGACCTCATAATCTTCCAAACGAGTGTTGGACGGGCCTTCGAATAATTGGAAGCCGCGTTCGATGCCCGTACCGGTTGTTAGTGAGTAGGGTGCGACGAAAGCTGCGGTGTCGTAGCCCTTGTCTGCAAAGGCCTCGGCTAGCATTGGAATGTCGCCAGGCAGTTTACGATCGGGAGAGGGCGAGCCCAATGCGCTCGGATGACGCCCCGTGAAAAGCGAGGCAATCGCCGGTTGCGTGGCGGGAACACTACTTACGCCGGTAAAGACCTGCGCTTCTTTGGTGTAGTGAGCGAGGGCAAAGGGCAACTCTGAAAACAACTCTGGACTTGCGAACTGGTCAGCCCGAACGGAGTCCATCGTGATCAGAAGGAGGTTGCGCGGAGGGCCTGAATGTTCCTGCGGTTGGCAGGCGACGACGAAAGCCGTTCCGAAGAGGGCGAGCGTCTGAATTGAACGGTTCAACCTCATCGCTTGCCACCCGTTCTGCTGACGCGAGCACCCATCGAGTCGCTTAGCTCAAGGTCCGAACGCATGTAGAGCACGACTGGCGGATAGACGCCGCCCGTCAATCGCGGAACGTTGCCAACTGGCGGTGTGCGGTAAAAATGCACGTAGGGATCGGGGCGATTCTCCCAGCGCGTATCGGCCGTATCTTGCAACACGATTTGGATGTAGCCCTCAGACTCGGCGAACTGTCGCAACGAGTTCACAGCTATGCCCGCTCGGTTCGATCGGCTGACGATCCATTCGGGACTGCCGTGATAGGGAATGCCTTGCAGGCCGCCGCGAATGATCAAGTCGGTGTAGAACAGCAAAGGAACGTCACCGTAATCGATGAAGAGCGTGTGCTCGGGCCTCGCATTGGCGTTGAGAAATTTGGCCACGCGCTCCAGCGGACCGTCGTATGGCGAAGTGATTTCCTCGATCAGTTCAAAGATTTCGTGCTGCGGACCCTCGTAATCGGTGAGCGGGTTGCGAACGGCGGGATTGTCCTGAAAGCCCTTGTGGGGTGCGTCCATGGCCGATATGCGCAAGATTGGAGCGAAGGGCCAGGGCAAGACTGTCGTGAACATCATGACTGGGACGAGCAACCACGCAACTCGACTGACAGACATTCCGAACCTCTGCCGAAGCGCATCTACCAGCCAAATTACGAGGCAAGCGGATAGGAAGACGAACAGCGGGATGGTGTGAATGACGTAGCGCGAGAACAGTCCAACGTTGATCGAAACGAAGGCGACGCTGAACAGACCGATCGTGGCGGCGGCGGTAGTTCCGAGGTTGGAACGCGATAGCACGCGGCTCTTCCACCCGCGTGTTCGCAAGACCAAAAAGGCTACCGGCAAAACGAGCGGCATAGCCCAGCGGTTGACGGCGTGAACGTAGTGGAAGAAGTTGTAGAAGTAGGGTGTCAGATCGAGACGCGATCCGGTGCTCAGTATGTTCGTGTAGAGCGCCCAGGGGAGCGTGAGTGCTGCGATGCCAGCGGGGACGACCAAAACTTGCCACGGGCGTGCGCGATTCCACGCGTAGATCAACGCATGCAGAACTAATGCGCCGAGTACCGGCAAGCACAAACCGTAGTTGGCGTGAAAGAGAATGGAGATTGCGACGATGATGTGCGCCGTACTCCATTTCTTGCGCTCGAGCATTCCGATGTAGGCGTGCACGATCCACATCGTCGCGAACATCGCGATAGGGTAATACCGACCTTGGCGCGAGTGCAGCAAGAAGGGGATCGAGGTCAAGAGCAGCAAGCTCGCCGTTCGCGCGATGCGTTTGTCGTGCGTGGCGCGCTTCGCCAACTTGTAAATCATCCACAAGCAGGCGATGCCGACGAGCGCGAAGGGCAGACGCGCGGCCAGTGTGTTGACACCGAACACGGCGAATGAGGCGGCCGAGACGTAGAGTTGTAGCCAGGGCGAAAGTACCCAGATCATCTCGTCGTTGAAGTCCTCGCGCTTGGCGACAACCCACTGCGTGAGATAGTTGCGACCGTCGAAAGCAGTGGGGAGGCCGTGCTCGAGAATGCTTTCCGCGAGGACGGCGGCCTCGGCCTCGTCGGTCCACAGGTAGGCCTCGTCAAGGTTGGAGAGAATCAGGAAGGAACCGGCGAGCAAAACGAGCACCAAAACCCAGTCGGGTTGCCACCATTTTTTGGGGCTGCTCATCGTCGGAGCATGTGGCTCCGGTTCGTCGATTCCTTGGGGCATGAAGATCGCCGCGAAGTGGGCTCGGCGTATCCTATCGGTGAAGTTGCTGCTTAGCGACGGTCGGCGCGACTTGTGGGCGGCCAATCGTGTTTGGTTCCAGATTTCGAATGGATTGGGCGAAGAGCCTGTCAAGCGCGACTTCGATTTGGACACGCTATGGTCGCGGGCCCTATCCTTTGCTTATGTACACCACACGATCCGCACTACTTGGTTCCATCGCGTTGGTCACGATGATGGTTACGAGTTCCGCCTGCCGCTCTTTTGACGACGGCGTTGATGAAGAACAAACCGTTTCCTCCGTCCCGAGCTGACCGCTCTGACCCGGCGAGGGTCAACCGGTCCGTGGGGCTGGTCAAGATGAACGACGTTGGCACTTGGGCTTACGCGTGATCGAGAGTATTCCCGTCGATCGCGCGAAGCAGCGCGCCACGATCGCCTATGACGTGTTGCCGAATCTTCGCGTGGGCTTGGAAGCCAATCCGAAGGACGATGATTACGGTCCGCTCGTGAATTGGCGTGTGTTCGATGAAACGGACAAATTGCCAGCGATCGTGCTTG
>JBLINP010000203.1:0-8777 GCA_047639415.1 Planctomycetota bacterium | reverse complement strand
CTCATTGACGCGCGACACGCGTCCGCGACTGGGCTGGCTGCCGCGCGGATAAAAGACGACCACATCCCCAATCTCGATGTGATCGGCTGATCCGCGATCGACAACAACTTCCGAACCTGATCCGGTCGCAATTGTTCGCGACTCGAGGCGAACGACGTCCGATTCGACATTAGCGTCCTGGGCGCTCGCTCGCATAGCTGCGACGACCAGCACCAAGCACACTGTTAAGGCTCGACCTAACAGCCCGTGGGATAAGTGCTTTGTTTCGTGAGCAACGAATTTTTGCTCAGGTTGATGCCCGGAAGCGAAGCCGATTCCGTAGATTCGGTGAGGCTTTCGGGTGCCGACCTGGCCAGAAGGACGTTCCTCGTGAGGCAAATGACTTTTGCCACGGGCTGCTAGTTTAATATTCATCTGCCCCCCTTTCCGCGCGCGGTCCGGTCCTCGTGCGAACCGTGGCAATCCACGCAATTGGATTCGAGGGGGCGATAGCGAACGACTTCAGCGTTCTCCGCAACTTCGACCGAGGGGTGACAAACGCTACATTCAAGATTGATGTGCGCTTCACCGAGTTCGAAGCTTGAATCGCGCTCGTGATCGAACACGATTTCTTGAAAGGCGAAAGCGCTGTTGTGGCAGCGTGAGCAATCGATACTGCCTCCGACCACAAACTGGCCGACGTGCGGATCGGCGTGGCAAGTAGCACAGTCCATTCCGGCCGCCCTACCCCAAGTTCGGCCGTGTTCACCGGCCTGCGCCAGTCGAGAGTGACACTCCGAACAACTAATTTCGGCGTGCTGCCCTTCAAGGGCGAATTCAGTCCATGCGCCGTGATCGAACTCTTCATTCAAAACTCGAAACGAGCGGTCGTTATGGCAACGCGCACAATCTTCTCGACCGTTCACGTCGATCTCAAATTCAGCGCTATCGAATCCTCCTTCGTGCGGATCTTCGTGGCACGTCACGCAACCTCTGAACTCCCCAAAGTGTTTCTCGACTCGACCGAAGCTCCGGCCACTTTCGTCCGGTTCCAGCGAAGTTTGATGACAGCTTTCGCAGTCGGTTTGCTCGTGTGCACCCGCTATTACGAGTGGCGTCGTCGCTCCATGATCGAATCGTTCGGAATCGACCTCGCTGAAGCTCGTTGCGTCGTGACAAAGTTCGCAGCTGGCGGACTCAGTGACCCGTTTTTCTTCCTCGAAGCGGGCCAAATCGACAGCGTCTAGAAAAGGTTGGAAGTATTGATCGTGACCGTCCAGGTGGCACGACTCGCAGCGGTGACTCAGTGAAGCAAATGCACGAGCTGCCTCACTTTCAGGATCAGGATCTTCATGACATTCGCTGCAGTCGAGTTCGGCATGAGTCCCAAGCAGCTCTAGCTTTGTCTCCGCGTGCAACTCAGTTGAGAATTCATGCGGCTCGAAGAAACCGTCAGCGTGGCATTCCGCGCACTCTCGGCGATCTCCGAATTCGCCATCAAACTGGCCGCCATGCGGATCTTCGTGGCACGCGCGACAGTCGCCTCGCAGTCGCGCGGCTACGTTCATCTCGAATTCAGTCCCGGGATCACCGTGGCAGTCTTTGCAGGCGGCGAGATCGTGTGGAGCATCTAACGCGAAGCCGGTCAGAGCATGCATATCCGCCGTCACCACTACCCGACTCCCCAAGAATTTTTTGTGGGCAGGTAAGTGACAGCTCTGACAAGTTTCGCCCTCAGTGAAACTCGTCTCGTCCATCGCGCGGGCAATGAACTCCGAGCGATGTGGTGATTCATGACAGTCGGAACACGTCGCTCTAGTACTCCCAGCGACGCCCTCACCGGTTTCCCGCAAACCGTGCTCGCCGCTTTCAGCATGACAAGCTTCACAACTCTGACTCGCGTGCCCGCCGTCCAACGAGAGGAATTGCTCATGCTCAAAGGACTCGAGCTCGGTGAACGCCACCTGCCCGTGGCAGCTAGCGCAATCGATCACCATGCGGCCATCGTGCGAGTCATCGTGGCAACTAGCGCAGTTCTGATCTAGACCACCGAAACGCTGCCCACCTTCGGTCAATACCTCGTCATCCGCGTAGACGTGACACTCGACGCAATTCAAATCCAAGTGACCGCCAACCATTCGAAACCCGATCATTTCGTGATCGAAATCTTCGCGACTTCCGGCTCCCGACATTGCGAAGCTCTGCGGATTCACAAGCGACCAACTCGAACCGTGATGTTCGCCGTGACACAAACCGCAAGTGAGTTCAGAATCCGGGCTCATACCTCCGTGCAATCCCTCGCCATTGCCAAGTTGGACTTCGATCGCTTCATGACATTCGAGACAAGCATCGGCCATGCTTTGGCCCCAGCCACCGTGGCATTGATTGCAATTCTGACTTCCCGACAATTCTTCCATTCGACCGTGAACAGCGGATAAGTCTCCCGGTGCGGCTTTATCGATGTCTTCTATCACGAGCGCCATCACTCCGATCGTGGAGAGAATGCCGATCCAGATGCTGGGATTGCCAAACTTCATCGAACCCCGCTCGCAGCAAAGAGTTCGCCATAAAGCATCGCGTAGGCCACGTGCACGATGACTAAGACCACCATCAAAACCGCCATCCAACGATGGAAGTAACGCCAGGTTGAGAGGATCGCGCGCAGGTCTTCGAAGTGAGCCAACATAAGCGCACGACGAAATGCGGTGCGCGCCAGGGCGACTGTGTTATCGATCTCAGTCGCTTTGATTCCACTCGCTTTGCCACGTTCGCTGATTGCTCGAAGCGATCGACGCAAGTCGCCTTGAATGCCGACAACGGTCGCAATCCGACCGACCAAAGACGAGCGCCATTGCCGGCTTTCGACTAGCTGAAAGACCTCGCGACCAGCATCTTTCTTGAACTCCCGTAACTCGATCGAATCCTCGTCGAGCACGGACATCGGGCCCGCCAACTTGGCCTTCACTTCGCTCAGTTTCAGTTCGCGCCCATTCGTCGCGCGAGGCACCCAAGCGTAGAAGTAGCGGCCGATGCCTCCAGTGACGAGCAGAAAGGCCAGTCCCCAAAACGCATGTCCGCCAGCCGAATTACGCGGATCCATAACGCCGTGAAGCAACGCGAACAAGACCGCCAAAATTCCCGTGGCGACGTGACTCGTCATCCATCGACTCAGCGATCCTCGTTCGAATTTGAATCGCGGCGACCGTCTAACGAGGTAGAACAAATTGAGCGCAATCAGGGCAACCGATGCGATGCCCATGCCGAGTCCCAAGCCGCGGCCGGAACGCAAATACAGATGTTTCGCGTGTCCAGGGCGTTGTGAAGCATCGAGTCCGTAGTAATCAAAATTCAGAACAGCCCACAAGAGAGCCAGAGCTGACAAGGCCAAGCCGATTTGGAGCGCTCGCACAACGCCCAAGCCTTGCTCATTGATGACTTCCGGAGCTTTGCCATTCGTTTGATCGAAGGAGATTCCTGCTCGCTCCAACATTTCGAACGGGGCACTTCCGCCAGCGAGCACGAACACATCGTCGTTAGGAAGCTCGACCTGACGCTCCACTCCATTCTCACGAACCGTCAATCGCACCTGATGCGAATCAATCAACTGCAGTTCGCTTTCAAACAAGACCTTCAAACTGCTCGCTTCAACAGAGCGACCCAATCGCTCCAGGTTGCGAGCGCGCACTCTGAAGAATCCCGGCTTGCGATAGGAGAGCGTGACTTCGTTTCCGTCTTGCTCAGCCAAAGCCATCGCCGCTTCGACAGCGCTGTCGCCACCGCCAACGACCAGAATTTGGCGCCGTTGATACGCCGAAGCATCCATGAGTCCGTACGTCACTTTGGTCAGGTGCTCGCCCTCAACGCCGAGCTTCACCGGATCTCCTCGACGGCCCATTGCCAAGCAAACGTTGCGAGCGACAAAGGCACCGCTCTTCGTCCTTACGACGTAGTTGCCATCCTCATCCCGCTCGAGTTGTTCAAAAATCTCGCCCGACTTGATCGGCAAGTCCTGACGTTCGACAACGCCTTGCCAAAGATCGATCAGCTCTTCCTTCGTATAGCTGTTTCGATTGAGGCTGTCCTCGCCCGGCAGGTCAACGGGTTGAGTGAGCACAAGTTTGCGCCGCGGATATTTCGCAACTGTTCCGCCAATTCGTTCCTCGCGATCTAGCGTGACGAAGTGCAAGCCACGTCGCTGAGCTTCAAGCGAACAGGACAATCCCGCCGGCCCTGCGCCGACAACGCATAGATCGAGAACCGCAGAAGCCTCGCTGGTTTCACGCACCGAACGATCCGCAACTTCTCTCCCGACCGCCGCTCCCTGTTCAATCGCCGATTTGATCAAAGCGTGAGCCGTGATCTCACCGGCCAGGAATAGTCCCGGTGAGTCGACCGCTTCCAAGGATTCCGTCAATACTGGAACGTCCTTGCGCTCGCGTAAATCACCGAGTGTGACCACGATCGCACCAACTGGGCACTCTCGAGCACAGGCAGCGATGCCCTCGCACAACGCCGGATTCACGACGGCGGCTTGCCCGTGAACCATTTCCAAAACGCCATCTTCAGGGCAAGCGGTCACGCAAGTGCCACACCCCATGCAACGCGAGAGGTCGATGACTGGATTCATCAGCCTCGCCTCGCTCCCGCCATGACTTTCAATGCGTCCGCGTTCTGCCACGGTCTCCGACATTCGTCGAAGTTCCCGACGCCGCGCGACAACAGCGCACAGCGAGAGCAACAGCACTACGACGACTCCAATTAGGAGCGTCCAGCTCATCGATCACAATCTCCCGTCTCGAAAGAGAACTGCCCGATATGACTGCTCTACTTCGTGCCTAACCAATACTCCTCAGCGCGAATCTGTGATTGGTTTCACAACTCCTCGCCACAGCAAGATCGCAGCATGGCGCCCCTTTCAAACCGGCTCGCGCCGTTCCTTCTTCGCGGGGGCCCTCCGCTCTCTCGAAATTCCTTACCGGGAAATCGCCTAGGTACCGACGCGACTTGAGCGCGAATAGTCTTTGCCAATTTCTTGAACGCGACCAACGACGTTTCCAGGAAAAGCTTTCCCACCACTCGTTCGTACGGTCGTAGTAAAGCTCTCTTTGGTTCGATTCCCGTTTGGATTTCGCACCATTCCCGTAGAAGCGCCATCAGCCCCTATCGCATTCTTCATTTCGCCACGATCATGAAGGAGTGAGAGGAGGCCGCTCCCCAATCGCGCCGAACTCTCACGCAGCTTTCAAATCCCCTGAGCCCGAAGCGGGCCCCCCATCATGAGTTTATCCATTCGACCGATTTCCAAACGTGCAGCGGCAGTCGTGCTTTCCGCCGGATTTGCCCTACCGCTATTTGCTGGCGACACACCCGAATTTCCGCCCTTCGCCGATACGATCGAAGGCCTCGAGAAGGTCGTATCAACGGCCGACGGATCAAGTCCGCTTTACGACTTGTACGCCGACAAGAAGACCGCGAAATTGCTGGCGGTCCTGCCGAGCGGCTTCGCCACTCAGATGCTTCTGATTGCTCCGACCGTCTCTGGCGGTGACCCGGAAGCCGGCGTCATGGGTTCGACGATCTACGCGAAGTGGCGTCGCATCGGCAAGATGCTCGCCCTCGTGGCACCCGATTTGTCCGTCCGTACAACGGGCGATCAGCAAGCTAAAGATTCGGTCGACTCGCTCTACACCGGAACGATTATCGTCAGCGCACCGATCATTTCGATGGCACCCGGCGGACGCCCCGTCCTCGATTTCGGTTCACTCGTATTGAATAACGTCGGCAAGTTCTTCGCCGCCAATCCCGGCTACGGTCCTTCGACCAGCCGACTCGACGCCAGCTTGGCCACCCTGGTAAAGACCAAAGCTTTTCCCAAGAACATCTTAGTGGAGTACGAAGCACCCGGCGTAACCGGCCAACTGCAACGCGTTACCTTTTCGCTTGGAAAACTGGAAGGTACGCCCGGATTCAAGCCTCGCAAAGCCGACCCGCGAGTCGGCTATTTCTATGACTGGTACCGCGATTACGCGGAGCCGAACAACGAAGACATCACCGACCGCTACATCACTCGTTGGTGCTTGGAAAAAGCGGATCCGAAAATGAAGGTCAGCCCGGCCAAGTCGCCGATCACTTGGTACATCGAGCACACGACGCCGATCCGTTATCGCCGTTACGTCAAAGAAGGCATCCAGATGTGGAATCAAGCTTTCGGCGGAATCGGAATTGACGGCGCGCTGCTTGTCCTTCAACAGGATTCTTCAACGGGCGCTCATATGGATTTGGATCCCGAAGACGCGCGTTACAACTTCTTTCGTTGGAACACGAGCGATCAGGGCTACGCCATTGGCCCGAGCCGCACGAATCCCATGACTGGTGAGATTCTCGACGCCGACGTGGTTTGGAACCAAGGCCTCACTCGCGCGGTTTCCAGCATGCTGTCCAGCCTCACCGATGATCTGACCGCTCAGGGATTCGATGCCGAGGCGCTTGCGTGGTTCCACGAGAATCCTGATTGGGATCCGCGTGTACGCGTGGCCTCACCCGAACGTCAAGCGCAACTCAAACAACAACGCGCTTTGGACGCCATCAAAGTCGTCACTGAGAGTCTCGAAAGCCAATTGCATCCGTGGACCGAAGGTTCGAATGATCCGACCAACGCGGCCTGCAAACTCGGCAACCAACTCTCCATGGATGTGTCACTTGCCGCGGCAGCCTTCTCTATGGGCATGCTCGATTTAGACGATAGCGACGAGGAAATTCCTTTGCTCGACGGCGTACCCGAGGAGTTCCTCGGTGCAATGATCAAGTACATCTCGGCGCACGAAGTCGGTCACTGTCTTGGCTTGCAGCACAACATGGCTGCATCCACAATTCGCACGCTTGCTGAGATCAACAGCGAAGGCTTTGAAGGAGCGACCATCGGCTCGGTCATGGATTACGCGGCAGCGAACATCAACCACGAGTTGGGCGACGTTCAAGGTCCGTACGCGACGCCGATGCTCGGCCCGTACGATCACTGGGCCATCGCTTTTGGTTATGGCGCAGAGAAGGATCTCGAGAAAGTCCTTTCGCAAGTCAACGATCCGGATCACATCTACGTGACTCAAATCGCCATGTCCGTGGGTAGCGACCCGCGCAATATGACTTGGGACTTAGGAGCGAATAACCTCAACTTCAGCGAGTCGCGCTTAGGCTTGGTGGCCGAGCTGCGTTCGAATCTAGTCGAGAAGATCGCACAAGACGGCGAGCCATGGGCCATGGTTCGCAAGCGTTACCAACAGCTTCTCGGAACTCACATGAGCTCACTCTTTTCCGCAGCGAAGTGGATCGGTGGCGCCTATGAAAACTCCGACTTCAAGGGCGATCCTGGCGACCGCGCTCCGGTTGGCGATGTTTCCGCAGACAAGCAACGCCGCGCAATGAACCTCATCATTGACCATTCATTCAATGACGATGCCTTTGGTCTCACACCGGAACTCATTCGCCACATGGGCAAGCGTTACTGGTGGGATCCGAAGGGCATGTCCGAGTTGATGGAAGATCCGAGTTTCACGGTTCACGACCAAGTCGGCACCTTCCATGCAATTGGACTCTCGCTGTTGCTCAATCCCACGACCCTGCGTCGTGTTTACGACAACGAGTTCCGAACGGCTGATGCGGATGATTCTATGACGCTTGCGGAAGTGGTCCGCACCGTCACCGACTCAGCTTGGTCTGAATTCGAAAAGGGCAAAAAGAAAAAGGACGATTCGGATTCGTCCGTTTGCTCGAGCTTCCGCCGCAATCTTCAGCAAGAGCACGTCAATCGATTGAGCACGCTCGCTCTAATCAATTCGGGCAGCGCATCCATGCGAACGATTCGAACGCTAGCCGCTCATGAGCTGCGTCGAATCGCGAAGATGGCGGACAAGGCGATCTCGAAACTGAAACTCGACGCCTACACCGAAGCTCATCTGACGGACGTCAGTGCGCGCATCTCTAAGACTTTGGAAGCCGCTTACGTCACTACGAAGTAAGTCTGTATTCAGCTCGGCCTGATTAGGTCGCATAGTTTTTATTGCGGGAGCGTTCGGATTGTCCGGATGCTCCCGCGCTTTCGTTGGGTGAAGTTATTGGGTCGGGTGGACCTGGGCCGTTTCCAGCCCAGGCCTCCCACAGATCCGGACGTGCGCAATTCACGCATCCGGCTCCTCAGAAACATGGGTTCGCTACGTGGAGCGTAAGCTCGACCGAACGGCGAGGGCGGGCGGGAGTCTGTAACGCGCCTCGAGCGCGTTCCACCAGACCCAGCCTTTTCCCGCAGCACGATCGGAGCGGCGCATTAGCCACTTGCCCCAGAGCATTTGCATCCCGCGACGGAACTGTTGAAGAGCGGGCGAGTTCCCGGTGATACCGTAGTACGCGCAGTGCCCTCGCAGTTTCTTCTACAGGATGCGATGTTGGTCGCGGACGGGAAGGTGTCGGTTACGCCGACACCATTCCCCTACGGCCTTCAGCGCCCGATTCAGGCGAGATGCCATCGTCTTCGGCTTGACGACCAAATTTCCGCGACGCGACCGGCTCCAATAGCAGCCTTCACCGGGCGGGGTTGACTACCCGCAGGACTCCATTGAAGGTTTCAGGTTCAAGTCATTCCATTCTCCTTCTCCAGGCTTACCTGGCGCACTTCTCAGGCACCTTTAGTGGAAGCTTGACGGGCGAGGAAAGGCAGGATTGTCGGGTGCAGGGCGGAAGCTAACGCGTCAGCGCAGGGAAATTTGGTGCGCGAGAGTAAGACACCAGGTTGGGGGGCGATTCGT
>JBLINP010000202.1:0-8792 GCA_047639415.1 Planctomycetota bacterium | reverse complement strand
ATATTCACAGTCGAGCTAGCACTCCGAAGCACAAAGCATTTGTTTGCCGGACAGCTAGCCCGAATTATTCATGAACACGCGGTCCAAACACCACGAACGACCGGCACTGCCGGTCTATTGGTTCCTGGTGGCACTTTGCAGATACTGGCGTCCTCGACGACCTTACAAGGTCGTCTGCGGGGGCAAGTATCTGCAAAGTGCCAGCAGGAACCAATTCGAGGCGTTTTGCCTCGCGGTTCATGAATAATCCGGGCTAGCCACCCACGCGCTGCAAATTCGCGCGGTATTCGGCGGAACTGGGCCGAAGCTGGAGAGCTTTCTCGAAATGATGCCGTGCGCCTTTGGAATCGCCGAGCCGCGAAAGCACCGCGCCGAGTCCGTTGTGAGCTCGATCGTCGTCCGGACGCAGTTCGATCGCTCGGTTGAAGTGAATGGCCGCTTCGGTCAGTTCCTGAGCCTGGAAGAGGGCGACAGCGAGGCCGTAATGGGCTCGACCACTGGTGTCTCGGATTTCCGCCGCCGCTTTGAAGTTCTCCCGGGCTGCTTTCGAATCCCCAGCAAACATCGAGGAATCCGCCAGGAGCAGCCTCGACGCGAAGTGCTTCGGGTTGGAGTTCACGGCTCGCTTGAGAGTTGTGACTGCGCCGCGATGATCGTTCGCCGCTCTTTGAACTTCGGCGATGCGAACCAGTGCAGAAGCCTTGATCTGACCTAGGTTGAGGCGTCGAAGGTTATCGATTCGCTCGCGCTTGACGTCGGTGACTTCAAAGGCCGCCACGTCGGTCAGTGAACTGAGGTTGGCTTCGATCAAGTCGACGAGCGGCAACTCGCTGGCTTTGGTCTTGTCGACGGTTTGTGTCGCGTAGTCCAGTACGGGTAGGTTGTCGCGATAAATAGTCCCTGTACTGGCCAGTTCCAACAGCTCTTTCGAACCAAGTAAGAATCCCGACAAGAAAACGTCGCGTTGATTGAGTGCGCCTTCCGTCCCGCCCCAATGCGAGTATTTCAAGTCGTCGCGAATGTCGCTGGGTTCGTCTAGTTTGGAGAGTACGTTGGCGTCAATTTGAAAACGCTCGGCGTTGGTTCCGAGCAACAGCAATTCGCCGGTGTTGTACCAGAGCGCGGCGGCGGGGAAGACCTCAGTGAAAGTGCGGATGATACTCTCGAATTGCTGCTGATCCAAAAAGGCGAGTGGCACGAATTGCACCAATAGACCTTGTTGGTTGAGTTTAGAGCGCGCTTCCTCATAAAAGTCAGTCGTGTAGAAGTAGGCCACGCCCGGTCGAAAGATCTGCCCGACTTCCACGGAAATAACGTCGTAGCGCGAGTCGCCATGGCGAACGTGCGTGCGCCCGTCTTCGCGAATCAAGTGGCTGCGCGGATCATCCATCCAGCTCGATTCAAAATGCTTTTGAATGAACTCGAAGATGGTCGGCTCAATGTCCACGCACTCAAACCGTTCGATGTCGTACATCAAGAAGCGGCTGGCGGTTTGTCCCGTGCCCGCTCCGACAACCAATGCTCGCCGCGGATTCGGATGCAAAAGCATGGGCAAGTGCGCCGCAAAGATTTGATGGTTCTTGCGGTTGGTTCCCTGCCACCATCGGTCGATCTCAAGTCGGCGCTCGTCCTCATCTACGCGAACGACGGCCAAGTTGGACCCGTAGCCTTCGTGAAAGTCGATGAGGCCGGAACGTGGAGCTAGGAAATCAGCAGGCAAACGCGTGTCGTTTTGGGTGAATAGCGCTACTCCAATTCCAATCGCAACCAGGCTGCGAAATAGGCGTTTCGACGTTGCGCTATCGCGATCCAAACCGAACCAAGTCACCAGCGCTCCGACGAAACTTACGCCTACAAGCAAGTGCAGACTCGTTTCTAAGCCATAACCGGGCAGCAGCACCATGGCCATCACGGTTGAACCGGCCACTCCACCGAGTGAACTAACGGCCGCCATCTTGCCCGTTCCGAAACTGCCCATCTCGGCCTGATCCACAACCATGCGAATGGCGAGTGGGAAGGCAGCGCCGGACAGAATCGCGGTGGGAAGGAACAGCAGGAAGCAGGTTTCGAGTTCGGAGCCGAGGGTGCGCCACGATTCGGGAGCGAGGGACATTAGCACAAGGATGGAGAGTCCCGTGAGAGCTTGCAGCCAACCGAACGTGAGTGCGCGACGTTGAAGACGGTCGAGTAGGGGTGCGACGGAAAAGCTTCCGATTACGATGCCGACCAAAACTACGGTAAGCGTAAGCGTGTAGGTGTGAACGGAATTGCGAAAGAGAAGCGAGAGTTGGCGCGTCCAGAGCACTTCGATTCCCAGCGCTACAAAACTTACTGCGAACAGCAACAGGTAGACAAAATGACGGGATGGTTGGGCTGCTTTGACTTGGACTGTGTCGGTTTTGAAGCTCGCATTCTCCGAGACTCGCAGCAGGAGAATCGAGGCTCCGACGACTAGGTCGGTGGCGGCCGCAACGTAAATGGTCGCATTCAATCCGAGCTTCGGGATTAGAAAGAATCCAGCCAAGGCAGCACCGGCGGCGCCACCCAACGTGTTGATTGCGTAGAGCGAACCAATCGATCGGCCGAAGCGACTTTCGGGTTGCAAGAAGTGTCGACAGAACAACGGCAGGCTTGCGCCCATCAAGATGCAAGGCGGCAACAGGATGATCGCAACAAAGATTAATCGAGCGGCCACCGACGCAAAAGCATTCCCGCTCACGTCGGAGTAGAACTGTCCGTAAAAGCTGTCGATCCATTCGAACGCCACGGGGCTTATCGCGGCTAGCACGGCGATCAAAAGTTCGAGGACGGCGAACACGTAGAGTGGACGTTGCGAACGCAGGCTGAACTTTCCGAACAGGTAACTGCCCAGTCCTAGTCCAGCAAAGAAGACGGCGAGTATCGTTCCAACCGCGAAGGTTGTTGATCCGAAGACTAACGAGGCTCGCTTGATCCAGGTGACTTCGTAAACCAGCGCGGCCGTGCCGGACAAGAAGAGCGCCAAAACCAGAAGTGCCGAAGCGAGGTTCGAGTTAGTACGAGTCGAAGGATTGTCCTGCATGAAGCTGAGGCGAATTATTGCTCGGATCTAGTGCCCGAATTCGAGAGGTCGATTGGCTCGAATTCGATCGATATCCTGCGTTTCGGGGCGATTTTGATGCTTTGGTTGAGCGTCAACCCGCCCGCTCGAACTTCGATCGTGTAGTCGCCCGCGGGAAGGTCTGCAATCTTGAAGTGGCCCGTTTGGTCGGTAAGCACGGGCTCCCAAAGTTGACTGGGTCGCGACGAGTTCCAAGCCAGTACTTGAGCGCCAGTCAGTGGCGCTTCGGTTTCCGCAAGCGACAAAGTTCCTTCGAGTTCACTGCTCTCAAGGGTTAGGTCGAGGTTGACGGCAGACGCTAAGTGTTCGTATTGAAAAGAGACTAAGCGCGGCCACGACCCGCCCGCCGCCCAAGCAGGCAAAACGTAGACGGTGTAATCGCCGAGTGCTAAATCGGCGATGGCGTAGGCTCCATTAACTCCGACAGGTACTCGTCGCAATATGGCGATCGAGAAAGGTTTATTCCGAGCGGTGGGCTCAAGAACTAGTTGGTAGCTCTCAACCGAGGATCCTAAGGCGGAAGTGATGTTGCCGAACAAGGCACTGCGTTGCGCATGGGGAAGTGTTTCGAGAGGTCCGAATTCTACTGATAGCCGCCATTCAACGGATTCGGACGGTAGTTCGACAGTTATACGTTGTGGCGGAGACTTCGCTTGCGTGAGGCTTGCCACGACTTCACCGGCGAACAAGCCCGACATTTTGAAGTGTCCTCTACTGTCGGAATAAGTCCAGTGCGGCTCACCCGACTGAACGAGTTCGATCAGTACATTGTCGGCAGGCTCGCCGCTCGAAGTGAGAACGCGGCCAGTCAAAGCGTGCTCACCGCGTGGCAAACTCAAGGATTCAAGTTCGACGCGTTGAGTCGGCTCGAACACGGGTAGGGCCGAGCGCGAAGGTCTCGAATGTTCGATCAAAAAGAGCGTGATGAACGTGAGCAGCACGAACAGCGGAAAGAACTTTCGAAAGGTTCCGAAGCTCGGTCGAACGGACTTTGGACGGTCACTCAAGGCGCGATTTCTCCGCAGGCCTCGAGAATTTCTCCCAGCAGCTCTTGGCATGCCGGGAATTCAGTCACGTCGAGATCGGTCATTGTCTGCATGAAGTCTTCGAGTCCGCGAGCGCCGGCCCGCAGGTAGGCCACGAGCATGACACCCAGGTGAAGACGATCACAGAGGCGAGCGAAACGTGCTTCGCGAGATTCGTTTCCCGCGTATTCCTCGAATCGCGCGTGGGCCAGAGACGAGAGCGGGCTCAATAATTCCAGGGCCGCCGCCGTTTCCGCGATTCGCTTGGCCCCAGCCGGAAACAGGCGGGCGCCGGGACGTGGCAAATCGGAGAGCAGCGCTTCCGGAACGTCATGAACGGCAGCCAAGCTGACGGCTCGGTCGACGTCAATCGGCGGTTCCACGGCCGGTCCGAGGGCTAAAACCACCAAACAGACGCCATGCGAGTGGGCTGCGATGCTCTCCGGGTAGGGCACGCCGGACATCAACCAGCCCGTTCGCGGCAGGCGTCCGAGTGGAACGGTGGCGCATAAAGCTTCGAGGGGGGAGCGGTCTTGGGACGAATCGGGCATCGATGAACCGGACGGTTTGTGGCTGCCTGCAGCCAGACTAGATTTGGGGGGGCAAAAAAGAGACGTTATTAAACCAAGTGAAAGTCTGGGTCCAATTGCGGGCTCATCCGAGCGCTCCTATACTCCTCGCCTCGATTTTTGGGGAAGCGATCCCTTCGAACGAGAACCAGCCCATGATACTTCGCCTTCGAACATCGCTCTCCGAACAAGAGAGACACTCTATCCTCAAGCTCTGCAAGGACTTGGGCTATTCGCCTAAGTTTCTGGGCAGCCGGGATGAGTTGCTTGAGCTGACGGGGCCCGGCAGTCCCGAGGCGCGCTCGAATTTCGATGACCATGCGAGCGTCGTGCAAGTGATCGAAACGGGACTGAGCCGCGAGTTGACGGCGCGTCCCGAAAAGGGCGAGGACACGGTCATTACGGTGGGCAGTTCCGCGAATCCAGCGCGTTTCGGCGGCGGTTGGGCTTCGTTGATCGCCGGCCCGTGTGCCGTCGAGAATCTCGACCGACTGCAAACGATCGCGAGTTCGGTGAAGGCCTCGGGAGCGACGCTCCTGCGAGGCGGCGCTTTCAAACCGCGCACATCGCCCTACTCCTTCCGTGGACTCGGTCCGGAAGCCCTCGATTATTTGGCGCAGGTCCGCGAGCAAACCGGGCTGCCGGTCGTGAGCGAAGTGCTCGACCCGCGCGACATCGAAGTGGTTGGCGACAAAGTAGACATGTTCCAAATCGGTTCGCGCAACATGGCCAACGCGGCTTTGCTCGACGAAGTCGGGCGGACCACCACACCTGTGCTTCTAAAGCGCGGCATGGCGGCGACGGTGCGCGAGTTCTTGTTGGCGGCCGAGTACATCTTGGCTGCGGGCAATCCGAACGTCGTGATGTGCGAGCGCGGCGTGCGCGGTTTCGACAAAGTCACGCGCAACTTGCTCGACGTCGGCGCGATCGCTTATCTGAAACAACACACGCACCTGCCGGTGATCGCGGATCCTTCCCACGCCGCAGGCAAAGCGAACCTCGTGGCTCCGATCGCGCGGGCGGGCATTGCCGCTGGCGCCGATGGACTCATCATCGAAGTGCACAACGCTCCCGAAGAAGCCCGCTCCGACGGACCGCAGGCTCTATCGCTCAACGAATTTGAATTATTGGCCGCGGACGTAAAAACGTTGCTGGCCATGGATGGACGCCGTTTGGCGGGTACGACTGGAAGCAGCTCGAAGCCGAACCGTCCCAGTACTGAATGCCTCGAAGTTTAACAGCATGCGCAAACCCTATTTAGCCGGTAACTGGAAGCTCAACCTCGACCTCGCGGGGGCCCTCGACTTAGTCGGGAAGCTTCGCGACCAGGTTGGCAGCAGTGACGCGGTCGACGTAGCCGTGGCTCCGTCCTTCATTTACCTACCCGCGATCATCGAAGCCTTGAAGGGCTCACCGATTCGAGTCGGCTCGCAAAACGTGGCGGATCAAACTTCCGGCGCCTACACCGGCGAAGTTTCTGCGGACATGCTCAAGGACATTGGTTGCGATTTCGCGATCGTCGGGCATTCCGAGCGCCGTGCGCTGTATGGCGAAACGGATGCGATGGTCAACACGAAGGTCAAGTTGACGCTCGATGCCGGTTTGGACGTGATCCTGTGTGTGGGTGAGACGCTTGAGGAGCGCGAGGCCGGAAACACCGAAAAGGTCGTTCATCGCCACCTCACTGAGGGATTGGCTGGAATCGATGCCAAGCTTTCGGGTCGCGTAACGATCGCTTACGAGCCCGTTTGGGCCATTGGAACAGGCAAGGTGGCTACGCCGGAACAAGCTGGCGAAGTTCACACTTACTTACGTGGAGTTTTGGAAGGACTTTGGGGCGACACCGCTGCGGAAACCATTCGCATTCAATACGGTGGCAGCGTCAAACCTGGTAATGTGGCCGAGTTGATGGCCGTTGATGGTGTCGATGGCGCGCTGGTTGGCGGCGCTGCGCTCGATGCCGATTCTTTTGGTGCGATCGTCAATCTCGGTCGCTAGTCAGTCTTGGTCATTTACGGCTTCGGCAAATTTTAGATTTCGATAGGTAGAAACGATGGGACTGGGAATCACACTTCTGTTCATCCTCTTTGTGTTTGCGGCGATCGTGTTGATCGTTGTGATCTTGCTTCAAGAGGGTAAAGGCGGCGGCTTCGGCCAGGCGCTAGGCGAGCACGGTCAGGCTACGTTCGGCGTAGGCTCTTCCGGCATCAACAACTTCACCGCGGCTACGGCTGTGGTGTTCTTGGTGAGCGCGCTCGCGATCCACATTTTCACTCGCCAAGCGAGTTCGGACAGTTTGCTCGACACTCTGGAGCAGCCAGGAGTCCCTGGAATCAGTGCGCCGGCGGAGCCGGACGCTGCTCCGGCTAAAGGCGGCAACGCTGGCACGACCCCGGGCGAGTAATCATGGACGGCGAACGCGTACTGGAACTGTTGCGGAACAGCGAAGCTCTGCTCGAAGGGCATTTTGAACTCTCTTCGGGCAAGCACAGCGATCGTTACTTTCAGTGCGCGAAGGTGCTTCAGTACCCGGAGTACGCGCAGGAATTGGCGTGCGGATTGAAGGCTGATCTCGAGGCCCTATCCGAACCGATTCAAGTTGTCGTTGGCCCCGCGATGGGTGCCGTGGTTTGGTCTTACGCGGTCGCGCAGGAGTTGGGCGTGCGCTCACTCTTCACCGAACGCAAAGACGGCGGAATGGTTTTGCGACGCGGGTTCTCATTGGAGCCCGGCGAGCGCATTTTGGTGGTGGAGGACGCGTTGACCACTGGCGGTTCGGCGCGCGAAGCGATCAAGGCTCTCGAAGCAGCGGGCGGTCACGTCGTGGCTGTCGGCAGCGTCGTCAATCGCTCCGGGGGCAACCCCTTCGAGCAAGCTGGCAACGGTTTGAAAGAAGCTCTGCCGCTGTTCGCGTTGTGCAACGTGAAAGCGGAAACCTGGGAAGCTTCGGAATGTCCGCTCTGCAAAGCTGGCGGACAAGCGATCAAGCCGGGCAGTCGTCCCGGCGTTTCGGCGAACGTATAAGGAAGAGATCATGCTGCGCTCCATGACAGGATTCGGGGCCGCATCCGGCGAGAGCAAAGGCCTCGTCGTTCAGGTCGAAATTCGCTCGGTTAACCACCGTTATTTGCAGTCAAAAATACGGATACCCTCCGAGTTTGGCGCTTTAGAGCAAAAAGTGGATGCGCTGATTCGCAAGCGCCTCAACCGCGGTTCGGTCGCGACGTCGATCAGTATTTCCTATCCGGGCGGCCGCAAGGCGACCATCGATAGCGACGCCGCTCGCAACTACGAACGCGTACTGACCAAGCTTTCCAAAGAGTTGAAGTTGGATGGGCGTCCCGAGTTGCGTTCGATTCTAACGCTGCCCGGAGTGGTCTCCGTCGACGCGACCGTTGGACATAGCGCAAAAGATACGAAGCTGATCACGGTCACGGCGGCGGAAGCGCTTGAAGGACTCTTCGAGATGCGAACTCGCGAGGGCGAATCGCTTGAGAAGGATTTGCGTGTGCACATGGAAAGCTTGAAGAAGCTCGTCGCGAAAATCGAAACGCGTATGCCGCAGGTCGTCAAGGCCGTGCAAGCGAGTCTGCATAAGCGTGTTGACGCACTGCTCGATGGACGCGGCTCACTGAAAGATTCGGACTTGGCCCGCGAAGTTGCACTGATCGCCGATCGCGGTGACGTTGCCGAGGAGCTCTCCCGACTTGAAAGCCACATCGAACAAATCGAAACGCGCTTGAATAAAGGTGGAGCGATCGGCAAGCAACTCGACTTTCTCGTGCAAGAACTCGTGCGTGAACTCAACACGGTCGGATCGAAGTGCAGCGATTCAAAAGTGGCTCACTTCGTCGTCGAAGGCAAAACGGCTGTTGAGCGCATGCGCGAGCAGGTTCAAAACGTCGAATAGAGTTCGCGGTTGAACGGCTCCGGGTTGCGGCAGCTTCATCACGCAGCAGCTCCACGACACGGTCGTTCAGCCAAGCAGTCGTTCAGCCAAACAGAAGTTCAGCCAAGCAGAAGTCTCAGCTCACAGAACAAACCGTCAAATCGAATAACCATGTCCGACACTGAAACAACAAAAAACGGTCGCATGCT
>JBLINP010000201.1:0-8809 GCA_047639415.1 Planctomycetota bacterium | reverse complement strand
TCTCCCTTGGAGTCCGCGCTATCGCCGCAACTTCCGATGATCAGGAGTAACAAGAAGGGGTAGGCTCGAGTGAGGAAGTTCATCATCGAATTTTGAGAGGGGATGCGCAGCCGCAATAAATTGAGTTCGACCGCTAGGGCTTTATAGATGATTAGGGGCCTGCGAATCGTTCGAGAGGAACAGAAAAGTTAGACCGTCGCTAGCTTAGGCGCTTCGGTCGCATAGGCCTCCATCGACGGGCAAGTGCAGATGAGGTTGCGATCTCCAAAGCCGTTGTCGATGCGCGCAACGGTCGGCCAATACTTGTGCTCTTTGACCCAAGCGGCCGGGAAAGCGGCGACTTCGCGTGTGTAGGGATGATCCCAATCAGTAGCCGTAACGGCTGCCGAAGTGTGCGGCGCATTTTTGAGCGGGTTGTCTTCGCGCGACAAGCTTCCGTCTTCGATGGCGCGAATCTCAGCGCGGATTGATATTAACGCATCGCACAAACGATCGAGTTCCGCTTTGGTCTCCGACTCGGTCGGCTCGATCATCAACGTGCCCGCGACCGGGAACGACATCGTCGGCGAGTGGAAGCCGTAATCCATCAAGCGCTTGGCCACATCTTCGACGGTGACACCCGCGCTCTTCTCGAAGGGGCGCACGTCGATGATGAACTCGTGGCCGACGCGGCCGTTCGCTCCGGTGTAGAGCACGTTGAAGTGGTCGGACAAGCGCTTGGCCATGTAGTTGGCGCTAAGAATCGCAACTTCAGTCGCATGTTTGAGTCCGCTGCCGCCCATCAAGGCGATGTAGACCCACGAGATCGTCAAGATGCTCGAACTGCCCCACGGCGCTGCGGCCACGGGACCGGTCGCATTGGTGCCGCCGGTCGGAATGACGGGGTGTGTGGGCAAAAAGGGAGCGAGGTGACTGCCGACGCCAATCGGACCCATACCGGGACCACCTCCGCCGTGCGGAATGCAAAAAGTTTTGTGCAAGTTGAGGTGACAAACATCGGCACCGTAATCGCCGGGACGACACAGTCCGACTTGCGCGTTCATGTTCGCGCCGTCGAGGTAAACCTGTCCGCCGTGATTGTGAACGATGTCACAGATGCGCTTGATCTCTTCTTCGAACACGCCGTGCGTGGACGGGTAAGTCACCATCAGAGCGGACAACTTGTCAGCGTGCTTGGCGGCTTTCGCTTCGAGATCTGCAACGTCGATGTTGCCGTTCTCATCACAGGCAACAGCGACGACTTTCATGCCGACCATCACGGCGCTGGCCGGGTTGGTGCCGTGCGCGGAGACGGGAATCAGGCAGACGTTGCGATCCGTGTCGCCGTTGGCTTCGTGGTAAGCGCGAATCACGAGCAGGCCCGTGTACTCGCCTTGCGAACCAGCGTTCGGTTGCAGAGTCACGGCGCTGAAGCCGGTGATCTCGCACAGCATGGACTCGAGCGAATCGAATAGGTCCTTGTAGCCCTCGGCTTGATCGACGGGTGCGAAGGGATGCAGCGCGCCGAACTCAGGCCAGGTGACCGGCAGCATTTCCGAAGTTCCGTTGAGCTTCATCGTGCAGGAACCGAGCGGAATCATCGAGGTTGTTAGCGACAGGTCGCGCGACTCGAGACGGTGCAGGAAGCGCAGCATCTCGTGCTCGGCGTGATAGCTGTTGAAGTTCGCGTGCTGAAGAATCGGTGAGGTTCGAGCGTGCGTGCTGTCGAAGCTCAAGTCGATCTTGGCCGCGAGCGCATCGAGGTCGAGTTGCGCTGCCGCTTCGCCGCCGAGTACGTAACAGAGGTCACTGACGTCGTCGAGCGTGACGGTTTCGTCGAGCGAAATACCGACCGCGCCCTCGAACTGTCGCAAGTTGATCTCGTTCTCTTCCGCGCGTGCGTTCACTTCACTCGTCGCCGCGCCCGTTTCAATGCGCACGCTGTCGAAGAAGGGACCTGCGCCGATCGTGAGCCCCATTTCGCGAGCAGCGATCGCTAAAAGCTCTGTCATTCCGTGTACGCGCTCTGCAATCGCGCGAATCCCGTCGGGCCCGTGATAGACCGCGTACATGCCGGACATGATCGCGAGCAATACCTGCGCCGTGCAAATGTTGCTGGTGGCCTTGTCGCGACGAATGTGTTGCTCGCGAGTTTGCATCGCCATGCGCAACGCCGGCTCGCCGTTCGCATCGCGCGACACACCGATCATGCGACCGGGCATTTGACGTTTGAAGTCTTCGCGCGTGGCCAAGTAAGCCGCGTGCGGTCCGCCGTAACCCATCGGTACGCCGAAACGTTGCGTCGAGCCAATTGCGATGTCGGCGCCGAATTCGCCAGGTGCGCGCAAGAGTGCGAGGCTGAGCAAATCCGCTGCAACGACCACTTTGGCGCCCGCTGCATGTGCTTTCTCAACGAAGCCGGCGTAATCGATGATGCGGCCATCGCTGGCCGGGTATTGAACGAGCGCGCCGCAGACCGGCGTGGCTTCAAAATCAAAACTCGCATGGTCGCCGATGATCAAATCGATGCCCGCTGCTCCCGCACGCGTTTGCACCACGGCGATCGTTTGAGGGTGACATTGATCGGACACGAAGAAGGTCGAACGCTTGCCGCGACCAATCGCGTAGCACATGTTCATCGCTTCGGCGGCCGCGGTGGCCTCGTCGAGCAACGAAGCGTTCGCGAGCGGCAAGCTCGTCAGATCGCAAACCATCGTTTGGAAGATCAGCAACGCTTCCAATCGACCCTGCGAAATTTCAGCTTGGTAGGGCGTGTACTGCGTGTACCAACCCGGGTTCTCCAAGATGTTGCGCAGAATTACCGGCGGCGTAATCGTGCCGTGATAACCCGTGCCGATGTAGGAACGAAACACGCGGTTCTTGAGCGAGGTGGCACGCAGCTCCAAAAGCAATTCATGCTCGCCGCGCGGCTCGTCCAACTTGAGTTCGCCGCTCATCCGAATGCCGGCGGGCACGGTTTGCGAGACGAGCGCGTCGAGCGAATCCATTCCAATGTGGTCCAACATGGCGCGCTGCTCGGAAGCATTCGGCGCGATGTGGCGATGGATGAAAGTGTCGCTGGCTTTGAGGAAACTGGGGGTGCTCATCTTGAAAGAGACCGGCGTGAAGCTCGGGCGCAGACGGGTGCGGGGGGCAGACTGGTGCGGAGGAAAAGTTCGGCGGCTCGTGGGCCACAATCGAATTTTCGGGCCGAGAATTCTAACGTGAAGGAGAGCTTTCGTCCCCGTACAGCAGCGCTTGGTTTAACGACTCGCCAAACCTGTCCGCTTTTAGAGGCCCACGAGGGCCGTCACACCGATTTGCGCGGGTCAGAAGTCGAAGTTACTCACTCGCAATTTCTCATCCCATCGCTCGGCCACAGATGCGAACTCTTTGGAGCCAGCCGACTCCGCCCGTAACATCGCAACTCGCTGCCGCGCTCACCACCTCGATTTTCTCCGCATCCCGATTCCGCACCCGTGACGAACATTTCAGAGATCCTGGACGGCCTTAACCCCGAGCAACGCTCCGCTGTCGAGGCCACCGAAGGATCGGTTTTGGTCCTGGCAGGCGCCGGTACCGGCAAAACGCGTGTGATTACGGTGCGAATCGCCCACTTGCTGGAAAAGGGCGTCGATCCGCGCAACGTGTTGGCGATGACCTTCACGAACAAGGCCGCGACCGAGATGCGCGAACGCGTCACCAAATTGGTGGGCAAAAAGAAGGGCAAGCTGCTGACTGTCGGCACGTTCCACTCCTTCTGCGTGAAGTCGTTGCGCGAGCACGCGGAGATGCTGGGGGTGCCCAAGAAGTTTGCAATTTGCGATGCCTCGGATCAGATGTCCGCGTTGAAGGGTGCACTGCGTGAATTGCGCATCGCCGAAGCGACGATTCAACCGCGCGAGCTGTCCTCGATCATCTCCTTGGCGAAAAACCGCGCTCAAACGCCTGAGGATTATCTCGATGCTGGCGGCGGCGATCGCGACGAATTGATCGGTCGCGCATGGAAGCGCTATGACGAGCGGCTCAAGCGTTCGGCCATGCTCGATTTCGACGACCTGCTGCTCTACACATTACGATTGCTGCGCGACTTTCCGACCGCACGCGCCAAGTTCGGCCAGCAGTATCGCTACGTGTTGGTGGACGAGTATCAGGACACGAACGGCGTGCAATTTGGGATCTTGCGACAGATCGCTGGCGAGCACAAAAACATCTGTGCGGTGGGGGACGACGATCAATCGATTTACGGATGGCGCGGCGCCGACATCGCCAACATCTTGAGTTTTGAGAAGCACTATCCGGGTGCGTTGGTTGTTCGACTCGAAACTAACTATCGTTCGACGAATCAGATCCTAAAGGCGGCCAATCGTCTGATTGGGAACAATACTTCGCGGCACGAAAAGTCGCTGCGATCCGCGCTTGGCGACGGTCCGGCGATTATGGCGCACCGGCTGCGCGATGAGGATGGTGAGTCCGAGTACGTCGTCAAGGAAATCGAAACGCTCGTCGCTGAAGCAGGCGCGAACTATTCCGATTTCGCGATTCTGTTTCGTACGGCTACGCAGCCGCGTGCGTTTGAAACCGAGTTGCGTACGCGCAAAATTCCGTACGTCTTGGTCGGCGGAATGTCGTTCTACGATCGCAAAGAGGTTCGCGATGTGCTCGCTTATCTCAAGCTGATGGCGAACAAGGACGACGAGGTTTCGCTGTTGCGCATCATCAACTGTCCGCCGCGCGGCGTGGGCAAAGCGAGCATCGAAAAGGTGATCGCGTTCGCTACGAGCGAAGGCATTTCGGTACCGGCGGCCTTCGATCGTGCGGAAGAAATCGAGGGCTTGCCCAAGCTGGCTGAAAACGCCGTTCAGGCTTTGCGCGCCAATCTCAAGACACTGATGGAGCAGTCGAAAGAACTCGGAGTAGTGGACACGATCAAGCGCATGCTCGATATCGTTGGCTACAAGAGTGAAGTCGAGCGCATCTATAAGGACGAGAAGGAACGCAACGATCGTTGGGCGTCGGTGGGGGAAGTTCTCAATGCCGCCGAGAATCATGTCAACCGACGAAAATTGCCTTCATTGCGCCGCTTCCTCGAAGATTTGGCACTTTCGGCAGGCGACCAACACACGAAGGAAGAGCCGGGCAAGCGCAACGCCGTTTACTTGATGACGTTGCACGCGGCCAAAGGGCTCGAGTTTCCGCGCGTCTATTTAGTCGGCGTCGAAGAGGGCATTCTTCCGCACAGGCGATCGGTCGAAGAGGATTCGATCGAGGAAGAGCGGCGACTCGGTTACGTCGGGGTGACGCGCGCGAAACGCTACTTGACGATCACGATGACGGCCGAACGCGCGAAGTACGGAACGCGCGTCGCGACACATGCTTCGCGTTTTTTCTATGAGATCAAAGGCGAAGCGCCGCCGGTCGGATGGGTGGCGACGGGCACGATTGAAAAAGCACCACCCAAGGCCAAAAAGAAAGCCAAGAAGAAACGCAAGAGTCGCTATGCTGAACGGGCATGAGCTCTTCCGGTAGCTTTGAAAAAGGTGTCGACTTCGGACGAACGGCGTCCGACTACGGGCGTTACCGACAAGGCTTACCCGAAGACTTTTTCGAGCGCTTGCGAACGCGAGGCATTGGCGGGCCCGATCAGAGAATTCTCGATTTAGGTTCGGGAACGGGGCAAATGGCACGCGGTTTGGCGCTGGGAGGCGCGACGGTTACGGCGCTCGATCGTTCACCCGATTTACTAGTAGCTGCGCGAGAGCTCGATCGGAAAAGCGGAGTCAGCGTCTCACAAGTTGTTGCTCCAGCCGAAGCGACGACCTTGCCCGATGATTCATTCGATGTGGTGACGGCCGCGCAATGTTGGCTCTGGTTCGACAAGTCTCGATTGGGACCCGAACTGAATCGGGTGTTTGGTCCGAACGGTCAGTTAGTGATCGCTCAACTCGATTGGCTACCGTGGGAAGACAATGTCATGAATAATTCGGGCTAGTTCTCAAGCACAACCCAGCGTGGACTTTGGCGGGCAATATCGGCATGCCGACGCATTATCTCGCCGACGTTCAGCGCATGGGCTTTGTCGGAATCGAAACCTTCTCCTACGACCTCGATCTCATTTACACGCACGAAGCTTGGCGGGGACGCATGCGTGCGAGCGCGGGAGTTTCGGCCACGCTCAACCCCGCGGAAACTGAGCAATTCGATGCTGAGCTAGCGGCACTTCTCGCACGTGATTTTCCTGAGGATCCACTGCCGGTCCCGCACCTAATTTTCACGATCACGGCGCGTCGCGGCGCAAATCAGTGAGTTCAACCTTCGCCGGTGCCTAGGCCAGCAAAGAGTTCGACGTGACCGCATTTTGTGCAGCGGTAGGCGTCGCCTCAATTTGGTGTACTCCGTCTTCATTGATGGGCGTGACGTTACTTACGTGGCTGGAATTGGCCCAAAGCAGGGGATGACCCGCATCGCGGCCTCCTCCGAGTACTCGGTCCAGTAGAAACCCGACTTCGAGGTTTCCGTCGCAACGCATGCAGGTGATCGGCGATTCAGTCATATAGAAGCCTTTCGGGGTACTTGAGGGTCCTTTAGCCGTCGGTGGAGCTTTCAGATCCGTGTACAATTCGAGGGGAATATCCGGCAGCCTTGCAGATTTGGTCATTATTCCCAATATCTGCGAAACGATCGACACGTAATTGGGTTGGTGGTCGAAACCCCCATCCAGTCAAAGAATCATGCAAAATCAAGCACTCTTCACCATTTTCGTAGGCGGCGCAGCAGGCATCTGTGGTGCCCTCGCCACCTCACTCTTCGTTATACCGAGCGAAGCAGAAACGACTTCGCCGGTCGTGTCCATTCCGGAGCCGACCGTGGTCGCGAGCGGAATTTCCAAAGACGAGTTGGAGCACGAATTGGACGGATTGCGGGCCACCAATAACGCTCTATCACAGCGCGTCGAAGAACTCGAGCAAGCGCGCGTGTGGGCGAGAGATCGGCGACAGGTGGTCGAAGCCAGTCAAGTCGCGCCCTCAGATACGCGCGAAGATCAGATGAAGAAGGCGATGGCCTCGCTAGCGAATCCGGATGGCAGCATGGCGCCGGAGTTGGCCGAAGGCGTACGCAAGGCGTTTGAAAATTTCAGAGAAGAAGAGCGGGAAGAGTCAGAGCAGCGCAGGGAAGAGGCGCGTTTGGCCGAGTTGGCGATACGGATAGAGCGTTACACGACCGACCTGGGGTTGGACGATTACCAGTCGAAAGAACTTGGCGCTCTTCTGACCAACGAGCAGGAGCGGCGCGACGAGATGATGACCGAGGCGCGCGAAAATGGCAGCTTCATGAACTTGCGCGATGAGATGCGCACGTTGCGCGATGAGACGCGCGACGGTTTGGAACTGGTGCTTACGCCCGATCAACTCGAAAAGTACGAGGATACTTCACGTGGTGGTCGCGGTGGCGGTGGACGAGGGCGACGCGAATAGTCGCAAGCTAGTGCGACGGACGCGGGCTTCTAAAAACTGAAGCCGAAGAAAGCTTCGATACCGGTGACATCTCCAGCTGTGGCGCGCAAACCGCCATGCAGAGGTGTCGCTTCATTTTGATAGCGAAAGTCGAGGAACAGGCCCGTATTGGTGGCTTTGAACGCGAATTCCTCGGCATCTCCACCCGCATCGATGTCTTCGTTGGTGCTGCCTTTGAACGAACTCAGGTAGAGACCGATCGATGATCGAAAGCCGTAGTAATTGACTCCCACACCTCCTGAGAGTTCGGCTTCGATATAGGCCAATTCGGTCTCTTCGAATCCAGTGGCAAGCAGTGAGCCGCCCGTTTGTTCGGTGAACTTGCCGTCGCCGATAACGAAATTGAAGCCGGCTTGGAAGGGTAGGACAAGCTGGACGTCCGGAGCGAGTTCGCTGACGCTTGAAGCGCCTTCGATTCCTCCGCCAATTCCATAGAGGTCGTCAATAGCTACCGTCGCGCCGGATCCAAGAGCGGATCCATTGCCTTCGTCGAGTTCTTCGGCGAAAAGTTGTACATAGGCGCGCAACGTTTTGGTTCCAGCCGTGACGCGAACACCCGCACGTTTCCGCTCTACGTCATTCAATCGCTCGCCAACGACTTCCCTCAGTCCATTGTCGAACTCGATCTCGTTCAATTCGTTTTGGCTATAAAAAAGCTGAGCGTTCCAATCAGGAGTTTCCCACTGGCTGCTCTTTGAATACGAATCGCCGTGCACGGTCTCACACCCGGCCAATGACAAACTGAGTGGCAGAGCGAACAGAACCAATCGAATTGTCGAGCGAGGAGCGAGTTTCATGGATGTACTTGAACGCAAAGCTCAAAGAGGGGCTAGTCGAATGTTGTCGATGAATGGCAAATCGATCAATCGAGTCAATGTTGCGCCTGGCATGCGGCGCAACTGACTTCATTTTGAATGGCGATGCCGGACTCCAACGATTGCCAGAAGTACTCCGGTGCGGGGCCAGATTGACCGGTAGCAGGATTGATCGTCTGCATCGTTTGGGCGTCGAGCACCCGACCCCCTAAAACCGTATATCGCACTGAATCCGTGTTTCGAATGCTTGTCAGAGGGTTTTTCTCAAGCACGACGAAGTCGGCCAGTTTGCCTTCTTCAATCGAGCCGATATCGCCGTCGAGGCCGAGATACTCCGCACCGGATAGAGTCGCCGATCGCAGTGCCTCGAGTTCGGTCATGCCGCCTTGCTCGAACATCCAAATTTCCCAATGAGCAGCGAGTCCGGCCAATTGCCCGTGCGCTCCTACCTGAACTTTACCACCAGCATCGATGAGGTCTTTCGTGATGCTCGCACTGCGC
>JBLINP010000200.1:0-8870 GCA_047639415.1 Planctomycetota bacterium | reverse complement strand
ATTTTCCCGGTTGGATTGCCTGAAGATAGATTGGTGACGTGTCGCTTACCTCGAAGTTTGGCAGGTCGAAGGTGATGATGCCGTCGTAATCATCATCGCTGATCATCACGCTGGTACTTGCGGTTGAAGGAGCGAGGATGCCTCGAAGCGTTGTTGTGGGCGTGCTGCTGGCGACGAGCAACCAAGAGCTTCCGAACTCAACGCCGGAAAGGGTCGCCGTCGAAGGTAGGGCGGGGAACAGAGGCTCGCCGCAGACTTTGAGTTCCGCGAAGGCGCCGTGAGTACCGGTGACTCCCTGACACAATCGCGGCAAGTTGAACCGCGCGAGCAGGGGATCGTGATCGCTCGGCGCCGCTGGGTTGTCCGAGTTCACGTGGACGGCATCGTACTCGGCGATGCCCGCGAGAGAACTTGATACGAGGATATGATCGAGCGCTTGGCTGTTGCCTTTGAAGACGTAACTGAATCGTTCTTCGGGTAACAAAGTGTTGGTGAGGTTGAAGAGCACCTGCGTTGGCTGACCTTCGAGCACTTGCAGCGGCTCGAAGAATTGAAACTCGTTCAGGTCGCCCAACACGATCACGTTGGCATCGGGATTCGAACCCAGCAAACCCAGAACGTAATCATTGACGATCTCTGCCTGTTCGCTGCGCTTGTCCACATTGCCATTGACCGGCGGTTGAGTGGAGCCAAAGAGCTGCGAACTGCCACCCTTCGAAGCGAAGTGATTGTTGATCAGCGTGATTTCGTATCCGCGAAAGTCGAAGCTGGCGACTAAGGGCTTACGCGAAGAGGCAAACGCATCTCCGTCGCCCAAATTCGTGTCGATCAATCGGAGCAGTGAATCGTCATCGACGGTTAACCGCGCGGGATTGAACAAGTAGCCACAACGAATGTTGCCGCCAGGCTGCCCACCGTCGGCGTTGTAGTTCGGCGGCAAATCGCGGAAGTCGTAAGTCGGTCCGCCGATTGCTTCGATCGCTGCGATCAGAGTCTGATAGGTGAGACTTGCATCGGTGACACCGGTTAGCTCGGCGCCGTCGTTGTCCTGAATCTCTTGCAGAGCGACGATGTCAGGCTGGCGCAGGTTGTTCACGATATGTGCGGCAATCCCGTCGAACCGGCCATCTCCGATGTCGTCGTCAATATCGTTCGAACCGCCGACAGAGCCGATCGACTCAAGCTTCGGGTCGAGATTGAGGACGTTGTAGCTAGCGATGGAGAGCTTGGAGCGCCGGCCCGGGCTACTCGAAGTTTCGGGAGTCAATCCACCGGGCGTGACGGTGAATGCTTCGGTGGCAATCACTTCAAAGTTTCCGAAGGAATAACCCATAACGCCGATCACATTGCCCAAGTCATCGCCGGTGCTCACGGTGGGATCGAAAGCGGGAGTGAATCCAGCATCGATCTGCACCTGAATTCGTTCGGGGTTGAAGTCCGAATTCGAAACAGTAATTCCAAACCGTGAGTTGAGTCCCGTCGCAAAGCCACCGCCGTCGGTGACGACATAGATCTCATCGAACTTGTTGCGGGGGCTAACCGCCAATGCTCCAGAAACCTGAACGCGCATGCCTTCGAAGGTTTCGTAAAAATCGATGCCATCGTTGCTGGGATCGAATACAGCGAGCGAGTCATCGTCGATGATCTCTGTGGGCGGCAAGCTTCCGGCTGATCCCAATACAGCCAAAGCGGGCAGCGGATTGGAGCTGCTCAATACTGAAATGGTCGGATTCGTAAGTTCGGTGATCGATAGGTTGCCGCTGGCAGCCGAATACTCGTCGACCGTCGCCGTCAAACTGATTTCGTCACCGACGGCGACGCTCGGGGAAGAGTTGGTGAAGACGAAAATTCCGTCGGATGTCAGCGCATCCCCGTCGCCAATCGGATCCTGCAAGTAAAAGCCGTTCGAAGCGACGGCCGTGACGATGCCGGAGGTTGTGACCGAAGCACCGTCCAACGGTGAGGCATGTCCGGCGCCCTGAATTTCGCCGATTACCAGTCCGCGCATGCCAACTGGTCCGGCTGGGTAACCGCCGAGACCAGAAAAACTGTCCGCCTGGAACCCGTTCCACTCAGCCGACGGAATAAAGGCGTCGCCGCCATTCGTATCGCCATCGGTAACCGTTTCCAGTCGGCGCAAGGTGTTGTTTTGCGTGCTCGTATCGCCGCTGCCCCATTCGCTTCCCGGATCGAATCCGATCTGACCAATCACGTCGATCGACGTGGCGCCGTTTCGGAGAGCAACTGCATCGTCGCCATTAAACCAAGCGCTTCCGTCGGTTTGATCAGCCTGCGCAAGAATCGCTCCATCGGCCAAGCTGTGCGCGAGAACGAAGACGTCGCCATCAAGCAAGGTGCCCGTCAAATTGATCGTGAGTGCCGCGGACGTGCTGCCGTTGAAGAAGAACTGAACCGAGTAGTCCGACAGGTTGATAGCGCCACCCGTATCGTTGTAGATTTCGAGCGCTTTGTTGTTGCTGCTGCCTTCGACGTACTCGCTGAAGTACAGGTCGCTGGATGCAGCTTGAATGGGAAGGGTAGCTAGGCCAAGGCCGAGGGCAGCACGAGCGATGTTCAATCGAGTTCTCACGATCAGGTTGGAAGGAAAACGCCGGCACTGTGCGTGCTGGATCAACACCTGTAGATTCGCAGGCATCTTCAATTTCCGCTAGGACGGGGTGATGCTTTTGGTGAGATCTAACAGTGTTCTAGCCCGAATCATTCATGAACACGCGGACCAAACACCATGAACGACCGGCACAGCCGGTCTATTGGTTCCTGCTGGCACTTTGCAGATACTGGCGTCCTCGACGACCTTACAAGGTCGTCTGCGGGGGCAAGTATCTGCAAAGTGCCAGCAGGAACCAATTCGAGGCGTTTTGCCTCGCGGTTCATGAATAATCCGGGCTAGCCAGATTTGCTCGGTGAGCGTGTGACCAGCGGCCGATAAAAGGAGCATGAAGTTTTCAGCATTCCCGCCGCGTCGAAGACTTGCGATTTGGGGATCCATTCTGGCACTGCTTTGTTTTGGTGCTCCGCAGTTGTCGCGAGAAAACTTTTTGAGCGACGGTGGTCGCTTGGATCAACCGATAGCGTTGCCCGGTTTTCCTGATGGCGCGGCGAATTGGATTGGTGGCGAGCCGATGACCGTGGGGGAGATGCACGGCCGAGTTTGGGTACTCAAGGTTTGGACCTTTGGCTGCGTCAATTGCGTTCGATCGATTGCATTCGTCAACGGACTAAGTGAGCGATATGAAGGGCGTGTCGGTGTGCTCGGAATTCACAGCCCCGAGTTTGATTGGGAGCGCAACCTCGAGAACATGGAAGCGACGATGCGAAAGCACGGCGTGAACTATCCATCGTATGTGGACGAGAGCCTCGATTACTTTTTCGCGTTAGAAGCGCCAGCTTGGCCCGCGTTTTACGTTGTGGATCAAACGGGTTTCATTCGCGGAAGCTGGTTTGGCGAGGTCCATGACGGAACTATGCGCGCGCGTGAAATCGATAGCCTGATTGAAGAGTTACTCCAAGTCGCTCACGCCGAATGACATGTCGACGCGACATTGAGCAGCGCACGATTCGAGTTTTCAATCGTAGGCGTTGACTACGATTCCCCGGCTGCGACTGGCAAGCACCCAAACGCGCACCCAGTCTGGTCTGACGTGGTAAATTCCGCGACTACTAGCGAATCGCGCCAGTGCTCTATAAAGGTCTTCAGGCTCCCAAGTAGCTAGGTCGTCAACATTGCTAATTCCGACGCTCTCGAGTTGCCAGCCGCAATAGCTGCCGATTCCTTTGTAAAGGTAGAGCTCCACTTGAGCACAGATCTTTATGCGCTGTTCGTCGCTCCAGCCCAAACGTTTTTGTAGCTCGGTACCAGACGGTTCGTTTTCGAGGGCACGCAGCAATTGTCGCGGCCAACGAACGTCTTCGGCTTCCAGCTCCTCGACATATTCGGCGACGCTGGGGACGCGATAGAGTCGAAGCCTGACCGAGCCGATGCTTCGATGCATGACCCCGTAGGTGACTACGATCCAAAAGAGGATTTGCAGTGGGAGCGTCTTCCAGTAGCGACGCAAGCTCAGCTTCGCAACGGTTTGCGAGGGCGCGGCGAGATCGTCGGGATGCTCCCATCCAACATTGCCGCACAGCCAATACGAAAGCAGCGAGAAGGCGGTGACGGCGTCGAAGGCTAGAGCGGGGAAGCCCAAAAATCCGAGGACGGGCATCTCGAAGAGTTTGAAGTTCTCAAGTCCGCGTACGGTGTAGATCCACTTTTGCGGTGCGGCAAAGTTGAGGCTTTCCCACACCAAGCCGGAGATTAGCCCGGCGATGAATAAACGCCCGACGGCGCGACCATCGCCGGCTTCGAAGTCGCGGAGCAACGAGCGATTGCCGCGACGGTAATTCCACGGATCGATGATGAAGGTCAGGCTACCCCAGATGAGTGGAGCCAAGTAGAACGGATAGGCAATCGCGAGGACTGCCATGATGATCCCCAAGACTTGAAGCCCGGGTGCGAGCCAAACCGGCAAACGGCGTGGATCGGAACGCTTGGTTAGAAACTTGGCGGCGCCTAACGCGTCGAACACTTCAAACATGCCGACGAAGACGGTGGCGAAGGCGGCGCTGACGAATAGGCCCGCAGTGATGTAGGTGTCTGGACCGTCGAGTTCAAAGGTGCCGACGTAGTACCAATTGCGAAAGCGCAGGTTGAGCGCTTCGAATACAAACCAAAAGGTCACCGACGAAGTCGCGAGCAAGCCGAGTAGGTTGCGGCGCGTCGTGAGTAGCGATGACTTTCTGCGCCAAATGCAGAAGGCGTCGAGGAAGAGGATCCAAGCCCACCAAACGTAGGCGTAGAAAGCTTGGGAGATCCAGACGACGTCGGCTCGCAATCCCCAGATGGCAAGTGCGAACAAACCGAGGGCGGTTAGGCCGAAAACGGTTGCGGTGCGGTTGGTTGGGGGAAGGAGCATGGAGGAGGAAAGAGTCTCTCACTCGAGTGGCTCGCACTCAATCATCGAATTGCGAGCGTGTCGATTGCACACGCTCTTCCGAAACGCAGGTTGAGTGCTTTACCAAATAGCGAAGTCGGACCTTTGGGGGATTTCGATCGAGGGTGAATTCCCGTTTCGTCTGGCCTACGCGGTAAACTCGTCGCAATGAAACTGCACGCAGTTCAAGCAGATATCACCACGCTGTGCGTTGGAGCTATTGTCAACGCGGCCAACGAGACGTTATTGGGTGGCGGCGGTGTGGACGGTGCCATTCATCGAGCAGCGGGACCCGAACTACTCGTGGAGTGTCGAACGCTCGGCGGATGTCGAACGGGTGAGGCGAAGATCACCGAGGGCTATCTGCTTCCGGCTAGGAAAGTGATTCATACGGTCGGACCGATTTGGAATGGTGGCGGAAACGGCGAGTCAGAACTCTTGGCAGCGTGCTATCGAAATGCGGTTGGGATCGCCGTCCGGGAGGGAATTCAAAGTCTAGCTTTTCCGTGCATCAGCGCCGGCGTGTACGGCTATCCACTGGAATTGGCTGCGCTCGTGGCAGTCGAAACGGTTCGTGAATCGGTCCGTGATAACGACGGCTTATCTGAAATCGTGTTCTGTTGTTTTTCGGCGGAGGCACTTTCGATTTACGAATCATTGCTTTAAGCGTTCAAAGCGTGGTGTTCTAGCTAGCAGCCGCTGGCTTCACTCCTACTGGATCTTGTTATGCGAAACGTATACGTCATCTGTCTTGCGATCTTGATTGGTTTCGGGGCCTACAAAGGGTGCCTCTCCTTTCGATCACCCGAAGAGGTCATTCTTGACAAGCTTGAAGCAGCTGTTGAAGGCTTCAACGAGACGCGCTTATCACCGGTGTTGGATTTGTTTGAACGCGATTTTGTGGAGAGCAACAAGGGCTATACGCGCGATCAGATTAAGTCGGGCGTCATCGCGGCATTCTTTCGTGAGGTCGACCCGCAGACTAAAGAGTTTCTGTATCGCGTTTCGGTAAATGAAGCAGAGGTTCTCGTAGAGGACGACGAGACGAACGCTTCTGCAACTCTACAAGTTGATCTTCAGAAGCTTCGTTTGGGTGAATGGAAGCCGGTTTGGTCCTTTGACCTGGAAGGGGACTTGGTCGTGACGGAATACAATGGCTGGCAGTTTCGTACGGCTAAGGTTGAGACGGTTACCGGGAATCGGCCACGTTGAGCGCCGGTCAACATGTCGCTGGGTATTCCGGCTGATCCCTTTCTAAGTGGAGTTTCCGTCTACGTGCAGGCAGCACTCCTCGACATTTTCCGGGTGCGAGCATTCCGATTGGATTGACCGGAGCGCTTGAACTTCAATTCGCGCCGTAGCGCCGCATTCGAGCGTAGGTGCTGAATTCTGAAAGCTAGTCTCAATTACGAGACAGCTCGTGGGCATTGGCTCGTCCCGAAATCGAATTGAGCCGGGGAACAAAAGGGGTTCGCAAAACGTTTGGTTAAGCATCCCCATCGCAGTCCCCGAGAAATCGGATTCGTATCCCTCAGGAGGAGATTCCATGAAGTGTTTTATGAACCGAATCCAGGCAGCAGCTTTTGCTTCGCTGCCTGTGGTTTTGGCTTTTGCTATCGCACCAACCTCTAGCGCGCAGTGGGACGACACACCGTTCGATCCGCTCATGCCGGTTATTGAGGAAGGTTTTGTCGTTATCCATGAGAACTCCCTGGGCATCAATGCCTTTTCAGCGGCGTCTCAAAAATGGTCGACCATCTCGCCCCCAGGAAGTTCACTTCTTGGTTCCGGCGATTGGACCATGCTCACCAAAGAACCCTCGGGTTTGTATCGCGGTTACAGCGCGCGTCGCAATAATTCGGCAACGATCGGTACCACCGGTATCGTGACGACGTTCGTCGACGACGATGTTATTTTGGTGATTGATTCCACGGCAATCGGTGCCTTCGCGCACGGTTACAGTGCGGTCTATAACACTTGGGCGACGATCCCGCTGCTTACGGCGCCCGCTTCTCTTGATATTGCAGTCTCTCGCTTCGTGGCCGCTGTTCGTGACAAGAATCTTTATCACGGGTTTGCTGCTCGTACGGGTGCTTGGAGTACGTTGAGCTTGACCGATCGCGGCGGTTCGCCGTCCGCTGATGGCAACACGGTTCTGGTGAATTTGCTCGATATCTCCGGCACCGGAATTCCGAACATGGCCGCATTCAGCGGTGTGCGTGGAAGTTGGGCGATGTCGCCTCCTTACGACTTTCCGCCCACGCCGATGCTCGACCACAACGTGGCTTCTGTTCGCATTCGTACGACTGTGCCTGGAATGGTTTCAATTTCAGCGTATACCGCTTACGACGCAACTTGGGTGACTTCGCCAGTCGTACACGCACCCGGATTCTTTTCGGAAGCGCTGACCGACAACGTGGTTCTGGTTTCGGATAGCAATCCAGCGATCGCGTTCGAAGCCTTCGGCTCACGGCCTGCAACCTGGGCAACGTTTGGCGGGAATTACTCGCTGCTCGCACTCGACGAGGACTACGCCGTCCTTCATCACTTGGCCAATTTTGACATCGTTGGTTACAGCGGTGTTTGTGGCGGAGTTTGGGTTCCCGAGCCCACGCCCTCCGGCGTTGCCGTGGTTCCGATTGGAACGCCGGACCACCAGTTGACGATTCGCGAATCGACGACTCTTCACAACTTCCTTCCGGCGACGAACTCCTGGTCTCCGCTCTCCGGAGCTCCGGCCGGTTCAGTCATCACGGGCGAAGATGCGATGACGGATGTTCGCGCGGGAAGCTTCCGAGCAAACGCGACTCGTTGGGGCGGTTGGACAGGTGGTCCCGTTGCGCCTGCGGCTCCTTACGCCATAACGAGTGGCGGTTCGGTTGTTGCGCACCAGCAGCTTGCTGGTGCAGGCATCGGTGATATCTATGCCTTCGACGAGCGCTGCGATATGTGGGTACCGCCCTTCAATCCGGGACTTGTCACCACGCTATCCGCTGGTCGCAATTTATTGATTAGCGATCCGGGTGCTGCTGCGGGTGCGCCCGTTCACGGGTACAGCGTGCAGCGCGGCGATTGGACCACACCCGGTCCGATCGCGACGCCTTTGGCGGTTGCTCCGACGACGGAAGAGAACGTCGCTTGGTTGGTTGACGCAAGCGGACGCCTCTGGGGCTTTGGCTCACCGAACGTTGGCCACGTCTACTACGCATGGCCCAACGGCACTGAGTATCACGTTTCAGGCAACCTCCCAGGAACGACTATTCCGCCCATCCTGGGCTACTCGATCCTTGGTATTCCCGGAACCACGGGTGCCTATGCGTTGATCTCGGCAACCAAGATTCCGCCGACGATCTTCATTCCCTTCGCCGGCTTCGTCTGCATCGACCTGACGTCGTTCGTGAACTTGGGATTTTTCGGAGTCACGGACGCCGATTGCCTGCGCGAGCGACTCAAGGTGGTTCCGCTGCCATTGCCTAGTTGTCTGCAGTTTTGGTTGCAGCCGCTTAGCTTCAACTTTGGCTCAGGAGTCTATACCTGGGAGCACCGCTGTGACCCAGCTTGGTTCTTCTAGGAGCTGAGCAGGTTCGAACCTGCTAATTTCAAACGCCCATTGCTTTCTCTAAGAGAGCGATGGGCGCTTTCATTTAAGGCGATGTGTTTTGCGACTGCATCGCAGAGCGCAGAAAGTTTCTGGAGTGACCTTGTTTTCTCACAGCCAACTCATGAAACACCTGTCCGGTTCCAGCGGTGATAAATTCCGTGTCGTCGTACAGCAGCAAATGCGGAATGCCTGTGATGTCGTGTTGCTCAGCGACTTCCGAACCCCAATTGTCGATGTTGATTCGACGCAGGTGAATGTCTTCGTGTGCAAGT
>JBLINP010000199.1:0-8882 GCA_047639415.1 Planctomycetota bacterium | reverse complement strand
CCTTCGTGCGACAACACGCCCGCCGTAGCGCAAGTTTTGATCACCTTGGCCCCGTGCTTGATTTGATAGCGAACCGCTTTGACGACTTCGTCCACGCCATCAGCAATTCCTTGCTCCGGTCCGCGCTCGGCAATTCCGGGGCGATACCCGGTCGTGTCCGCATGTCCTCCGGTAATTCCGATCGTGTGACCGGCCGGGAACATGCGCGGACCTTCGACGAAGCCCTTATCGATCGCTCGCATCAAAGCAACGTCTGCGAAACCTGCCGAACCGACGTCGCGAACAGTCGTAAAGCCGGCGTGCAAAGTAATCTTCGCGTTCCGAGCTCCGCGCAATGCGGAATCGGCCGAACTCTCGACTACCGCGCGATGCACCCAATCGCCTTCAAGGTCACCGTTCAGGTGCGTGTGACAATCAATCAAGCCGGGTAGCAACGTCACGTCACCGAGCACCGTCGAACTATAGCCGTCCGGCAATTCGAATGAGCCGAAGGGGCGCAACGTTTCGATTCTGGAAATGATCTCCCCATCGACATAAACGACAACGTCTTCGATGATCTCGCCTGAACGGACGTCGAGCATTCGATCGGCGAATACTGCGACTCCATTCTGCGCGTGACTCGGGAGGGAGTAGATGACGCAAAGCGCTGCGGTCAGAACGACTTGAAAAAAGGAGCGGGGACGAAGTTTCATGGAACGATTCGGGTGTGAGGTCATCCTGAAAGAAGAATGGGCAGCTTACACCGCATGTGGGGTTTCAGATGATCTGAACGGGGAAATGCTTCGCCGCTGGTGAAATGAGATCTAGAGCTCGTGGATGGATGAAAGGGTGTCGGAGCCGAGGGATTTAAAGCACGGAAGGAAGACACGAGGTTGGGGGGGCAATTCGTGATCTGAGAGAGAGAAGAATTACTTAAACGGGAGGGGTAGGGAGTTGGCGGAGGATTGTGAAGTTTGGGAGAAGGGCGCGGGATTGCGGGGTTGTGAAAGGAGGAGTTAGAGCTTTGGGGGGCTTGCGAGTTTGGGAGGGGGTGCAGCGAGTAATCGAGGTTTGTGAGCGCTGGGCAGAGGTTGGCGTTGGAGACAGGCGTGGAGTTAAGAACGAGCGTGGAGTTGCGAAGGTCTGAGCGGATCGACTGATGACGATGGATGATTAGTGCCGGGAATTTGAGCTCTAGAGCTGAACTGCTCGATCAGCTTGAATCGAGCTGTAATGAGCCATGATTTAAAGTCTCTGAATTGCCAAATGGAGCGTCATTACGGCACTTATTTCGACATTTTGTCCATTTCGACTGTCATGTTTTCGGCACTAATCCGTACATGAGTCCATGAACACAAGACGCGCAACAATGGATTCAACTTCACTCGCACCACTCGCACCCGAACTCTCTCTAGGGCAATTTCGCACGGTCACTCGGCAAGTTGGCCGATCGAAGAATGGCACTAATCGAAATGTGCAAAAGCAGTCGAAGGTGAATGCGAAGACAAGATTGAACGCAAAGTTGAACGCGAGTCCAAAGCCGACGGCGAAATCGAAGTTGAGCGCGAAGGTGAACGCGAATTCAAAGTCGACGGCAAAGGCTAACCGTCGTGAGCGGGCAAGGCGTGGTGCGCGGCATAGCTCGAACGATCAATCGACTCTTCAACCGCGAGGGCACAGTCTTCGCCGACCGCTTCCACGCCCGCGTAGTTCGCGGCTGGGGCGCGATCAAAAAAGCCCTGCGCTACGTCGTGCAAAACGCCCGCAAGCATCAAGTCGCAATTCCGCCCGGCCAATGGGATCGCTTCTCTTCCGGCCATTATCGACATGCCCACGGAACCGATCTAAAGGACCTCCCAATCCAATCTATCCCCGGCAACTCCAACCCCTGCCGTTAAAGTAATTCTCTGATCGCCGCACTAACCCTGCACTTCCTTCCATCCATCTCGAATCCACTAAAGCTGCCCCCGAACCCAAAAAAATCCCAGCAACCGCCTTCGCGACTACTGGGACTTGTTCATACCCGCAATCTCCGTTTAGGACTGCCAGGCCATGTTCAACGGAGTTCGACCTTAGAGCGAGATCAGCTCGATATCGAAGATCAACGTCGCCTTGGGCGGAATCGATCCGGGTCGTCCGTTGCGACCATACGCAAGATCAAACGGAATGATCAGCTTGCGCTTGCCGCCGACCTTCATGCTTGAAACTCCCTCGGTCCAACCTTTGATCACGCCGTTGAGCGGGAAGGTTGCCGGGCCACGCTTGACTGAGCTATCGAACAGAGTGCCGTCGACGAGCCAACCGGAGTAGTGCACGGTGACGCTCGACGAAGTGCTCGCGGGAGCGGGACCGTCGCCGACCACCATGTCGTAGTACTTCAGACCGGATGCGGTCTCGGTCCAATTGCCGGAGACGGGCTCACCCGGAAAACGTGGGGTCGCCTCGTTGGCGAGAACTGCGCCGGTTCCAGCGTCGATCGATACTGCGTGGCGACTGCTCTCGGTGAAAACGTCGATGGAATAGCTTTCGCGATCGCTTGAAAGCGAAGCAGACATGGCGCGCCCCATAGTGGCGGCTTCTGCTTTACCGATTGCGTCAGAAAGCGTTGTATCCATGGCGCCCAACTGGGCGTACACGATGGCGGGCTCGGCCGGGATGCTTTCGTAATCGTCAGCTCGCGCGGTAAAAGCGGCCGCGCCTACGAGCAACAGTGAAAATGGAATTAGTGCGGTTGTTAATTGCATGTCGAAGTTTGGATTTGAAGAGAGTGATGAACTGGTGAAAAGCGTCGAGTATCAGATCGAGACGTTCGCCTCTAGAGGGAGATCAACTCGACATCAAAGATCAAAGTTGCGCGTGCCGGAATGGTGGGCGGACTGCCCCCCTCGCCGTACCCGAGCTGGTAAGGGATGATCAACTTGCGAGTGCCGCCGACCTTCATGCTAATGACGCCTTCGGTCCAACCGGCGATGACGCGATTGAGCGGGAAAGAGATCGGCTCGCCGCGCTCGACCGAACTATCGAACATGGTGCCGTCCTCCAACCAACCGGAATAGTGCACGGTGACACTGGCTTGCTTGTTGGCGGGTGTAGCACCGTCGCCCTTGACGATGTCGTAGAACATCAGACCGGAGTCGGTCGTTACCATTTTGCCTTGGACAGCTTGTCCCGGATACGTGGGTGCGGAATCGTTGGAAGTCACAGTATTGGTTTTGGGGTTGTTGGTGTGGATTGGCTATCCGTAGAAAACAATACCGCTGCACCTTGTAAGAGGCAGCGGTATGTAGAACTACTCGAAATCACATCGAAAGTTAGAAGTTGCTCGAATCGGCGTTACGCGCCCATGTCGTAGAACTTCTTGAGGTCGGCCAACGACTTGATTTTGACCTTGCTGGCGTTTCCAGCTTGGCCGAATGAAATCATGCGAGCCTTGCAAACCTCGGCCATCGCTACGCGAGCTGGCTTGAGGTAGTAGCGCGGGTCGAACTCGGAAGGATTCTCGACGAATGCTTTTCGGATCGCTCCAGTGATGGCCAAACGATTGTCCGTATCGACGTTGATCTTGCGAACACCGTGCTTGATGCCCTCTTGGATATCTTCAACCGGAACGCCGTAAGTTTCGGGCATCTTGCCGCCGTACTCGTTGATGATGTTGATCAGCTCGGCGGGAACCGAAGAGCTGCCGTGCATCACGATGTGGCAGTTGGGCATCATCTTGTGAATCTCGCGAATCACGTCCATCCGCAGAACTTGTCCGGTGGGCTTCTTCGTGAACTTGTAAGCACCGTGGCTCGTTCCGATGGCTACCGCCAGAGCGTCGCAACCCGTCTCTTTGACGAACTGCCCCGCTTCTTCCGGATCGGTCAAGTGGGCCATCGCCTCTTCGCCTGACAAACCAGCACCGTGGCCATCTTCGATACCGCCCAAGCAACCAAGCTCGGCTTCAACGGTCACGCCTTTTGCATGCGCCGCGTTGACGACTTCCCTTGTGACGGCGACGTTGTATTCCCACGAAGCGGGCGTCTTGCCATCGGCTTCAAGCGACCCATCCATCATCACCGAAGTGAATCCCATATTGATGGCGCTCATGCAGGTCTCGACAGAGTTGCCGTGATCTTGGTGCATCGCGATCGGAATGTTCGGGTTGAGCTCGGCAGCTGCGAGCATCAAGTGACGCAGATAGTTGTCGTCTGAGTAGGAGCGCGCGCCGCGAGACGCCTGAACGATCACAGGTGACTCGGTCTCCGCCGCAGCCATCATGATCGATTGGATCTGCTCCATGTTATTGACGTTGAATGCTGCCACGCCGTAATTATTTTCGGCGGCATGGTCCAGCAGAATGCGCATCGGGACGAGGGCCATGATGGGTTCGGATCGCTAGTGGGGTTGTCGGTTTGGGATCAATCGCCGGTCGCCAAATGCGGGACCTCGCTACGATTGAGCGAGCATCCTAACTTCCGATCCTTCTGTCGGGGCGGGTTCAATGGCATTTAGGTGGATGCTGATCTGCCGGTACCCCGGAATCAAAGCTTCCGCGCCACCGTGGCCGATCTGTAGTGCCCAACTGCGACCTCTGGCTCGGACGAGAACCGGCTCAGTTCCCGGTCTCACGATGCGACGGTTTGATCAGTCCGACTCGGCGAGCAAATTCCGGTACCGAGCTTCCTGGTCCGAGTGGCCCAGCACCTCGTAAAGCAAAACCAGCGCCTCCAAGCATCTTCGCTGATAGCTCCTGCGCTGCATCTTCTCCCGCTCAAAGATCTCCAAAGCACCGAGGAGCGAAGATTCAGCTTCATCAAGGCTCGACTCCTGAACTTGAAAGCGCCCAAGCCTCAAGAGCAACCGAGCCTTCAAGCCGTTCGGCGGCCGGCGTTCACCGGCAACAATTGTTAGTGCCCGTAGCGTGTAGTCCCGAGCTTCCGTTGAAAAGCTGTTCGAGTGATTCAGGTTCTCGGCGAGTTCGTCATAGAGATAGGCCAGCGATAACGGATCGGTTTCTGGATCGGACAAATCGTCCAAGTACGCACGCAAGAAATTCTCTCCAGATCGGAACCGATCCCGATCCGCATAAAACCGATTCAGCACCCGAACCATAACGAGAGAGCGCTCGTGCTCATCGCCACCGATTCGTCGACTAATTCCGAGAGCTCGCAAATACAACTGCTCCGCTTCATTGTAGCGCGCTTGTTTCACTCTCAACCCGCCCAACAAACTCACGGTGCGGCTAGTCCAAGAATTGTCCTCTCCGAATTGCTCAACCACAAACTTGTCGGCAAGCGTGCCTAGCGCATCCGCCAGAACCAGTTCGCCTTCATCATGCATGGAGATGGCCAACGAAACACCCGCCCAAGAAATTCGATCTCGCACGAACGGTGTGTTGCTATAGATGTCCGTTGTCTCGTGCAAAATTCGTTCAGCCTCTTCGCGATCGCCTTGCTCCCATGCAAAAGCGATCCGAGCAAAATCGTTAATCCAATGCTTGCGAATCTCGGCAGCTGTCTCGCCCAAACCGCGAACTTCTGCTTGAATCAAATACAGCGAATCGAGAACGGGCGATTCGAGGGGAACCGAGATCTTCCCCCGGCCGAGTGCTTGGTTCATCGCCAACTCGACTCCCGCTAGAACTGTTAGCGGATCGTCGGCCCCAAGTAGCTTCGCTCGCAGATCACGACTTCGCCTGGCATATTCTTGCCCTTTCGCATAATCGGATTTTCCGTTGCCCCATACGCTCGCCAGTTCGAACAAGGTCTCCGCAACTTCCGCACTCTCGCCGGAATAAACCGATTCTCGCAATTTCAATGCTCGGTCTAGATGATGAATCGATTCATCCAAAGCACCCAGCTTGCGATAAAGCACACCCAAGGTCTGACGTAACTGGCCTTCAACAGCGGGTTGATCGATGAACTTGCCTTCAATGCGTTGCGAGGCTTGATCGACGACCGCTCTCAATGAAACTTCAGAATTTCTGGATCGATCGGGATCAACCGCACCGAGTAAATCGGTATTGAAAAACTCACTAATCGCAACGGCGATGTCGGCTTGTCGCCGCGCTTCGACACGGCTTTCATTTGAGATTCGAACTTGAGCCGTGCGCTCTTCCGCATTGAGTTCAGCTAACTTCGCATTCTCAATCGCCACACCGCGCAACCAGATAGACGCCGCAAGTCCCAGCACCAGTAAACCGATAGCGATTGCCACCGAACTCGCGAGGGCCTTATTTCTTTGGATCCACTTTTTAGCTTCGGCCAAAGCGCCCGCTTCATGGGCTCCCACCACGCGCCCCTCAACGTAGGCCGATAAGTCCAAAGCCAATGCGGACATATCCGGGTAGCGCTGCTTGGGATCGCGAGCCATCGCTTTCTCGCAGATCGAGGAAATTTCGGCAGACGCCTTTGGCGCCAACGTATGCAGCGAGGTGGGCGGACCATTTTGAACGCGCTTCCAAACCTCGAAATTATTGACCGTTTCGCCGTTCGCAAGATAGGGCCGTTCACCCGCCAAAAGTTGGTAGAGCATCGCTCCGACCGCGTAGACGTCAGAGTGAGGACCCATCGCCCCAATAATTCCGTTCGCCTGTTCGGGCGACATATAAACGGGCGTCCCGACGACGTCGCCATCCATCGTGAGCAGCGGAGAGTCCGGCGAATCGTCGTGCAGTTCTTGTCGCGAGGACTGAATCGCTCCGGATTGATCCACTCGAACTCGAAGATCACGCTTATCGTCCTTACCCAAAAGACGAGCTAAGCCCCAGTCCATGACGTACACCTCGCCAAAGCGTCCAACCATGATATTGGCCGGCTTCAAATCTCGGTGTATCACGTTCTTCGAATGCGCATAAGCCATGGCCTCACACACTTTGAGCAACACTCCAAACGCTCGTGATTGAGTCCACCCTTCCCGACCATTAGCGGCTAAATTAAAAATCTCTCCGAGCGTCCGTCCCTTGACCAACCGCATCGTGAAGTAAACGTTCTGATCGTCGCCAACACCCAACTCATAAACCGGCACGATGCCGGGGTGATCAAGCTGACCTGTAATATAGGCCTCATCGAGAAACCGACTTAGCGCCCGATCATCAAGCTCAGCTTCACCAACCGAGTTCTTCAATCCTCGACCGGAAAGAGCGACCTTCATGGCCAGGGTGCGGCGTAAGGACTTGTCCCAAACCTTGATAATCGCGCCCATGCCGCCGCGTGCGATCTCTCCCTTGAGCTCATACCTCGATGAAGCCGACGCCGCGTTCAACTCACGAACGACGTCATCGAGTAAGCCTTCCGAGGATTCCGAATAGAGATTTAAGTTGGGCTCCCGTTCACTTGAATCGGCAGACCGAGAACTCAGTTCAGCAGTGAGGCTCACATCTGAAAGGCTCAGTGATTTCAGCGCATCGCAAAGGTCCGGGTGCCTCGCGATCAGTTGGTCAAAACTATTCGCGAGATCGTCGTACGACCCTTTGAGAAATTCATTGAAAACTTCATCGGCGTCGTTGGGATCCGAAGATCTACGTAAAGTCATGAGCAGGTGGGCTTGCACTTGGTTCGTCGCGCAAAAACCGAATCCTGATTCTCACTCAAAACACACATTGCAGCAACCCGGCAATCTGCTACCAAGCCTTGATTCTCCAAATTGCGATTGCCCGATCAGGCCTTCACCCTACTAGCTCGTCGATCGTATACAGCTTCGAGATCACATCCATCTTTTGCCCACGCGATAGTGCTTTGACCCTCAACTCCAACTTGAGAGCCTCGCTGCGAGTCCCGACTGGTATTTGAAAGGCCAGCTCGAGTGGTCCGCGTCCGCGCAAGTACTTCGCGCCCTTGCCCTCGACGTGCATCGCAAAACGACGTTCGACATCGATAGCGATTCCCGTGTAGAGCGAGTCATCTCCACAGCGAACCAAGTACAAATGCCAAGCTGTCGTAGATTGGGACGCCGATGAAGCGTCAGCCTTGCTTGACATTCAACTCGTCTGCAAGCGTTGGAGCGGGTGGCATGAATGGCTGAGTCTTGACCTTGCCAAAGCGCCTGATCAGCGTCCATGGCAAGTAGGCGATAAGGAGCAGTTGAATGAAATAGCCCCAGCCCACGTCCTCGACGAACTGCAAATCATGGGGGTGCTCACTAATCACGAAGGTCGCTACGTAACTGGAGATCAGCACGAACCAAATTGCCGAGAACATGAGCAGCATGCCGCGAATCCACGGCTGGCGGCGCACGACCAACATGAAGAGTACAGCGACCAAAATGGAGAGCGACCACCACAGCGTCAGATTAGGATGCGAGATGGTTTCCGCGAAATTCTCCGGTAGTGGCTGTGCCGGTGGGCCGAGGTTCCCCTCAACCGTGGCGGCCCTTCTTTTACCCAAGAGGTTCCCTCTTTGAACGTAATCCAGCAGCATGAACTTAATCATAATATGGCAGACGCGAGAAGCCTGAAAAAAGATGCTCGATTAGAAACGATCCTGCGGGAAACCGCCTAACGACCTTCCTTCGCCCCTCCCCACATCCGAAACTCCCCCAAGATGAATTTCGATCGGCGCCAGCTCCTAGAGGCCACGCTCTTGCTTCCGACCCTGACCCTCTTGGGCCGCGATGGTGCCGAGCGGCCGAACGTCGTCTTCATCCTGGTCGATCAGCACAACGCTCGCGCGCTTTCCGCCGCCGGGCACCCCGTGGTCAAGACGCCCAACATCGACAGGTTGGCGGCGGGCGGAGTTCCTCTGGAGCACCGTCAATTTGAAACCCGGCTTGATGGTTCGAAACCGGACGCACAAATACATTCGCCACACGCTTAACGAGGGACGTACGGAAGAGATCTTTGGGATCTCCTGCACCTTTAGTGGAAGCTTGACGGGCGAGGAAAGGCAGGATTGTCGGTTGCAGGGCGGAAGCAAACGCGTCAG
>JBLINP010000198.1:0-8948 GCA_047639415.1 Planctomycetota bacterium | reverse complement strand
GAGCAAGACTCGCGCTTCAAAGGTCGCAAAGTTCATTTTGTCTCGCAAGGCTTCGGTTCCTATAAGCAGCCGCAACAGTTGAACCTGGCCAATTATCTATTGAGCTCTGGCGTGGTTCCGGACGTGATCATCTCGTTGGATGGCTTCAACGAAGTGGCTCTTTCCTTACAAAATGGGATGGCGGGAATGAGTCCCACCTATCCGTCCTATTCGCAATGGGTGCACCTTGCTTCGAATTGGGGCGCGAACCCGGATCAGTTTCTCGACGCCTTATTTGAGATTCGCGAGGCGCGAAGAAGCAGCATCGATTTAGCGGTTTCAGCGGATCGCTTTGGTTTGCTCCACTCCAGTCTCGTTGGACCTTTGATCGTCAACCGGGTTTTGCGGGGCCGCCGCGCTTTTGATACGGCATCGAAGAAGTATTCGAAACTCTTAGTCGATCAAAAGGGCTTTGGACCTTTGGCGGGGCCTCGGTATTCGAAAAAACCGGAGCATGTGGTGGAGGGTGCGGTTAATACGTGGTCGGAGTCGACGCGTTCTCTGAAAGCGATTTGCGATTCGCGCGGCATCTTCTTCATGAACGTGTTGCAACCGACCTTGCATGACAAGGGCTCGAAGGTGCTCACGGAGAATGAGATTCGAAAGGGCGAAGCGCACCTCAGTTGGGTAAAGGGGGTCGCGCTTGGCTACCCCAAATTGCGCGCAGAGGGTCGACGATTGCAGTCTCAGGGTTTGCACTATTTAGACGCTTCGATGACCTTCTTGGAGGTGGAGCAGGAGCTTTACCATGACCCTTGTCACTTCAATCAAAGTGGCTATCGGTTTTTGGGAACCCTAATTGGCAACGCTTTACTCGCTGAACTGCCCCAAGAAGATTGATCACGATGACAGACGCCGAATCTCCGAAGCCACGCTGGAAAAAGATCGTTCTGATCCAGTGTGTGCTTTGGCCAAGCCTCTTCGGAGTGGTCGATGTCGTTCTGCGATTGGTACGGGGCTATGACAGCGAGGCCATTCGCATCGAGGTGTCCGAGATCGTGGAGTCGATGAACACCGGTGTTCCGGAGCCAGGGCGAAACGGTGCCATCGAGGATTTGCAGGTCGGCAACCTTGGCCTGCATCCGTACACGGGCTTCGCGCAGCGCTACTTGGTCGCCTCGCACAGTCGAGAGTTTTTTCTCAACCGCGACGAATCGGACGAGAACGAATATCGAATCATGATCTTGGGCGGGTCGGTTGCGGGGGGCTTTGGGAATAAGGAGAGCGCCGGGCTTGTTCAGTTGCGGAAAGCGCTGGGAGCCGATCCGCGTTTTCTGGGTCGAACGATTCGGATCATTCCGCAGGGACATGGATCGTTCAAACAACCGCAGCAATTGAATTTGGCGAACTACCTCATGGCCTCCGGCGTTCTTCCCCACGCCGTGATCAACCTGGATGGTTTCAACGAGGTTGCACTTGCCCTCGAGAATGCCAATGTCGGAGTGCAGCCAACCTATCCAGCCTTTTCGCAGTGGGTTCATCTTTCGAGTGATTGGGGCACGGATACGCTCACCATGGTCGATGCGCTGATAGCGATCCGCGAAGCCGAAGACGCAGGTACTCGGTTCGGGTCGTTAGCGCTGAAATGGGGTTTGCACCACTCGAGTTTGCTCGGTCCGCAGCTGCTCAAAGGCCTGCGGAAGTACAAAAGGGATCACACCAGAGCTTCAAACAATTACATCCAGCTTTTGATGCGCAATCCGGGTGATGGGGCACTGGCGGGTCCAAAGTTTTTCGAAGGCGAGGAATCAGTGCTCAATTCCGCGGTACGGATGTGGAGCCAAAGTTCGCGTGCGTTGCGTGCGTTGTGTGATGAGCACGGCGTTTTTTACATGCATGTTCTGCAACCGACTCTGAATGACGTCGGATCCAAGCAGAAAACACCCGAGGAAATTCGAAAGGGGACCGCCAAAGATACATGGCAGCGTGCGGCGGTAGCCGGCTATCCGTTGCTGCGCGAAGCGGGTCTTCGTTTGATGCAGAGGGGCGTTAACTACTTGGACGGCTCAAAAGCCTTCGTCAGTGTTGAGAGTGACATCTACTACGATGCATGCCACTTCAATCAACGGGGCAACGCGATCCTTGGACGATTGATCGGCAATAAATTTTTAGCTAGTTTGCCCGCGGGTGAACTTCCGCGTTAGTTGCGGACCTGCTCGATTCCGTCGCGTCCCAACTCTTCGAGGAAATCATGAGAGCGTATCGTCGGTGCTTACTCGTTATAGCTTTGCTCTGCAGCACACCATTTAGTGCTCAGGATTCGTCGAATGCGGAGACTGCGAAACTGCGCAGCGATGTGGCTGAAGCTGCGAAGCCCCGACGTCTAGAAAGCCATGAACCGAACTTCATCGGGTTCAACAAGGACAAGGGTTCTTCGGGTCACCTCGATTTCAAAGTGTCTCTGAAGTATTCCTTTAGCGACTTTCCACGCCCGACAGCCGAATCGTTATCGGCGAATCGTGATCATCGCTGGATGGTCTACGCCGGACTGACTGCGCGCTTGTCGCAATTCATCGAATCGCAGGACTCGTCGCCAGTGATTGGTCGACAGTTCAATCCGGAACTTTTCCTTCGCCATTGGAACAAGAACGCCGAGGACTACGTGGACTTCGCGTTCGGGCACGAATCCAACGGCCAGAGCATCAACTCGAAAGACGAATTCGATGCCAAGACGGAAAGTCTGATCGCCGATGGTGACGAGCCCGCCGATGCGGAAAAATTCCTTAGTCGCGGGTGGGACTATTTGGGCGTGACCTGGCGCAAGGGGCTGCTCTCGAGCAGCGAAACTTCAAGCGGTCTCGATCTCGCAATGATCGCTCGAGCGCGGTACTTCTTACACAGCGGACCACTGCAGGGGTCGTCGGAAGATTTCTTCGACTTCGAAGGACGCAAGCGCGAGGAACGGTCCGAGTACGACGGATTGAGTTTGGAATTGCGCTGTGATTCGGACCTGTTGGGAGGGTCCAAGATCGCTCTCAAATACTTAACCGGTTACGTGCACGCGTTTCGAAACAATACCGCCAGGGTGGAGTTGACTTTCAAGGAGATCCATATTCCGTGGATCAAGCACTCGGTTCCGTTGACCTTCTGGGGACAAACCGGCTACAACGCAGATTTGGCGACTTACTACCAAAACTCCTATAGCTTTGGCGTTGGTATCGAACTCGAATAACTCAGTTCTTCGAGTGCGCTTGAAGGAATCAAGCGATAGGGGAAAATATCAGTTACTCGGCGCTATCTGAATTTAGCGGCGCGTAATCGAAGAGGTCGGAAGTCTTATAGCTCTTCTCCGTTGCTGCATTGAGCGCGTTGCGAATCTTCTTCATGACGTTGCCCGTCAGGCGGCGGCCCTTCATTCCGCGGCTCACCATTTTGTGATTGAGCTGATCGCTCGATGCTCTGACCAGCTTTGCTGGAGTCAATTGCAGTTCACTCAGAAGGGTGGCGAGGGGCTGCTCGCCCATGTTTCGTGTCGGTTCCATCGCGGGAGTCTAGGCCGAAAATGACGCCCTGATAGCCCTCCCGGCCGAATTCTGCGAACATTGCCATCGATATCGACCGAGATTCTGGGGGGATCAACGGATGATGGAATCCCGCCCAGTGTAGATCGGACTCCATATGAAATAGAGGTGTAACTGCTCTGCTAGCGGCTCCTACATATCGGTGAGCGTGCCCATTTGACCTTCATTTCTTCCCCTGGACTCCAATAATGATCTCCCAATCTAAATCGACAACCATGTCGGTGTTCACTGCATGTGTTGTGAGCGTTGTAGGCACTCTTTCACCCCTATCCGCACAAGACATTGTAATTCCACCTGGCGTTACCGTTGTGGTCGATACGACCTTCTCCTTTTTGCAATCGACCACAGGTGAACTCGTGAAGGTCACCAACGGCCACGTAGCGCTGGAGAGTTTTGTTCTCGGCGACGGTGCTGTTCTGGAGCTCAGGGGGCCAAACCCCTTTCGTATGTTAGCTCGTAAACAGATCGACATTTTTGGTCGCATCGACGCTAAGGGGTACAACGCGCAGGACGTGAAGGGTGTATTCACGGCCATGCTTCCTGAGCCGGGTGCACCTGGAAACTTAGGTAGCGGTGCTGGCGGTACGGCAAGTGCTTCGCAGACTTCTTCGACTGCTGCGGGCGGGCAGGGCTTCCAAGCTTTTGCCACAACGGGCGGAGGTCATGGAGGCGAGTCCGGATATGGTGCAAACCCCAGTTCTAGTTCCTTGTCTCAGGTACAGAATTCCAATCCAAAGTATCGTCGTGGTGCGGGCGGCGGCGGAGGAACATTCGGACCGGATGCAACCGGCAGTACTGCAGCCGGAGTTAGCTCTAAAGGTCTCGTCGCTATGCCGGGAGGAAACGGAAGCACTTTTGCATTCGGCGCTCTGGGATCACCGTTTCCAATGGGGGGGGCGATCGGTCAATCACCTTTCCAAGACTTCGATTCTGAAAACGATTACTGGGGCGTGCGATTTGATCGCGCAACAGGGCAGTTGGTCGTCGGGGAATTACCTGGCTTGACCGCTGGAGCAGGTGGCGGTGGAGGCGGCGATTCGATTCGTAGTTTCACTTTTCCCAACCCCAACTTCTCCTCGGCAACCGAAGACAAAGGCGCCGGTGGTGGCGGCGGTGGCGGTGCCCTCCATTTGCGAGCGATTGGTCGAATCAACATGTTCAATCAACTCACCGGTGCACAGGGATCCATCCATGCGAACGGTGGGGATGGCGGCAATGGGCAGCTGATTCAGTTCCTGAACAACTTCTTCGTGCGGTCGGGCGGCGGTGGCGGTGGCGGTTCCGGAGGGCATATCGTGCTCGAATCATCCACAGGAATTGACCTTGGAGTCGGTGCTCAAATTCTCGAAGCTCGAGGTGGCTTTGGTGGCCAATCCACCTCACCAGCGACCGTCGGATTCGGTGGCCAAGGCGGACCGGGAGTGATTCAACTTCACTCGCCCGGAGGTAAGCACTCGATCAAGTCGGCCCTACCCCTCAAACGAGTTGGCGTCCCCGACCCAAAGGTCTTATTGCCGAGACATGGCTTGAAGTAAACGGCCAGCAAGATTCCACAAGTTCGCTTGATCGAACGATGGCTCACCGCGAATCTTTAGCTGTGAGCCTTTTTCATAGGCTTTGGATTTCTGCCGAACGAAGCGCTTCGCGGACTCGAATCTCGCACCGTGTATTTGTGACCGCGAAAAAGGACGATCAGATCCCAGGCGAGCGCCCGCATGGAATCGGTTTGAATTTGATATCCTGCTCTTCACGCCGGGATAGTTCCGGCGCATTCGTTCGTCGAGAAAGCGTTTGTCTAGAAAGAAATCCCATGTCTCAATCCGCACCGGTTGCTCCCAATTTCGAAGACGTCGCCGCATCGATTCCCGACTTGGAATCCTTGTCCAAAACGGCGGACAGTATTTGTGATCGAATGAACTCGGCGGCCGCGGCAGCGGAGTGTGTGGAGTTGCTTCGCGAGTGGGATCTGAAGCGTTGCGAGGTGGGAACCTATGACGCTTTGGTTTCGCTTCGCTTTCATCAAGATACTGCGAACGCGACGAACAAGGCTGCACAGGATGCGTGGGATGCGGCTTCACCGCGTTGGACTGAGCTCGAAGTCATGGTGAAGCGAGTCCTGCTTGCGCATCCTCTGCGATCGGAAATTGAGGCCGTTGTTGGAGCTCAAGCCTTCGCCCTTTGGGAATCCGATGCTTTGGCCTTTGACGCGACCATCAAAGAGAACTTGGCGCGCGAGTTGGCCTTGGGTTCTGAGTTCACGGAGTTGAAGGCCGGTGCCAAGCTCACCTTTCGCGGTGAGGCGCTCAATCTTTCGACCATTCGCAAGTACAGGCAAAGCGCTGACCGGGAACTTCGCCATGGTTCGGAGCAAGTATTCTGGTCTTGGTACGCGGAACAGGCTGGCACCTTAGACCGAATCTTCGACGACCTGGTCAAGGTGCGCACCGATGCTGCACACAAACTGGGATTCGAAAATTTTATCGACCTCGGTTACAAGCGCATGTGTCGCGTGGACTACAACCAAAGCGACGTGGAACAGTTTCGCGCCGAGATCCAAAAGGAAGTCGTGCCGCTCTGCGTGGAGTTGATCAAACGCCAAACCAAAGACTTGGAAGTGGAATCCCTGATGGCCTGGGACGAATACGTCCTCGACCTTCGCGGCAATCCGCTCCCCAAGGGCGATCGCGCCTGGATGGTCGATCGAGCCGTTGAAATGTTCGACGATATGGGCAACGAACTGGGCGGCTTCTTCCGGACCATGAATGGCGGTGGCTTCATGGATCTCGATAGTCGTGATGGCAAAGCGGGCGGCGGCTTCTGCACATCCTTTCCGACGCACGGCATGCCCTACATCTTCGCCAACTTCAACGGGACCAAGGGGGACGTCGAGGTGCTGACGCATGAAATCGGGCACGCCTTCCAAAACTACTGCAGCAAAGACTTGTGGCCCTCTGACTATCACTGGCCGACGTACGAGTCCGCTGAAGTTCATTCGATGGGGCTCGAATTTTTGACGTGGCCCCACATGGATTCGTTCTTCAAAGAAGATGGGGAGCGCTTTCGTCAAACGCACCTGACGGAGTCGTTGCTGTTTTTGTCCTACGGAACGGCAGTGGATCACTTCCAACACTTGATCTACGCCAAGCCCATGGTTTCGCCGGCGGAACGTCACGAAATGTGGCTTGAAATGGAACAGCTCTATATGCCCTGGAGGCAGTGGGGCGATCTAGCGCACGCCGCTGGGGGAGGACGTTGGCAAGATCAATCGCACATCTATCAAAGCCCGTTCTATTACATCGATTACGTGCTCGCACAAACTTGCGCGCTGCAGTTTTGGGCACAGGCAGAGGTCGATCGACCCAAAACGATGAAGGCCTACGTCGCGCTTTGCCAGCGCGGCGGATCCGCACCCTTCCAAGATCTAGTTCGCGGTGCTGGTTTGACCAGTCCGTTTGATTCCGGATGCTTGCGTGACGTGGTTCAACGCGCGCGCGAGACCCTGAAGATTTAGAGCTACTTCAGGAAAGCGACTGATGTGATGGGGCTCCAGCCCCTGGTCAAGGAGAAGACGATCGGAACTCGTTGTGGTTACCGAAGCTCTGAAGGTTCACATTGCTCGAATCAACATTTATCGAAAGCAGTTCTGAATTGATCTCACTTAAGCGGCGCCTTCGGGGCATTGGTCGATACTCTGCGCGGTTTTCCAGTCCCGATTCAAACCAAAAGCAGCCGTGTTCGACCTTAACGCCAAGACCAAGTTCAACCCCAAGACCGACATCTTGTCGGGACTTACCGTCGCTCTAGCCCTTGTTCCTGAGGCGGTTGCTTTCGCCTTCGTGGCCGGGGTTGATCCGATTGTCGGGCTGCACGCCGCCTTTATCGTCGGAATCATCACGGCCGTCTTCGGTGGACGCCCCGGCATGATCTCGGGCGCCACGGGCGCGATCGCGATCGTACTGGTGGCTTTGGTCGCGACTCACGGCATTGAGTATATGTTTGCCGCAATCGTACTGATGGGTGCGTTGCAGGTGATGGCCGGCGTCTTCCGACTGGGCAAGTTCATCCGCATGGTGCCGCACCCCGTGATGCTGGGCTTCGTGAATGGACTGGCGATCGTGATTTTTATGGCTCAATTGGGCCAATTCAAAACTCTCGGAGCGGAAGGCGAGATGGTCTGGATGACGGGCGCGCCGATGATGATCATGCTGGCTCTCGTCGCAGCGACCATGGCGATCATCACGTTTCTGCCGAAGTTGACGCGTGCGATTCCGTCCTCGTTGGCAGCCATCGTCGTAATCACGTTGCTCGTCAAAGGTCTGGGTTTGGATTCTCCCAGCATCGTGGATTACTTGCGAACGATGACTGGCAATCCCGATGCGTCGCTTGAAGGTGGCTTCCCGTTATTTTCGATTCCGGCGGTCCCCCTAAACTTGGAGACGTTCAAGATCGTCTTTCCCTATGCAATCATCCTGGCTTCAGTCGGTTTGATTGAATCTTTGTTGACGTTGACTTTGGTGGACGAGTTGACCGAAACACGCGGTCGTGGAAACAAAGAATGCGTGGCTCAAGGCGCCGCCAATATCACCTGTGGTTTCTTTGGAGGAATGGGCGGCTGCGCGATGATTGGTCAGAGCATGATCAATATCAATTCAGGAGGGCGCGGTCGACTCTCTGGAATTACCGCTGCTTTGGTACTACTCGCATTCGTTCTAGTGGCTAGCTCCGTTATCGAAATGGTTCCGGTTGCCGCGCTGGTCGGCGTCATGTTCATGGTCGTGCTGGGAACCTTTGAGTGGTCGAGCCTAGGGATCCTGAATAAGGTGCCAGCGACCGATGTCTTCATCGTCATTCTGGTTTCGGCAGTTACCGTGTTCACCGACTTGGCCATCGCCGTCTTCGTCGGAGTGATCGTTTCAGCTTTGGTCTTCGCTTGGAAGCACGCCAAGGTCATTCACGTGGTGAGCCACATTGATGACAAGGGCACCAAGGTCTATTCCCTGCGCGGGCCTTTGTTCTTTGGATCCGCCAGCGGCTTCGGCGAGTTGTTTGAACCGCGCACCGATCCGGATGATGTCGTCATCGAGTTCGAGCACGCGCGTGTTTCGGACCATTCGGCCATTGAAGCGATTGATTCGCTGGCCGACCGCTACCTCAAAGCTGGCAAGACACTACACCTGAGGCACCTCAGCCCAGATTGTCGAAAGCTTCTGCGTCGAGCGGGCAGCATGGTCGAAGTCAACGTGATCGAAGATCCGCACTATCACGTGGCAGACGACGCTTTGGCCTAGCCCGGATTATTCATGAACCGCGAGGCAAAACGCCTCGAATTGGTTCCTGCTGGCACTTTGCAGATACTTGCCCCCGCAGACGACCTTGTAAGGTCGTCGA